>CAZSDX010000355.1:2919-7647 GCA_964605685.1 uncultured Polyangiaceae bacterium
ACCGTCACCGACGCCACCGCCCGGCGCCTGGCGGAGCTGGCCCGGGGCGACGGCGTGGCGCTGCTCCACGCCACCGCCTACGCCGAGGACCTCCAGGTCTGCGCCCTGCTCCAGCGGGCGCTCCGGCGCCTCGGCGTCCCGGCGTACCTCTGCCCGCCGACGGCGCCGCGCCTCGACGGCGATCAGGTCCGCCTCTGGGGTCGCCCCATCGGCGCGCTCTACCGCTTCTTCCCTGTCGAGGGCATGGAGGGACAGCGGAACCTCCCGGACCTGGTCGCCGCGGTCGCCTCGGGCCGCCTCCGGACGCTCTCCAGCTTCGCCGCCCTCTTCGCCCAGTCCAAGCGCTCGCTGGCGCGCCTCTGGGCCCACCTCGACGCCCTCCCGGAGCCGGACCGCGCCTTCACCCGGCGCCACCTCCCCCTCACCCTGGCCCTGGAGAGCCTGCCGGCCCCCGCGCTCCTGGCGGACCGCCGGGGCTGGGTGCTGAAGCGAGCCCTGGGACGGGTCGGAGACGAGGTATTTGTGGGAGATCTCCATACAGACCTGGAGTGGGCCGAGGTGGTCGAGGGCACGGCGCGCCTGGAGCTGGCCGGGGAGGCGTGGATCGCCCAGCGCTACGTCCCCCAGCGCCCGGTGGCGACGCCCTGGGGGCCGCGGCTGTTGACCCTGGGCGTCTACGTGCTGGACGGGCGCTTTGTCGGGTACTTCGCCCGGCTCACTCCGGAGAGCCACGCCTCCCACGACGCGCTCTGCGTGCCGGTCCTCGTCGAGGTCGCGTCGTGATCCGGAGGCGTCACCTGGCCGCGCCGCTGGCGCTCCTGTCCACCGCATGCGTCAGCCGCCCCTGGACGCCCTCGGTCAGCGTCGCCTACTGGTCGGAGGACGTGCCTCCCGCGGTGGCCACCCGGGCGCCCACGCCGGCGGAGGCACTCCGGAGCTGGCAGCTCGCCGCCTCGGACCCCTGGGCCCCCTTCGCCAAGTACACCCTCCTTGCCTCGCTCTCTGGCGAGCCCACCCTGGAGCTCCCGGACGTGGCCGCCCTGGAGGTGGTGCGCCGCGCCCGGGGCGCCGCCGTGACCCTGGCGACGCAGGGGCTCCCGGCGGACGTGGCGTGGTTCGTCGACCTGCGGGGCGCGGCCTCCGTGGCTTTTGGCTCGACGCTCTCTCACGTGGCGAGCGAGCCGGTGTCGGCGGTCCCGACCTTCCACAACTGGCCCGCCGAGGAGGAGCTGATCCCGGCGGAGGAGACCCTGGCGGCGATGCTGACGATGCCGCCGCGGCTCCCGGGCGCTGGCGGGGGTCGCCCGGTCTTCCTGATGGACGCCTGGCGGCTGGCCTTCCGCACCGACGAGCCGGACGACGACGTGGTGGACAACCGCTACGTGCTGACGCCCGCGGACCTGCCGGACGCCGCCGCGCTCCGCGCCCAGGGGATCTCCCGGATCGTCTACCTGGTCGAGAGCCTCGACGACACCGCCGCCGAGGAGGACGACCTCCACGAGGCCTTCGAGGCGTACCAGCGAGCGGGCCTCACGATCCACCTCGTCGACCTCGACTGGGCCTCCCGGCGGACCCCTCAGGAGCCGCTCCCTCGGGCCCTGGCGCCCCGGGTGCTCGTCGTCCAGCACCGGGTGACGCTCCTCTCCGACCCGGTGTTCTACACCCGGGCCCGGGGCGGCTTCGGCGGGGTGTCCACCGGCCCCTCCCCGTTCCGTGGGCGTACCCTGCGGGGCGGGGGATAACAAGGGATCTTCCTCCACCCAAGGAGCACTCCATGGTCACCACCTCCGTCGAACTGATCCTGGCGCTTCGTACCACCGCCGAGAGGCTGCGCGAGGGCGCCGACTACGCCTGGACCCACCTGGGCGCCTGCAACTGCGGCCACCTCGCCCAGACGCTCACGCCCTACACGCGCGAGCAGATCCACCGCTTCGCGCTCCAGCGCCCCGGCGACTGGGCCGAGCAGGCCGCCGAATTCTGCACCGAGAGCGGCCTGCCCATCGATCACATCTTCGCCGCCATGCGTGCGGTGGGTCTCTCCCCCGAGGACATCGCCAACCTGGAGCGTCTGGCTGACCCCCGGGTGCTCCGCCGCCTCCCTCCGGAGATCGCCCGCACCATCGACCACCGCAACCGGGACCACGTCGTCGCCTACCTCCGGGCCTGGGCCGACCTTCTCGAATCCGGGCTGCCTTCCCCTTCCACCTCACGGCCAGCCGCACCGGCGCGCGAGGCTCCCCGAAGGGCAGCCTGATCCAGCCTCGCAGAGAACCAGCCCGCGGTCCCAACACGGGACTGCGAGCCACGAGGTGCTCAGGAGGCCTTTTTCCACCGCTGCCCGGCTTGACACACCCTCGGAGGGGAGGGTATGATTCTCGACTATTATCCGGCAAGCAACACCAAAGAGATATCTCCCTCTGCCCGCAAGGCAGAGGATAGGGGGGGCAAGGATCCTTCTTTTCTTCCTTTTTCCGCTTCATGCCCTTGCCGACACCACCTCCAGACTGGACGCTGCCTACACCGCCGGGGTCAAGTGCGCAGCAGCCAAGGACTGGGGCTGCGCTTCCACCAGGTTCCGGGAAGCGCTGGCCATCAAGGAAACCCCCAACATCTACCTTGCGCTGGGCTCGGTTGAACTGGAGCAAGAGCACTTCCTGGAGGCTCTCCGGCTTTACCGGAAAGCACTCTCCAAGGCGGAGGAGACCCATAACGAGGAAGCCATCAACAACGCCATAAAGATGCTGGCTATGGTGGACTCAGAGATGCCCAAACTGCGCCTCTCTCTGCCTCCCGGACAGAAGGCCCTCCGGATCACCCTAGACGGAAAACTTCTGGAGAAATCGGGAGACTTTTATTTTCTCGATCCGGGAGACTACAGGGTCACCGTGGAACCGGAGGGGTCAGACCTGCACCCTTACGAGACCAAGGTATCCCCGCGGCCCCGTGGATTGATCGAGTTGAAGGTGCAGTTCGATCCCATCCGTACCCCCAAGGCAACGGGTAGTACCCCCACCCAGATTCCTCCCCGAACGTCCTCTGGCCCTCCCGCGGGAGCCCTGGTCCTGGGGGGGCTCGGGATCCTCCTGGCAGGTTGGGGTGGCTACACCTGGCAAGACGCATCCTCCAAACACCAGCAGTTCGTGGACAGGGCGAATAGATGCAATCCAGGCTGCCCCCCTCAGGAGCAAAACAACATCAAGTCAGGGGCCGAGGAGCAGTCCACCCGGAGCGTGCGCGGCCAGGTCACCCTCGGGATCGGGCTCGGATCCATCGCCCTCGGGGCGCTCTGGTGGGGGCTCTCCTCCTCCAGCAACCCCCCCCCTGCCTCGACTGGCGTGGCGCTCTCTCCCCTCCAGGGAGGAGGATACGTTAACCTACGCAGAGGCTTCTGAGCGCCCCCTTTCATCAAGGTTTTAGGGGGATTATTCCACCAGATTTACCTGGTTTTTGTACTTGTTTTCCTGTTCCAACATCAGGCTTTGATGGATGGGACGGCAGACGGGTCTTGGCCGGAGTCGAGGACGACAAAGGCGGAGCTGCGCTCACAGAGGCGGCGACAGATACGGAAGGGAGTGGCTCCGGAGAGGAGAGCGCAGCGCTGGCGGTGGGCAGATCGGGAGAGGCCACCGCAGGAACGGCAGGTCCCGGGGAACGCAAGGTCACGACGAGAGCCAGCAGCGCCAGGCCCCCCCCGGCGACGGCCAGAACTTTCCAGGAGCGCCGGGGGGCTGGCGCCTGGGTGTGAACCGCAGGAGCGGTGGTGTTGACGGGTCCGCTGGCAGGAGCCAGAGGAAGCGGCTGAGATGGAACAGGTTCGGTGAGAAAGGACGCGCGGAGCAGCGGTTCCCCCGGGACAAGAGGGCGTCCCTGGGCGACCGCGGAGAGCCACGCGACCGCCTCGTCCGCGCTGGCGAGGCGCTCCGAAGGGGCGCGCTGCAGGCACCGACCGACAAACGCGACCAGATCCGGGGGGGCCTGGGGAGCGCAGTCCGCGAGGGACGGGATGGGTCCTCGGAGGATCTCGGCCACGGTATCGAAGGAGGATTCCCCAAGGAACGGACGCCGACCGGCCACCATCTCGAACACGACGACCCCCAGCGCCCAGAGATCGCTGCGTGCATCCAGGTTCTTCTCTCCCCGGGCCTGCTCAGGGCTCATGTACGCGGGGGAACCCACCGCGACGCCGGTCATCGTGGCGGTGGACTCCTCGGTGAGGAGCTTGCTCACGCCGAAGTCGAGCACCTTGACGACCGTCTCCCCGTCCGGGGCCCGGTGAAGGAAGATGTTGGCGGGCTTGAGGTCCCGGTGCACGGCGCCGACCGCGTGGGCAGCGGCCAGACCCCGGGCGATATCCGCGCCGAAGGCAGCGGCCACCGTCGGCGGGAGGGTCCGCTGGCGCTTGATGCGGTGTTCCAGCGTCTCTCCGGCGAGGAACTCCATGACCAGGAAGGGGGCGCCGTCGTCGGTCTCCCCCAGGTCGACCACATCCGTCACGTTGCGCTGCTGGATACGACCAAGCGCACGGGCCTCCCGCAGCAACCGCTCGCGGTGATCGCGGCTGGTGGAGGTGACAAACTTGACGGCCACGTGGCGCTCGGTGTGCGTGTGGAGCGCAGCCCAGACCTCGCCCATGGCCCCCTGCCCGATCTTGCGGAGCAGGCGGTATTTGCCGGCGAGAATTTGCCCGGACTGCACACCCCGGAGCGTACCACAGGATCCTCGCCCCGG
>CAZSDX010000356.1:0-7627 GCA_964605685.1 uncultured Polyangiaceae bacterium
TGGAAGATCCCTACGAAACGGGTACAAAAGAACCCGTCACCCGAAATCCACGTTCGAGCCGTCCCTTTGTGCCCCGCCAGAACCTCCGGTGAAGCAGCGGAGGCGGCGCAAGGCCCCCGAGGTCAAGGAGATCGAGGCGGTCAAGGTCCGCAGCGTGATCGAGGAGCTGATGGACATGTGGGAGCGGCAAGAGGAGCAGGCGGCTGTCCAAGCGCGGCTCGAACACCATCAGGCCCCGGTCTCGGGACTCGATGAAGGGGCACTGGTGGGGACAACGGACCAAGGCCCCTCAAGGCGAGCACCCGCAGTATCATGAGGAAGATGAGCGTGCCGAAGCCCTGGCGTGACTTTACCGTTCGGCAACAGGGAGAGCTGGATTTTGCCTGTGGGCCGTACTGCCTCATCAACGCAGCGGTTGGTCTTGGGGTCCTGGACGACGATGCTGGCGGTCTGGTGACCACGCTGGACAATCTCCGCCGCGCAGACCCCGAGGCGTTCTCCGAGGTTGCCTCTGTGGCGCTCCGGGTCGGCACCCGAGAGACCCATCTCCGGCGCCTCGGAGCCGCTGCTGGGGTCAACGTGAAGCGAGTAAACACGCCAACCTTGGACCAGATGAGCCACGATCCGGGTCACCCTGCGTTCCATATGGCTCTCGTCCGCGTCGACTTCTCGGACCCGGCGAAACGGGCCCAGTACCACGGAGAACCGTACCCCTGGGCTCACTTTGTTCTGGTCCTCGATGTAAAGGATGACCTGGTCGTGGTGGCCGATCCGCACCCGTGGCGTGAACGACTGTCAGCCGTACCGCGGAGCACGTTCCTCGCTTGGTGGAAGGCAGGACGGGGGGCGCACAGATCCCCCTGGGCCGCTCGGATCACGGCATCCCCGCGGCCTTGATCCTGCCCGTCACCGCGCGTGTTGGGCGCCGAGCCCCCCTTGGACTGGCCGTGCTCCACCGTCGTCTCCGGCCCGGCCTTGCCCGGGTCGTGGTTCGGCGCCGTCGTCGGCCCCTCCGTCTCCAGCTCGTCCTCGGGGTGATGGTCCGGGACAGTGGCCGGCCGGCTCATCTCATCGCTGCCCCCCGGCTCCTGGTCGGCCAAGGAAGCCGGCTGCGCATCCGAAGGAGACGCCACCGGGGCCGGAGGCCGGGGCGACTGGTCGGGCGCCTTCTGCCCCCCATTCTGGCCCTTGGCAGGCATCTTCTTGCTGCGCGGCTTGCTGGCCTCGACGCCCGTCAGCAACACATCGGCATGGGCCTCGCTGAGCTTCCCCTCAAAGCACTTGGTCACCAGGTCCGCCCACGCCTCCTCGGGCTTGCGGCTGATCTTCGTCAAGAGGGTGGCGTGCGGCCTCGGCGCAGAGCCGCACCAGCAGCGGGTCGCCCCCGGAGCGCCGCATCACCTCGCTCGCCAGGTGGCCCGCGCCGACCGCGGAGGTCAGCGCCGCGACGCCGGTGTAGGCGAGGGGATCGAGCCCCAGGACGGTCGCGTCGCTCCAGCCGAGGTGTCCCGCCCAGCCGGTGCCGTCCCGAGCCACCAGCTTGCGGGCCGAGACCAGGAGCTTCACCCCGGGGGCCAGGGGGATCCTGCGGAGCGCCTCCAGCAGCCCGCCGTCCTGGAGCTCGTCGAGGCCGTCGAGGAGGACGAGCGCGGGGAGGGCGTCGTGTGACGTGAGGAGATCTCGCCAGTGCTCGGTCCGTCCGGTGAGCGCCTGGAGCCTGGCGGTGAGCAGCGCGTCGAGGACGCTGGAGCGGTGCGTCCCGAAGCGGAGGCTCACCGGGAGCCATGCCACGGCGGAGCCCTGCTGATCGAGGCGCCAGGCGAAGCGGAGCAGCAGCGCGCTCTTGCCGCGGCCCGCTTCGGCGCAGAGCACCGCATGGGCCGCGGAGCCCCGGTGAAAGGCGTGCAACCGCTGAAGATCCTCGTCGCGGCCGCCGAAGAGGACAGGGGCTTTGGGGGAGCCCAGGTACTCGTCTACGAACGCCCGGACCCCCTCGTGGAGGATGCCTCGCAGGAGCATCCGGCAAGGATAGCCGAGGGCAGGGGAGGCGCCGTCGGTCAGAACTCGATGGGATCCTCCAGGCTGGGGCCGCACTGGCCGAGGAAGTAGCCGAGGGAGCACTCGCACGGGCAGTTGGTGGCGCCCTCGACGCAGCCGAGGGTCACCCCGAGCTTGACGACGCCGAGCCCGGGGGGGTCGCTGCTGTGGTCCTCGATGCGTACCTCCAGGAGCAAGGGGGCGCCGAGCAGCTCCTCGTCACCGTAGTTGGGGCACACCGGGATGTTGGACAGGTTGCGGATCGAGATCGGGGAGGGCCAGGCCCACCCGTCTTCGTCCTCCGGTCCCAGGGTGAAGGTGCGCTCCTCCTCCGCCACGATGGCTCCGGTCGCCTTGCTCCGGAGGCGCCCGTGGACCTCCACGGTGCTGTCCTCGGAGCCACGGACCGCGGCGCCGATCCAGAGGACGTAGCCGCCCTGGGGCGGCAGCTTGACCAGCAGCTGCGCTCCCTCCTCGATGGGCTGGAGGGGCTCGCCTTTGCCCCCGTAGTAGAGCGGGGTGACGTCGAGCGACCGCGTCGCGGTTCCTCCGGCTCCCGCGGCGGTTGGTGTTCCTCCCTGGGCGCCGCTCGCCCCGGCGGCGGCTCCTCCCTGACCTCCGGCGCTCGTGGGGGCTGCCTCCCCGGGGTCATCGGCACAGCCACCCACGAGGAGCCAGGCCGCAAGAAACCACCCGGAGAGGTGAATCTTCCGTTGAAACCACCAGGGGAGGTGAATCTTCCGTTGAAACCACCAGGGGAGGTGAGTCTGGCGTCGAGCGAGGGGGGAGCAGGCGCGCACGAGGAACCCCAGGGAGGGCGGACCAGGATACACCCGATCCTCCGGTTCCACCGCGGGGCTCAGCGGAGCAACGCGGTCAGCCCGTAGCGCCCGGCCTCCGCCTCGGAGGCGCTGTCGACGACCAGCCAGCGGACGCCGGGGGTCACGTCCACGTCGAGGCGGGCGCGGGCGCGGGCCTCGCAGCGCTCCGGCGATGGTGAGGAG
Source organism: uncultured Polyangiaceae bacterium (assembly GCA_964605685.1). Lineage (GTDB taxonomy): Bacteria > Myxococcota_A > Polyangia > Polyangiales > Polyangiaceae > JANWXX01. The sequence goes on from CAZSDX010000356.1 coordinate 3,042, forward strand.
AGCCATCGCAGCCCGAGCCTCGCCTGTCCCTCGGGGAACAGCCGCACCCGCAGCTTCCCGGCCCGGGGGACCTCGACCCGGTAGACCCGCTCGGGCCCGGGGAGCTGCTCCTTGCCGCAGCGGTACGAGGTGGCCTGCGCGGGGCCGCCCCGGGTGTCCCCGTCGCTCTCCCCGGGGACGGCCAGCGCGCGGGGTCGCTCCCAGGTACCGTCGCCCTCGTCGGCGGGGGGATCTTCCTCCGGAGGTTCCGGACCGAGCACCTTGCGGCGGACCCGGTCCAGCGCCTGGAGCACCAGCAGGTTCCGGACGTTCATCCCCGCCTGGAGGCCGCGCTCGTCGAACCAGCAAGGGTGCATGCGGTCGTCCCGGTAGGGGTCGGGGTGTACCCCGTCCCGGTTGAGGCCGGCGCTGGGCAGCGGATCGAGGGCGCCGAAGAGGTCCATCAAGGGGACCCTGCGGGAGCGCGCCACCATGCGGACCACGGCGTTCATCTCCGGGGTGAGCTGCTGGGCCTGGAGGTCGTCGCGCCGCGGGGGGAGGGTGCTCAGCAGAGGGATCACGCCGCGGTCCAGGAGGGCGTCGATCACCGGGCGGAGGGTCCGGGCGTAGCCCTGCATCGCGTCCGGGTAGGTGTCGTTGGTGCCCAGCATCACGACGGCCCAGGCGGGGCGCAGCGCGTCCAGCTCGCGGAGGAGCGGGGGAGGGGAGCCCTCAAGCACGCGGACGGTGCGCCATCCGACCCTGGCGGCCAGGGTACCGCGCCCGAAGGAGGAGGTACGGTCGTCCAGGCGGGTCGCCGCGAAGAAGTCGCGGGTCTCCCGGAGGGAGGCATGCTCCCCCCAGCGGATGTCGTCGCCCTCGAAGCACCGGAGGAAGGCGCCGCTCACGGTGATGGAGTCACCCACCTTGGCGAACACGTCGCGCCGCCCGGAGGAGCGCTCTAGGACGCCGCGCAGCCTGGCCACCGTGCTCGCCGTCAACGGGGAGTGGTGAGGAGGGGGTAGCGGCGTGCGGTGAGGAGGGGTTGGCGGAGCGTGGAGAGGAGGCGCGGGTGCCGAGGCCATCCCCTGCGGCTCCCCCCGCTGCCCTTGAGGGAGAGGGGGGCTGGGGGGGGTGAGGTCCCCTTCGTGGACGTTCCGTACAAGCTCCCCCCGCTGCCCTTGAGGGAGAGGGGGGCTGGGGGGGGTGAGGTCCTCGGTGCGGGAGGTGCAGGCGAAGAAGAGGAGGAGAAGGAAGGCAGCCCGTCGCATCAGCGGTGGCGCATGAAGAAGGAGACGACGCTCTGGATCTCGCCGCGGGGGACGACGAGGAGCACGCTCATGCCGGCCTCGATGACGGAGGAGCCGCGGACCTTCTGGGGCTCGGAGCCGGCGGTGTACATGCCGGCGACGACGCAGCTCTCGGGGAAGTCGCGGTCGGCGGAGATCTCGGCGACGGAGCGGCCGACGGAGGAGGAGTCGGCGGGGACGACCAGCTCGAAGGCGACGGAGGTGCCGTGGCCGACGAGGAGCGCGTTGCGGACCGCCTCGTGCTCCAGGGCTGTGCCGAAGGCGCCGACGTAGACGTCCAGCTCGGAGAGCACCCGCTGGACGCCGGCGGCGCGGTAGACGGGGCGGTAGGAGGCGTCGCGCATGCGGACCATCACCCGCTTGCAGCCCGCGGCCTGGGCGAGCAGGGCGACGGCGAGGTTGTCGGCGTCGCGCCGGAGCATGGCGCCGACGACGTCGGCGCGGTGGACTTCGGCCTCGCGGAGCAGCTCGGCCTCGGTGGCGTCGCCGGTGATGGCGACCAGGCCGTGCTGGTCGGCGGCGCGGCGCGCCCCGGCGGGGTCGCGGTCGATGAGGGTGACGCTGTGGCCGGATTCCCGCAGGTGGAGGGCGACGGCGATGCCGGCCCGGCCCGCCCCGGCGATGAGCACGCGCATGGTTCAGTGGTTCTCCTGGTGGGTGTTGAGGTCGACGAGCTTCTGGTCGATGACGGTGATCCTGCCGGATACCGCGTCGGCGCTGACCAGCCCCCGGCGCGCGGCGTCGAGGAGGGCGGCCTTCTGCGAGAGCAGCAGCGACTGCTCGACCAGGTGATCGTGGGAGGTCACCGCGCAACGGATGGTCTTCTCCGCCTCGATGATCTGCTTCTGGAAGGCGGCATGGCGCTCGGCGTGTTCCATGCGAGAGAGGAGCCCTGCCTGGAGCAGCTCGTCGAGGTCGACCTGGCCCCTGCGCGCCCCGATCAGGGTAGCCCTTGCCTCGTCGAGGGCGTGGTCCGAGGCGGAGAGGACCACGCCCATCTTCCGGAGGAACCAGCGGAAGGGGAGGGCCTGGGTCAGCAGGGTGATGAGGGTGACACCGAAGACGATGGCGACCAGGCGCTCGCGCCCGGGCAGGGTGACAGGGAGGGCGAGGACCGCGGCCATGGAGAGGGCGCCCTTGATGTTGCCGAAGACCATGACATGCTGAAATTTCGGCAGCACGGGCTCGGCTCCCACCAGGCGCATCACGCCGAAGCAGCCGTAGACAGCGACGGCGCGACCGACATGGAGGGCGACCAGCGCCAGGAGGATGGAGGTGGCCTCCTGGAAGAGCACCCGGGCCTGGAGCTGCATGCCAACCAGGAGGAAGAGGAAGACGTTGACGACGAAGCCGGCGGTCTCCCAGAAGCTGTAGAGGGCGAGAGCGCGGGAGGGGTCGAGGTCGCGGCGGGCGGTGCCTCCGACGAGCATCCCGGCGACGACCACGGCGATGACCGGGGAGGCGTGGACCCGCTCGGCCAGGAGCGAGGTGGCGAAGGCCAGGCCCGTGGAGGCCAGGATCGTGGTCAGGTGGTCGGGGGTACCCCGGAGCACCGCGGAGCCCAGCAGCCCCGCGGCCCAGCCGATCAAGGCGCCGCCCGCCGTGGCGATCACGAGGGAGCGGGAGGCCCCCAGCGCGGAGAACTGCCCGCTGGCCACCACGCCGGTGCAGAGGGTGACCAGCACCAGCGCGGTGCCGTCGTTGAAGAGGCTCTCGCCCTCCATGATGGCCGCCAGCCGGTGGGGCACCCGCTCGCTCCGGAAGGCCAGGAGCACGCTCACCGTGTCGGTGATGGAGAGCAGCGCCCCGAGCAGCGCCGCCAGGGCGAAGGGCATCGCCAGCTCGAAGGTCGCCACCGACGCGGTGGTCAGGAGCGAGATCGCCACCCCCGGCACCGCCAGCGCCACGATGGACTTCACCTCCCGCCGCAGCATCGACACGTCCGCGAAGACCGCCCCCTCGAACACCAGGATGGGCAAGAACACCAGGAGCACCAGCTCCGGGTCCATCGCCACCGGGGGTACCAGGTGGAGCAGCGCGCCCAGCAGGCCCGCCACCACCAGCACCACGTTGAACGGGATCGCCAGTCGCTTGGCCCCGATGGCCACCAGCGTCCCTACCACCACCACCCAGACCAGGTCTTCGAGCTGTTCCTTCATCGCGAGGCGCCGATTCGCCCCGGTTATGGCCTCGATCCTGCCTGCGGTCACCGTCTTTTTCGCCCGGCCTCTCGCTTGCCAGCCCGCGCTGCCTCCCGGCAAGATGCCCCCATGAACCAGCCCGCCCCCGCCGAGCTGCTGCTCCGGGCCGAGTCCATGCTCTCCCACAGCCCGGTCGCCGCCGTGGCCATCCTGGAGCGCACCGCCGACGACCCGGAGTGCCCCGCCGAGCTGCGCGTCGAGGCCCTGGCGCTCCTGGCCCAGCACGTCGCCAGCGACCGCTCGGCCCGCGGACTCACCGAGGCCCGCTCCTACCTCACCCGCGCCGACGCCCTGCGCCCCGAGACCTCCGTCGCCCGCGGGCGCCTCACCCTCAGCCGCGGCTACATCGCCTTCCGCGAGGCCAAGGATGATGACGCCATCCGCTTGCTCCACGAGGCCGCCTCCCTCCTCGACGGCGTGCCCCGGCTCCGCGCTCGTGCCTTCGACACCCTCGGCATGCTCCTCTCTCGCCGCGGCGACCTCGACGGCGCCCACGACTTCTTCACCACCGCCGTCGATCTGAAGAAATCCGACCCGGCGGGCGCTGACCCTCACTCCCTCGCCCTCACCTACGGCAACCTCGGTCGTCTCGAGCTCACCCGCGCTCGCTTCGCCGAGGCCGAGCGCTGGCTCCGCCTGGACCTCGCCATCATCCTCGTCCACGACCCGAAGCCCGCCACCGAGGCCCACGTCCGCAGCCAGCTCGCCCAGGCCCTCGAGGGCCTCTGCCCTGGCCGCGAGACCGACGTCCGCGCCGAGCTGGAGCGTGCCCAGCAGATCGCCCCCCGCGGCTCCGTCACCGCCCTCTACGTCCTCAAGAACGTCGCCCTCCTCGCGCTTCGCGAGGGGCGCCCTCGCGACGCCCAGCGCGCCCTCCAGGAGCTACGCGACGCCACCGCCAGGCAACGCTTTGCCGAGTTCGAACCCTGGCTGCCGTTGATCGAGGGGCGCGTGCTCCGGGCCGAGGGCTCCAGGGCCTCCCTCGACGCGGCGGCCTCTCGCTTCGAGGAAGCCCACCGGCTGTTCTCCTCCCGGCAGATGCCCCAGGAGGCCTGCGACGCCGCCCTCGACTGGGCCGACGCCCTCGCTGCTCGCG
>CAZSDX010000357.1:0-7611 GCA_964605685.1 uncultured Polyangiaceae bacterium
TGGGCGGATCGCGCCGGTCTTATATCCCGCAGGAGGCCGGCCCGCCACGCGGCACGTCGGCGCTCGACGGCGCGCACGTCGGCTCCCAGCGCCCGGAGCGTGCCGGCAAACCGCGGGAAGCTCGTCCCCACGCAGGCCACGTCTCGCACCCGGCTCGGGCCGTCCGCCACCAGCGCGAGCAGCGCCGCGGTCATGGCGATGCGGTGATCCCCGCCGCTGTCCACCTCCGCCGCGGTCAGCGGTCCCTCCGGCTTGCCCTCGATGAGCAGCCCGTCGGGGCGCTCCTCGCAGGCGACGCCGAAGGCCCGCAGCACCCTCGCCATCGCGGCCAGGCGGTCGCTCTCCTTGACCCGCAGCTCCGCCGCGTCGGCGATCTCGGTCACGCCCTCGCTCCGGGCCGCCAGGGCGCAGAGCGCCGGCACCTCGTCGATGGCCCGCACCAGCGTCTCCCCGGCCAGCAGCCCCCGCCGCAGGGGCCCGCCGTGCGTCACCTGGAGATCGCCCACCGGCTCACCCATCCGTTCCCCCCGCTCCTCAATGGATACCGGGGCGCTCACGTCCCGGAGGTACTCCAGGAGACCGCGGCGGGTGGGGTTGAGGCCCACGCCGCGCAGGATGACCTCGCTGCCGGGGACGATGAGCGCGGCGACGAGCAGGAAGGCCGCCGAGGAGAGGTCGCCGGGGATCTGGAGGGAAAACGGCGGGATCCTCCGGTCCCAGCCGCCCACGTCCAGCTCGACCACCGAGGCCACCGCCCGCAGCGGGACGCCCAGGGCGCAGAGCATCCGCTCGGTGTGATCCCGGGAGACAACGGGCTCGCGCACGTAGGTGTTCCCCTCGGCGTACAGGCCCGACAGCAGCAAAGCGCTCTTCACCTGGGCGCTGGGGATGGGCAGGCTCTCCTCGGACTCCAGGAGGGCGGCGCCGTCGGGGAGCGGGCCGAGGACCAGCGGAGGCAGGATCTCTCCGGCCCGGGTCGGGTGGAAGCGCCCCTCCACGGAGGCCCCGCGGCGCCGGAGCGGGGCGACGATCCGGGCCATGGGCCGCTGGCTCAGGTAGGCATCTGCGGCCAGGGTGCTCTGGAAGGGCTGCGCTGCCAGCAGGCCGGCGAGCAGCCGGAAGGTCGTCCCGGAGCCGCCGCAGTCCAGCGGGGCCGACGGCGCCGACAACCCCCGGAGACCCACGCCCTCCGCGCGGATCTCGCCGGGTCCCTCGTCGACAAAGCGAGCGCCGAGCCCTTCGAGGGCGCGGCGGGTGACGGCGGTGGCGCCGAGGGGAGCGACCCCCTGGAGCCGGCAGACGCCGTCGGAGAGCGCGCCGAAGATCAAGGCCCGGTGGGCGATGCTCTTGTCGGTGGGGACGGGCACGCCGCCGCGGAGGGGGCCTCCGGGGCGGATCTCGAAGTCGACACGGGTCATCGGGGGGACGCCGGGGGGGCCGCGTTCACCTGGGAGGCAACACGCTCCATCAACCCGCCCAGGACCGGGCCGTCGATCTGGGCGACGAACTGCACGTCGTTCCCCTGGAGGTTGGTCTGGAGGTTCCGCAGCGGGCTGCTGATGCCAAGAAAGAAGAGGTAGTTGAGGGAACCAGCCTGGGCCCCGGCGGCGCGGATCTGGTCGTTCCCGGAGGTGGCCGACTGGGCATCCTCGTAGGAGAGGGCGCCGGAGAGGTTCACCCCCGGATCCTTGAAATCCCCGACCAGGCGCACCTTGCTCAGCTTCCGGACAAAGGGAGCCTGCTCCGCCACCGCCGCCGAGACGCTCTGCCCCCCTACATCGCCGGCAAGGGCCACCTCGGCCCCCTGGGTCTTGAGCAGGTCCTCCACCCAGTCGGGGATCTCCCGCCGGACCCGGGCGTCCCGGATCCGGTCCAGGGCCCGCCGCAGCCCCGCCGGGTTGCCCACCAGCAGCGACTGCGTCGTCAGCACCACGAACCCCATGTCGCCAGTGAGGTACAGATCGTTGCCCCCGTAGGAGGTCTTCTGGAACGGACGCCCCGCCGCGGACATCCCCCCCCGCTCCGCCACCCGCTTGATCGCATCCGGGTCGAAATTACCCTGGGCCACCATGGCGACGTCGGCGCTCTGCACCGAGTAGCCCGCGCCGTAGAGGCGCCGCAGGTCGCGCTTCGGGTCGAAGTTCATCTCCGGGGTGAGGGGCACGAGGGCCTGGGCGGTGCGCAGCGTGGAGGGGCCCAGGGACGAGTTGAGGAGCGCCTGGGCGTCCGCCTGCCAGACGAACACCGCGCCTCCGGGGAGCAGGGCCAGGGGGTCCGCGTCGATCTCGGCGGCGGAGAGCTTCTTGCCGCCGCCGACGGCGACGATGCTCTCCTTCTTGCTGCACCCGCCGAGGGCGAGGGGGAGCGCCAGGGAGAGGGCGAGGAGGGCGCCTCGGAGCAGGGTCATCATGCGGGGAACGATCCGAGGATCTTCAGGGTGCGGGTCTGGGCCTTGACGCCCTCGATGGCGGCGACGACGGAGCGGTCGGTGATGTGGCCGCTCACCTCGGCGAAGAAGACGTAGCCCTCGCCGCTGGAGGGGCGAGACTGGATCTTCCGCAGGTTCACCCCCCGCTCGGCGAAGTGCTTGAGGGTCTCGAAGAGGGCGCCCGGCTGGTCGTTGGTGGTGAACAGGAGCGCGGTGACGTCCCGGCCGGTGCGGCTCGCCGGGCGGAGCGCCGCCACGCAGAAGCGGACGTGCCCCTCCGCCTGCGGGGGTTGATCCTCGTCCACCAGGGCGATGATGTGGGCGTCGCTGAAGCGGAGCGCCTGGAGCGTCGAGGGAATCGACCCCTCCGCGTAGGACTCGTAGGGCAGCACCGCGAAGCCGACGCTCTTGTTCGCGAGCTGCTCCAGGGCCTGCGCCGCGCTGACCGCCTGCTCGATCTGCGCCAGGGGGCCGAACTGCTTGCGCGCCGCCGCCTGCCCCGCCTCGGACCCGACGTAGGCCACCCGCACCGAGGCCTCCAGGGCCCGGCAGGAGGTGTGGATCTCCCGGAAGATAGCCCGGACCGCCTCCGCCGGTAGCTCGTCGCCCGCGGCCGCCACCAGCGCGTCGAGCGTGTCCCGCTCCGACGAAGGGAGCTTCGCTGGCCCGGTGTTCCTCGCCCCCACCTCCCGGGAGAGACGCGCCCGCTTCACCAGCAGGTTCAGGATCTCCCGATCCAGCTCGTTGCGGCGCTGGCGCAGCTCATCCATCTCGCGTTTGCTCTCGCTCATCCCGTCCAGTGTAGAACCCTCCCGCTGGCAAGGCCAGGCGCAGTAAGATGGTCGGATGAAACCCATCCTCGACTCGGTGCTGGACGCCGTCGGTCAGACCCCCATGGTGCGCCTGTCGCGCCTCGGACGGAACCTCCCCTGCGAGCTGCTCGCCAAGCTGGAGTACATGAACCCGGGCGGCTCGGTGAAGGACCGGATCGGCGTCCGCATGCTCCTGGAAGCGGAGAAATCCGGCCGCATCAAGCCCGGCGACACCCTCATCGAGCCGACCAGCGGCAACACCGGCATCGGCCTGGCGCTGGCCGCCGCGGTCCGCGGCTACCGCATGATCATCACCATGCCGGAGAAGATGAGCCGGGAGAAGCAGATCGCCCTCGAAGCCCTCGGCGCCGAGATCATCCGCACCCCCACCGAGGCCGCCTGGGACTCCCCCGACAGCCACATCGGCGTCGCCCGCCGGCTCCGGGAGGTCCTCCCCAACGCCCACATCCTCGACCAGTACGCCAACCCCGACAACCCCCTCGCCCACGAGCTGACCACCGCCCAGGAGATCCTCGAGCAGTGCGGCAACAAGCTCGACGCCGTCGTCCTCACCGCGGGCACCGGCGGCACCATCACCGGCGTCGCCCGCGGCATCAAGAAGGTCCTCCCCAATTGCCTCATCGTCGGCGTCGACCCCGAGGGCTCCATCCTCGCTGGCCCCGGCGAAATCCGCAGTTACAAGGTCGAGGGCATCGGCTACGACTTCATCCCCGACGTCCTCGACCTCACGCTCGTCGACCGCTGGATCAAGAGCAACGACCGCGACTCCTTCCGCACCGCCCGCAAGCTCATCCGCCAGGAGGGCCTGCTCTGCGGCGGCTCCAGCGGCGCCGCGGTCTGGGCCGCGATGCAGGTCGCCCGCGACCTCCCCCCCGGCTCCCGCGTGGTCACCCTGCTGCCGGACTCGATCCGCAACTACATGTCCAAGTTCCTCGACGACGGCTGGATGCGCCAGCACGGCTTCCAGGAGACCGACTGGGAGATCGGCACCATCGGCGATATCGTCCGCGCGCTGCCGCGGCGCGAGATCATCACCGCCGAGCTGACCCACACCCTGGGCGACGCGCTGACGCTCCTGAAGAACCACGGGATCTCCCAGCTCCCCTGCACGGACCACGGGCGCCTCTGCGGCATCATCACCGAGTCGGACCTGCTCCGGTTCCTGGTCTCCGGCCACAACCCCTCCACCTCGGTGGCGGAGGTGATGATCCGCAACGTCTCCACCGTCGGCCTGGACGAGAACGCGGGGCAGCTCCCCCGGATTTTCGAGCGCGGCGAGGTCGCCCTGGTGGTCGACGACCAGCGCCACGTGCTCGCCATCCTCACCAAGATGGACCTCATCGACTACCTCGCCAGCCGCAGCAAGCTCGCCTCCCGCTGACCGGCCCCGGCGAGCCAGGAGCGCTGGTTTCGTGGTACCCGTGGGGGATGACAGATCGGGCAATGGCCCTGCGGGTTCTGGCAGCGCTGCAAGAGACGCCGATCTCGGGAGAGGCCGTTTTGGTGGGCTCTTCGGGGCTTTTTGGGTTCTCCACCGCGGTCCCGGCGCTGACCGAGGACATCGATATCTCGGTGCCAGAAGCCACGGTCAACGAGCATGGAGCCGAGATCGTCGAGGTACTCCGGGCGCAAGGCTTCGAGCACGAGCCAGGGACCGCCACCTTCGTGGGAGCGGAAGGAACCGTCTTCGATCTCCTCGGTCACGGGGATCCGCGCGAGGGAGATCACATCGGAGGCGCCGGCGTGCTTCGTGTGATGGTCTTTGAAGACATCTCCCGCATCGTCGGAGAGCTCGGCGCCACCCTCTCGCTCCCGGGGGGAGGGCGAGCCCTGTCCCCAGCCGGATTCGTCGCCTGCAAGCTCCTCACCGAGCGCGTCCACAAGGGCTCCAAGGACAAGATCCAGGCGCTCCTCGTCCTCGCAGAGCGGGAAAAGGACGCCAGGTTTCTCCAGGATCTCACGAGGATTTTCCAGGGGACCGATCCGGTGCGCCTCGAAGATGTGCGCGCGAGCGCGCAGGATGCGCTCCTGGCGCTGGCTCGAGATCCCACCTTCTCGGACGCAGGCGCCGAGGGGTACGCCGGTGTCCTGGGCGATGTCGAGCGTGGATTGGCCCGGTTGATGGCGCTCCTGGAGGGCCTCGATGGCTGAACGACACCGCGCGCTCACGGCGGAGCAGCGCCTCGCAGAGCGGCAGCGGGACCAGGCACGCCTGCGTCGCGCCCGGCTCCAGCGAGAGCTGACCGGTCCTCTCTGGAACCTCATGACGCGCCTTGTCCCGATCCTCTTCGTTCGCCAGGGAACCCTCGCGTGCCACGTCCTCACCGCCCCGACGGAGAAGATCCTCGATGCACTCCGCCTCGACGCTGTATTCACGCTCGATACCGCGATGCGGATCGCCCACGATGCAGGCATCTTTCCCGGAGGGGACATCCACGCCTACACGACCTCCACGGATCTGCCGGAACGACTCGCCGCCGCCGGTCTGATCGCCTCGACGCCCTGCCCGGATACCACGCTGGTCCGCCCCTGGCCTGGTCCGCCGCGCCTCTTCCTGGCCGTCGTGGAGGAATTCCCGCCGAGCCGGGAGATCCGGGGCGCGTTCCGCGCGGTCGAGGCGGATCGTCTCCGGCGGGAACTCCTCGGCGCGGTCGGTCCTCGTGCGGACCTTTTTGCCCTCCTGGAGCGCCTGGAGCGCCGGACGTGACCGGACCTCCGGCGTGTTCAGGGGCCATCGAGGCCGCGCAGCGCGTCGAGGAGCCGGGCGCGATCCAGCGGGGAGAGCGCTTCTGGGTCCTCCTCGACCACGGCGCGGGCCTGGCTCAGCCACCAGCGAGCCGCGGTCCTGTCTCCCAGCGACAGGTGCGCCAGCCCCCGCAGCAGCCCGTGGCGCGCCCGCTCCGGGGCGGGCTCGTGGGCCAGGGCGCCCTCCGCCTGCGCCAGCCTTCGCAGCGCCTGTTCCCCTTGACCCCGGGCCAGCAGCGCGTCCGCGTCGTCGTGGACCACCGAACACGCCCCCAGCCACAAGCTCACCAGCAGGATTACGCTCCTCACGGGCCCTCCATCGGCGGCCCCCGCCTCCGGTTGCGTCGCTGCGGAACCTCCCCCGTTGACTCCCCCAGCCACGGGGATACGCTCGCTTCTCATGAAACGCTCGCTGGCTGTCCTGGGGAGCCTCTTCTTCTCCTGCTTTCTTGCTTGCGGTGGGCCTCTCCCCTTGTCCGAGGGGGAGGGGTAAAAAAGAACCTGACCTGACGCGCTCCGATGCCCTTCTCAACGGGATCCTGGATGCTTCCCACACTTACGGGGCTACCGTCCTGATTCAGTACCCTGCCGTTGGTCCCTTCTCTTCCTGTTCGGGGGTTCTCATCGCCCGACGCACGATCCTTGCTGCGGGGCATTGCTTCCCGACGCTGGTCACAGGCTGCCAGCCTGCTCCTCCTGCCCTTGGGCTTGCCCTCGGGCGTGTCCTGTTTGCCAGGCCGGATGGTACCCACGACCCGGGAAGCGCCTCGGAGCGCCTCCGGTTTACCGCGAAGAACACCTACTTCCCCCAGGCTGCGCTGGATCTCACCCAGTGTCCTCCGAAATCTTCTTGCAACAACGCATTGCCTGTCTCGGCGACCCTCCACCATCGAACTCGCCCTCACGAACAGCGCCACGCTCGTCTCCGCCATCGACAGCACGCTCTTCTTCACCTCCCGACTCCAACCGTGCCATGGGCTCTCGGCGGCCAACACGCGCTCGCGCACCTGATCTCGCACCGCTCGCAACTCCTGCTTCTCTTGTTGGTTGGCGCCCCGTTGCGCCACCTGGTTCAGGTACACCAACGGCAACATCCCGCTCCGTCTCCGACAGCTTGAGCGTCAGCAGTCGCGCCTCGACCCCCTGCTGCCAGCCACGCACCGACGCCACCAACGCGTCCACCACCCGCATCGCCTTCGACATCGACCTGGACAGCTTGTCGCTTGTTGTGCCTTCGTTCACCTCCGCGGTCAGCGCCCACAAGTCCTCGAAGCCCTCCTCCAACCGCTCCTTGACTTGCTGCGCCGTCTGCCAGGCACCGGTCACCAAGCTCACCGGATGATACACGGTTCCCAGCGCTCGCACCCCGGCGCGCAGCCGCTCGCGGTAGCTTTCGACGCGCTTGACCTCGGCCTCTGCCTTGGTCAACGCCTCGGTGGCCGCCTGCTCTCGCGCGGCCCAGTGGATCGGTCGTCCGGGTCCACGGGGGCGCTGCTCTTGCTTTTCCCGGGCTTTATGGACCTGCTCGATAGCTTTCTGGGCCTGCTCGACGCGGGCCTGAGCCCGACTCAGGAGCCCTCGAAGGAGCCCGCTCGCCCCCTTGCA
>CAZSDX010000358.1:0-7609 GCA_964605685.1 uncultured Polyangiaceae bacterium
GGGCCTTGGCGCTGGCAGACGCGCCCCCCGCGGTGGAGGAGCCGCCCGGCGGCCCCTTGCAGCCGGGAGCCAGCGCGAGCGCCGGGGCCAGCGCGAGCGCCCCCAGGAGCACGGCGCTTGGCGAGAGAAGAGAAGAAGGCATGCGGGGGCACGCTACCACCTCTTGCCCGGGCGTGGGCTGCATGCGACAGAGTCCGTCCGATGTCCGGCCGCCTGCTGGGGCCCCTCTGCATGGTGACGCTGGTGGCCCTCTACGCGGGGGTGGGTCAGGATCCCTTCGCCGCGCTACTCCTCGCCCCGGTGGCGCTCTTGCCAGCGCTGATCCGGGGGCGCGTCCGGCTGAGCCTCTTCGCCCAGGGCGTGCTGGCGCTGGCGCTGCTGGGGGTCGCTGCGCTCCTGGTGCGGGTGCTGCCGGGGCCCCAGGTACCCTTCCGGGGAGTGATGGGTCCGCTGGTGCCCTTCCTCGCCACGGCATCCATCCTGATCGCTGCCCACCGCCTCTTCCTCGATCAGCCGGTCGGAGGCGACCGGGCCACCATCGCCCACGGGTTCTGGTGCCTGGTGGCCTGCGGCTCCCAGCGCGCCGGGCTGCTCTACGTGCTCGGCTGCACCCTCTACCTCGCCCTGGCGGGCGCCTGGCTCCGGGCCCCCGGCAGGCCCTGGGCCCTCGGCCACCACCGGGGCTGGTGGGCGCTGATCCTGGCCCTGTCGTCGCTGCTGGCGGGTGCCTTCGCCTGGGCCATTCCCAGGGCCCACGCCCGGATCGTCGGCTGGTTGATCGACGTCTCCACCCCGCAGATCGGCCTCCACGACGGCCCCCTGGAGCTGGGCTCCCTCGAAGGGCTCGCCGACTCCGACCGGATCGTCGCCCGGATCTTCCGCTTCCAGGGGGACCCGCTCCTCCGGGGCGTCGTCTACCACGACTACAACCGGGGACGCTGGCTCACCCGCCAGACCGGCCTCACCCGCTCGCTCCCCATCTCCGGCACCGGCGGGCCCGTCGAGATCCGCCTGGAGCGCTCCGATCTCCCTCGCTTCCTCCTGCCCCTGGCCTCCAGGAACCTCGCCCTCAACACCCCCTCTGCCCTCGTCGACCCCTCCGGCATCCTCATCCCCATCTATGGAACCTCCGCCCAGTGGGCACGCTACGAGCCAGCCCCCCGGGATCTCCACCTCCCCGAGCCGGTCCAGCCCATCGACCTCTCCCTCCCCCCGAGGATGCTCCCCCCCCTGGAGGCCACCGCCCGGCGCCTCGTCGGCGACGCCTCGGACCCTCACGAGCAGCTCCTCCGCCTCCAGCGCGGGCTCCAGGCCGAGCACCCCTACGCCACCTCGTTCCGTCGCCCTCCCCGCACCGAGCCCCTGCTGGCCTTCCTGGAGACCCCCGGGGCCGGCGGCCACTGCGAGTACTTCGCCTCCGCCCTGGCGCTCCTGGCCCGCTCCCTCGGTATCCCCGCCCGCGTGGTTGGCGGCTACCGTGTGTCCGAATTCAACCGCATCGGCGGCTACCATGTGGTCCGCGAGCGCAACGCCCATGCCTGGGTCGAAGCACACCTCTCTGGCCGAGGGTGGGTTTCTTTCGACCCCACACCCGCCGTCAGCCTGGAGGTGGTGGGGCCTCCGGAGACGCCGCTGCTCTGGGCTTGGATCGACGCGGCGCTGACGCGGGGAGGGGAGGGGATCCAGTGGGCGCTCGATCACCCCTCGGCGGTGGCGCTGGGGCTGGGGCCGGTGGCGCTCTTCATCCTGCTGCGGGAGGTCTGGCGCCGCTGGCGAGCGGCGAGGCAGGCGCGGTCGCCCGGGATCCTGGAGCGGGTGGATCCTCCGCCCGAGGCGCTGCGGAGGCTGCTGGAGGAGCTGGCGCGGGGCGGGTTTTCTCGTGGGGCGAGCGAGCCCCTGGAGGCGACGGCGAGGAGGCTGGAGGAGCAGCGGCCAGGGGACGAGGCGGCGGGGTTGCTGCTGCGGTACGCGGCCCTGCGCTACGGCGGGGTGGGGGAGGAGCAGGAGCTGGCGGCGGCGGTGGCGCGCTACTGCGCCCGCAGGGGCTCGACCGCGGAGTGATAGAGCCAGCGCCCCTGCTCGCGGAGGAAGAGGGAGCGCTCGGTGAAGCTGAGGTCCGAGCCCTTGCGGAAGACCCGCGCGTGGAACTCGACCTCCCCCTGGTCGCCGTCCTCCCGGTGATCGAGGACGGAGAGGCCCGGGTAGCGGTGCTCCTCGCAAGTGCGGAGCAGGTCGCGGCGGAAGGCGGCGTGGCCGCCGTGGCGCTCGATCAGCTCCGGGTGGGAGGTGGCGAGGAGGTAGTCGACCTGCTTGCGGGCGAAGGCCGCGTAGCGGGAGCGCATCAGGGCCTCGCAGGTGGAGGGCAGGAGGGCGCCCCGATGGAAGGGGCCGCAGCAGCGGGCGTAAGGGGCGCCGGAGGAGCAGGGGCAGGGGTCCGGCTTCATCCGGGGAGGGCGGCGCGGATCTCGTCATCCGACAGGATGTGGTCGGTGGCCTTGGCGGCCTGGATCACGGCGTCGACGCGCTCGCGGGTGGGCTCGACGCCGAGGCGCTTGAGGACGTGGGCGACGTTGGAGGCGCCGGACATGAAGCCGACGACGATCTCCTGCTCGCGGCCGAACATGCCGGCGGGGACGCCGGAGTAGATCCGGTCGGCGAGCCAGCTGTCGCCCTTGTGCTGGGCCTTGATGATGGCCGACGCGTGGACGCCGGTGGCGGTCCGGAAGGCGTCGCGGCCCACCAGCGGGTAGTTGATGGGGATCTCCCAGCCGACCGCCTCGGCGGCGGTGGAGCAGTACTCGATGATGCGGGAGAGATCCTGGCCTTCGAGCTGGCCTAGGAGCTTCAGGTTGAGCAGCAGAAGCTCCATCGGGGTATTCCCGACCCGCTCTCCGATGCCCAGCGCGGTGCCGTGGACCCGGTGGGCGCCGAATTCCAGGGCGAACAGCGCGTTGACCAGGGCCAGCCCCCGGTCGTTGTGCCCGTGCCAGTCGATCTTCACCGAGTCCTGGGCGCCCATGCCGGCGATGATCGACCGGGTGAAGGCGATGAGGTTGTGGACGCCGTCGGGGGTGGCGTGGCCCGCGGTGTCGCAGACGCACAGCCGGGAGGCGCCGTGGTCGATGGCGACCTTGAAGAGGGTGGCCAGCATCTTCGGGTGGGACCGGGAGGTATCCTCGGTGACGAAGGCCACCGGGAGCCCGTGCTTGACGCCGACATCGATGGCCTCCGCGGCCCGCTTCGCCAGCAGATCCTCGGACCAGTCCTCGACGAGCTGCCGGATCGCGCTGGAGCCGATGAAGGCGTACACCTCGACGGGGATCCCTGCCTTCTGGGAGATCTCCACCATCGGCAGGATGTCGGAGGCCACCGTGCGCCCGGCGCAGGCGGGCTGCACCTTGAGCTTGTGGTCGGAGATCTCCCGGCACATCCGGAGCACGTCGTCGAAGGCCCGCTTCGAGCTCCCCGGCAGCCCGATGTCCGCGGCGTGGATCCCGAGGGAATCCATCAGGTGCAGGAGCTTGAGCTTGGGCTCGATGGAGGGGTCGCGGACCGAGGGGTTCTGGAGCCCGTCCCTCAGGGTCTCGTCGAAGAAGGTGTAACCAGGGGGGATCACCGGACCCCGGCGGGCGATCTCGTTCCAGTCGTAGATCAGGTCGGCGGCGGTGGAGGCGGTCGGCTGGGCCATCGTCCTGGAATCATAGGGCCCCGCGCCCCGGTGGGCACCCGCTTCCGCACCTCTCCCGGCGGATTCTTCCCCGCGAGGGAGGGACGGGGCCGCCGGGATGTGGCAGGGTAGGCCCCCGCCGTGTCGTCGACGAACCTCCGCGTGCTTATCCGTCAGCGCCTGGCCGATGAGGTCGGCCGGATCCCCAAGCAGGCTCCCCTCCGGGTCTGCCTCGCTTACCCCTCTCCTTACCACGTGGCCATGAGCAGCCTCGGCTTCCAGCGCATCTACCGCGCCCTCATGGAGCACCCGGACATGGCCTGCGAGCGCGCCTTCCTCCCCGACGAGGATCGCCCCGCCGACGAGGCCGCCGTCACCTACGAGTCCCTCGCTTCGCTCTCCGATTTCCCCGTCATCGCCCTCTCCGTCGCCTACGAGCTGGAGCTGGCCGGCGTCATCCGGCTCCTCCAGACCTCCCGCATCCCTCCGCTCCGCCAGGACCGCGACCAGCGCCACCCCCTCGTCCTTGCCGGCGGTCCCCTCACCTTCTCCAACCCCCTCCCGCTGGCTGCCTTCGCCGACGCCATCCTCCTCGGAGAAGCCGAGGCCCTCGCTCCCCTTGTCTGCGAGATCATGGCCACCGCCGCGTCGCGTCACGACGCCCTCGCCGCCCTGGCCCGCCTCGACCACGTCTTTGTCCCCGAGCACCACGGCGACCAGATGCCCCCCGTCGCCCGGGTCGACGACGCGATGCTCCCGGCCTACAGCGCCATCCGGACGC
This sequence comes from uncultured Polyangiaceae bacterium, assembly GCA_964605685.1. GTDB lineage: Bacteria > Myxococcota_A > Polyangia > Polyangiales > Polyangiaceae > JANWXX01. The sequence continues at coordinate 4,449 of CAZSDX010000358.1, forward strand.
CCCACACGGAGCTGTCCAACATGTTCCTGATCGAGACGGAGCGGGGCTGCTCCCGGGGGTGTGCTTACTGCGTGATGCGTCGCTCCACCAACGGCGGCATGCGCATCGTGCCCCGGGATGTGATCCTGGGGCACATCCCCGGGGACGCCCGGCGCGTGGGGCTGGTCGGGGCCGCGGTGAGCGACCACCCGAAGATCGTCGAGATCGTCCGGACGCTGGCGGAGCAGGGGCGGGAGGTGGGCCTCTCCAGCCTGCGCCCCGACCGCCTGAGCGACGACTTCGTGGGCGCCCTCAAGCTCGCCGGCTACCGCACCCTCACCACCGCGATGGATGGCCCCAGCGAGCGCCTCCGCGACATGCTGGAGCGCAGGGCCCGGGTCAAGCACCTGGTCGCCGCCGCCGAGCGGGCCCGCAAGCACGGCATGGATCGCCTCAAGCTTTACCTGATGATCGGCCTCCCCACGGAGACCGACGACGACATCGACGAGTGCATCCAGTTCACCGCCGAGCTGAGCAAGATCGTCCCGGTCGCCCTCGGCATCGCCCCCTTCTGCGCCAAGCGCAACACGCCGCTCGACGGCGCGCCCTTCGCTGGCGTCCAGGTCGTCGACCGCCGCCTGGAGCGGCTGCGCAAGGGCCTGCGTGGGCGGGCCGACGTGCGCTCCACCAGCGCCAAGTGGGCCTGGGTCGAGTACGTGCTGGCCCAGGGCGGCGTCGCCGAGGGGCGCGCGGTGCTCGACGCGGTGCGGGCGGGGGGGACGTTCGCCGCCTACAAGCGGGCCTTCGAGGCCATCCCTGCGGACGCTCCTCGCCGCAAGCTCGCCGTCGTCCGTGAGTCGTCCTCCTGCACAACCCCCTCTGCTCCATGAAGCCCGAACAGCTCGCCCAGAGCGCCCAGCTCCTCTTCATCGTCGTCGCTGCCTTCCTGGTCTACACCTTTGTGTCCGTCGCCCAGGACGGGGAGGTCCGCGGCGCCTGCACGCCTCTCTGCGCCATCCGCCCCGCCTACGCGGACCGCGACCGCACCGCCCCGGATTTCGACCTCCCGGACCTCGCCGGTCAGCGGGTCCGCCTCTCGTCGTTCCGGGGCAAGGTGGTCGTATTGAACTTCTGGACGAAGACCTGCCGCCCCTGCCTCGAAGAGATGCCTTCGCTGGCGGATTTCCACGAGCTGCTCCGGCAGGAGGACGCGGTGCTGCTGACGATCTCCACGGACGAGACCGCGGACGACGCGAGGGCGACGCTGCGGGCGGTGCTCGGCAAGGATCCGACCTTCCCGGTGCTGATCGATCCGGACGGCGCGGTGGTCAACGGCAAGTTCGGGACGCGCCTCTACCCGGAGACCTGGTTCATCGATCCGGACGGGGTGATCCGCGCCCGGGTGGACGGCGCCCGGGACTGGACCAACTCGATGGTGCTGGATGTGGTCCGGATGATCCGCCGCCCCGCCGGCTGCACCATCGCCTTCGACCGAGGCAAGCCCCGGGGCGACCGCCGCGGCGTCTGCGCCGATACCGTCGGTGTCGCCGACGAGTGACGCCTCGGTCATCCTTCGGAACGCGGCTCAACACCCCACGACCCAGATCGTTGCCAGCTTGCTCTTTGTCTTTTTCCGAAAAATCTTCCTCCGCCAGGGCACATTTTTCCGGAGATCGAAGAGAACGACCCACCCCTCGTTCATCCCCGCTCCTTCCAGGTATTTCCCGACCTGGCCCAGGGCCTTCTTCTCGCTTCGCTCGTCGCGCCGCACCTTCACCTCGATGAGATGGCGTTCGCCCTTCCAGGTGAGGAGCAGGTCCAGGGCGCCTTTCCCGAGGGCGTACTCGCGGTCGAGGCGTCCGCCGCCGTTGAGGACGCGCTGGAGGAAGGCCATGAGCATGAGGTGGGGTCCCGCTTCCTTGTAGCGAAAGCCCTCGGCGGCGAGGTGACCGTCCTCGCGCCAGAATTCCTGCCAGGCGGCCATGAGCTTCGGCAGGTCGAGCTTCCCGTCCGCCTTCACGTACCAGGTCGTCTCGTGGGGGAGCGAGGTCTGGGCAGCGAAGTTCAACACCCTGGGGAGGACCTCCCGGTAGATCGGGTTGGCGATGCGCCACTGACCCTGGTGCAGACGGATCAACCCCAGGCCGGCCACGTACTGAAGGTCCGCGTCGATGGCCTCGACGGGGAGCGATTCGCCCACCAGCATCGGCTCCAGGACGCGGCGCACGCGGTCCTCGCTCAACCTCGCGATGAGCGAGTCGATGTGGGTGCGGCGCTCCTGGATCATCGCCTCCTTCGCCGCCTCGATGTCCTGGCTCTGGATCCGCTTCGTGCGGTCTCGCACCAGCCTCTCGGTGCAGATCTCGGCAAGCGCATTGGTCAACCACGGGTGCCCTTGCCCAAGCTCGTAGGCCAGCGCCGTCGCCTTCTTGCTCCAGGTCTGCCCGGTCTCCTTCGTGTGCTTGAGGTACAGCTCCTTCACCTCGGCGGCGGTGAAGGGGTCGAGGGTCTGGGTCTCGGCGGTGATGTTGAAGGGCGACGTGGTGCCCAGCCAGGACGTGGTTTTGCGTTCTTCCTCGCTCAGCGCATAATCCCGGATAGCGCGCTGACCGACGAGGATGATGCTGTGGGGGGCAGGAGAGAAGGAGCGACCGATGTAGAGATCGCGGAGCTGAGTGAGAAAGGAGACCATGGCGCGCCCGACGAGGCCATCCGCCTCGTCGAGGAAGAGCACCAGCGGTTTCTTGCTCTGCTGCGTCAACCAGCGGAGGTAATCCGCGATGGCGGAGGCAGGATCCTTGAGCCAGTCCTGTTGCTGTGCTTCCTGCGGGATGGTCCAGGGGACACCGATGGTCTGCTGGGCCAGAGAGAGGGTCTTGAAGAGGGTGAGAAAGGCGAGGGCTGGGTCGGCTTGTTCGCGGGCCCGCTGGAGGTCGACCCAGAGAGCGTTGTAGCGTCCTGTCTTGTTGAGGTGGCGGACAAGCCAGTGAGCCGACGTGGTCTTTCCGGTCTGCCTGCCGGCGCGGAGCACGAAGTATTTTTCCTGCTCGATGAGTTCAAGGACGCGCCCCAGCCGCCGTCCTGGCGGGATCATGTAGTGCTTTGCCGGTGCACAGGGGCCCGTCGTGTTGAAGTGCCGTGGCATCGCCCGGCAACTTACCACAACCCAGGCGGCCTTGTGG
>CAZSDX010000359.1:0-7602 GCA_964605685.1 uncultured Polyangiaceae bacterium
GCGCTGGCAGGGCTGGTGGTCCGGCGGCGGCGCGGCGCGTGAAGGCGGCGCGGAAGCTGCTCGGAGCCGCGCTGGCGCTGGCGGCGCTCTCCTGCGAGGGGAACGCTCCGGCGGACCCCCGGGCGTCGCAGATGGCCCAGTTCTTCTCCCGGGCGCTGCTGCCACTGGCCCGGAGCAGGCCCCACCAGCTCCGGCTGCGCTTCGACGAGATGGCGATCTCGCCGTTCCGCTTCCTGCGGGGGTCGGAGATCCTCTACACCCGGGACCTGCGGGACGCCGCGCTCCCCTTCGCCCGCACCGGGATGCCTTCGGTGGACCGGGTGCTCCTGCTGGGGGACGCCCACCTGGAGAACGTCGGCACGTACCCGGGCCCCCGGGTGGACCTCAACGACTTTGACGTGGCCGGCTTCGGACCGGCCTGGTGGGAGGTCCGCAGGGCCGCGGCCTCGCTGCTGGTGGCGCTGCGGGAGGTCAACCCGGGGAAGGTGGGCGAGGCGGAGGCGGCGGCCACGCTGGCAAGGGCCTACGCAGAGGCGGTGGCGGCGGGGGAGGTCGGGGAAATTCGACCGGGAGAGGTGGGGGTGATCATCCAGCGGCGCCTTGACTCCGCTGCCAAGGACGGCGCCGCCCGGGAGGAGCTCGACGAGTTCACCACGATGAGCGACGGCAGGCGGCGCCTCAAGCGCGGCGTCACCGATCCGAGCGACCCGCGGGAGGCGCTGCTCCCGGCGCCACCGGCGGTGGTCGACGCGCTCCCGCAGGCGCTCTCGGTTTACCGCTCCTCGTTGCTGCGGGACGATTTTCCCCCGGGGTACTTCGCCATCAAGGACGCGGCCCGCCGCTGCGGCCAGGGCGTCGGCAGCCTGACGGCGGTGCGGTTCTACGTGCTGGTGGAGGGGGCCAGCCCCTCGGAGCAGGACGACGTGATCCTCCAGCTCAAGGAGTCCACCGACGCCTCCCTCGACATGGATCTGGCCTACGGACCTCCGCCCGGGTCGCCCTCGCGGCGCGTGGTCGAGCGGCAGCGGCGCCTCCAGTCGGTCCCCGACGCGGACCCCCACCTGGGCCACAGCCGGCTGCTGGACCTCCCGGTGGTGGTGAGCACCATCACCGATTTTCAGAAGACCGTGCGGGTGGGCGACCTCCAGGGGCGATCCGGGGCGGATATCCTCCGGTTCGCCGCCGATTTTGGCCGCCTGGTCGGGCGCTCCCACGCCCGGGGGCTCACGGTGAACGGGGACCTCGCGCGGGAGCCTCTCCGGAGCTGGCTCGCCGGGCGCGAGGAGTCCTTCGCCGCCGAGACCGCCGCCGCCGCCGTCGCCTACGCGGACCAGGTGGTCGCCGATCACCAGAGGTTCCTGGCGCTGCGGCGGGACTTCGGTCCGCTGCTCGGCCTCCAGGATCGCCCTCCCAACGACACCCCCTCGGACCCCGCCGCCCGCGCGGTGCTGGACCCTCCATGCCCCTGATCCCTGTCCTCCTCTTCGAGATGGCGCCCCCGCCGCCACCGCCCCCCGCCCCGGCGCCGGTGGCCGTCGTGGCCGCGCCGGAGCCCGCGTCCCCCGTTCCGGTCGTCGCCCCGCCCCAGGAGCAAGCCAAGGAGATCCCGCTCCCCAGGCGGGAGCGGACGGAGGCGTTCTCCGCCGGTCCTCCGCTGGAAGTTCCTTGGGGATCCCAGCGGAACATCCAGGTCTTCGGCGAGGTCTTCGCCCGCTACGCCCACGAGAAATGGAACGAGCAGCAGGCGCGCTCCTTCGACATCCCGCGGGCCCGGCTCGGGGCCGACGCGGTGCTCAAGGGCCCCTTCGCGGCGCGGGTGCTGATCGAGACGGTACGCTCCGCGGCGCCGGGGTCGCTCTACGGGGTCGATGGGGATAGCATCGTGCTCCGGGCCCGGGAGATCTACGGCGAGGTCCGCAGCCCCCAGGACTGGCCGGTGGGCCTGCGGCTCCGGCTGGGGCTGGTGCCCACGCTGGCCATCACCCCCCTGGAGCAGATGTGGGGGCGCCGCGTGGTGGCCCCCACCGCCCAGGAAGCCTCCACGCTGCTGTCCCCCGCGGACCTGGGCGCCTCCTTGCTGGTGGCGCTCCCCCGCAAGCTGGGCGAGGTGGCGCTCGCGGTGGTCAACGGCGAGGGATTCACCCAGCACGAGCAGAACGCGGGGAAGAACGTCCAGGCGCGGCTCTGGCTCACGCCGCTGGACGCGCTGCTCCCGCCGTCGCTGAGCGTGAAGCTGCTGGCCTACGCGGAGGACGGCTCCCTGGGGCCCACCCAGGCCCGCGCCGACCGCTACGTGGGGGGCCTCTCCGTGGAGCACACCCACGGGGCCATCGGGGTCGACGGGACCTTCGCCGACGGGGCCTATGGGAATTCGGTACAGCGCGCCAGGACCGCGACCGCCTGGCTCCGGGTGGGCCCTTTCTCCGGCTTCGAGGCGGTGGGACGCGTCGACCAGATCGACCCGAACCGGAGGGCCAACGGCGGCGACGACCGGATCACCGCGTGGCAAGGAGGCATCGGCTACCACGGCGAGATGTCCGCGCAGCGCCCCTCGGAGACCTTCGAGCTCTTCCTGACCTACCGCCACAGCAACGGAGGCCCGCTGGCCCGCGCCTCCGACCCCCGCCAACCCCAGCGAGGTCCGCGGGTCGACCTCAAGGTGAGCTTCTGATGCGCGCGCTACGCCCCTTGCTCCTGGCGCTCACCCTGGCGGCCTGCGCCGGGGAAGAGAAGAGCCCCCAGCCCTACTACGCCACCCCCGGAGGATCCGGCGGCGCGGGAGGATCCGGAGGTTCCGGACAGAGCGGCGGCGCGGGAGGATCCTCCAGCGGGGGGAGCTCGTCCGGGGGCAGCACCGCGGGAGGCTCTCCGGGCAGCGGTCTGGTGATCAACGAGATCGATCCTTCCGGAGACCCGGTGGACTGGGTCGAGGTGAAGAACGAGAGTGATCAGCCGGTAGACGCCTCCGGCTGGATCGTCGCCCAGCAGTTCGAGGAGGGGAAGCTCCCCGACGACAGCGACAAGCTGGTGATCCCCGCCGGGACGACGCTGCAACCGGGGGAGCGGCTGGTGCTTCACACCCGGCTGAGCGACGGACCGGGCCCCGGGGACTTCGGCATCGGCAAGGACGCCGCCGAGCGCATCAGCCTCCTCGATCCGGACGGGAACCTGGTCGACGACACCACCACCGACGGCTCGCCAGAGCAGCCCTTCCCCGCGGGAACCTCCTGGGCGCGGCTCCCGGACGGCGCGGGCCCCTTCGTCCGCGCCACCTCCACCAAGGGCACCACCAACGCGCCGTGAGCGTCTCCCGGGTCGTCCTCGGGCCTCGGCGGCTCGCCTCGCACGAGTTTTTGTGTTTGAAAGCAGCCCCGGGAGGTTGATCCTGTGGTCAGTCGCTCTCCTGCTGGGCGCGCTCGATCAACTCCTCGAACTGCGGAGCGAGTGTCGGTGCGTTCGCAGCGAGCCATGCGCGACAGCGTGCCTGGTCGATACCTGCCTTGAGCAGCTCGATCACGTCGGCTGCATCCTTCAGGCGCGGCGACTTCAGCTTGAGATGGACCAGCGCTTCGATCGGCGCTACCGGCACCTCGGCGCCAAACCGCACAACGGGGACGGTGCAGAGCGCTCCCTCGTCGGGCTGTACCGAGAGCAGGTCGACCAGGACGCCGTTGATCTGGATCGGGATACCCGGCTTCATCGTGACGATCCCCCCGGCGTGGTGCTCGAACGCCTCATCGCCCACGAGAAAGTTAACGTCTTTCGTCGCGCGTGGGTATCCGTAGGCGCCAACCGCGAGGCCGCCCACCAGCGCATGCCGAACGCCGAGGCGAGCCAGCTCGTTCGATGCGCTCCGCATCGCGTCGAGGACTTTGGGAGCGACGATCCCCTCCACCGCGGACAGGTTCGCACGGGTGATTTTCATCGGGCGGCTCTGCAAGATCGAGAGGTGGGGGGTGGCCAGCATGTTCCGTCGATGCCTGGAGGATCCCCTCTACTTCGCGGGTGGCGGTTCGTCCAGCGGAAGCCCTGGCGAGCCGGGTCTGTCCGCGATGCGTGAGGCCGGGGAGCGCCTCACGCATCGCGGACAGACCCGGCGGGCGATCGTTCCCGGGAAGGACGTGCACGAAGAGGAGGAGGACGCCGCTCAGGGCCTCCAGGCGGGGCGCACGTTGGGCCACTGCTCCTCGCCGGAGAGCCGGTAGACCGTGAGCCGCAGGAAATCGATCCCCACGGTGGCCCCCAGGGTCTGCTGCCCCTCGCCGCTCCGGCTGTAGTTCAGGCTGATCACGCCGCCCCAGGGGATCCCCAGGTTCAGGATCCCCATCAGCCCGCTCGCCTCGTTGTCGAAGCTCCGCAGGTAGCCGCCCCCGTCGAGCGCCACCCCGAACCCCCCGAGCACGTACCCACGGGTCGCCGCCCGCAGGTAGGCCCCGTAATCCACCCCTTCCCCGAAGTAAGGGTGCAGCTTGACCCCGACCCCGACGACGACCGGCAGGGAGGGCGGGAGGCCGACGCCGATGTTGACGGGCAGGTGGATGCGAAGCGGCGAGGAGCCGGAGGTGAGCTCGACGCGGGAAGCGCCCCCGCCGAGGGAGAGCCAGCTCGTGACCTCGGCCCGGGCCAGGGAAGGCCAGAGGGCGACGGCGAGGGCCGGAGCGAGGCGGGCGAGGGCGCGGAGGCTCATCCTCAGAGGGCCTCGATCAGCACGGCGATGCCCTGGCCGCCGCCGATGCAGGCGGAGCCGGCGGCGAGGCGAGCGCCGCGGCGGCGCAGCTCGTAGACCAGGTGCGTGACGATGCGAGCGCCGGAGGCGCCGAGGGGGTGGCCGAGGGCGATGGCGCCTCCGTTGACGTTGGTCTTCTCCCGGTCGAGGCCGAGCTCCTTCTCGACGGCGAGGAACTGGGGAGCGAAGGCCTCGTTGACCTCGACGAGGTCGAGCTTGTCGAGGGAGGTCCCGGCGCGGTCGAGGGCCTTGCGGATGGCAGGAGCGGGGCCGATGCCCATGAGGCTGGGCTCGACGCCAGCAACAGCGTGGGAGACGATGCGGGCCAGGGGGGTGAGGCCGCGGCTACGGGCGAAGTCGGCGGAGGTCACCAGGAGCATGGCGGCGCCGTCGCAGATCCCGGAGGCGTTGCCGGCGGTGACGATGCCGTCCTTCTTGAAGACGGGGGGGAGCTTGGCGAGGGCCTCGGGGGTGGTCTGGGGGCGGGGGTGCTCGTCGCGGGCGAAGGAGACGGTGCCCTTCTTGGAGACGATCTCGTAGGGAACGATCTCGTCGTTGAACCTGCCAGACTCGCTGGCAGCAGCCCAGCGCTTCTGGGAAGTGAGGGCGAAGTCGTCCGCCTGCTCGCGGGTGATGCCGTACTTCTGCGCCAGGTTCTCGGCAGTGACGGCCATCGGCGTGTTGCAGTAGGAGTCGGTGAGGGCGGACCAGAGGCTATCCTCAAGGCCCGGCGCCTTGCCGAAGGCGTAGCCCTCGCGCCCGCCACGAAGCACATGGGGGGCCTGGGTCATGTTCTCGGTGCCTCCGGCGAGCACCGCGTCGGCCTCGCCGAGCTGGATGAGCTGCGCCGCCTGCACCACCGCCTCGAAGCCGGAGCCGCAGAGGCGGTTGACCGTGACCGCCGGGGTGGTGATGGGGAGCCCGGCCTTGAGGCCCACGTGGCGGGCGCAGTAGATGGCGTCGGCGCTGGTCTGCATCACGTTGCCGACGACCACGTGGCCGATCTCCTCGGCCTTGAGGCCGCTCTGGGCCAGCGCCGCCCTGGCCGCATGCACCGCGAGGTCGGTGGCCGTGACGCTCTTGAGGGAGCCGAGCATGGTGCCAAACGCGGTCCGTTTGGCGGCGACGATGACGATCTCTTTGTGGGCCATGAAATGCTCCTGGTGGGCCGGCGCCAGGCCGGATCGGGCGCCTTGTAGCACGCCCGCCCCCCGGAGGTCACAAGGGCTCGCCCCGACCTCTCCCCCTTTTCCCGTCACGAACCCCCGGGTCACCGCCACCTGCGCGCTGGAGCCATCCACCGGGACTGGCTACCCTCCCTCGCCATGACCCCTCGCCGCTTGCTCCTGCTCCTAGGCCTCGCCGCCTGCTCCGCTGCGCCGCCGGCGACGCCGGTCACCCCGACCCCGACCGCCTCGGTGGCCACCTCCGAGCCTCCTCCCGACGGTGGCGGCTGGACCCCCATGGACCCCCGGGCGGTCCGCTGCGGCATCGACGACCGGCCCCGGAACGTCCTGGGGGCTGACCTGCCACCCCGGACTCCGCAGGTGCTGCTGGCGGAGGCCGTCGCCGGAGCTCCGGCCCCGCCACAACTCAGGAAGATCGACATGGCGCCGGAGCCCCTCCCGGACCCGGGGCCTCCCCCGCCCCGCCTGGTGATCGAGCGGGGGCCAGCGGCGCTGAGCGGGGGCGGTCCCCTGCCGCCGGAGCTGGCCTCCGCGTTCCGGTCCATCGATCCCCAGTACGAGGTCTGCAACACCCTCGCGCCGCAGGATTTTCCGGGAGGCCCCCTGACCCTGGAGGTCGAGCTGGCCTCCAGCGGGGCGCCGCTCCGGGTGTTGCCGGTGGGCGACGGCGAGGTCACCCCCTTCGCCCGCTGCCTCCAGGAGCGCGCCTGCCAGTACCAGACCCGGGCGCCCCTCGGCCAGCTCACCCGGGTCCGGGTGCCGCTCCAGGTCCACCGGGAGCAGCCCCTCCCGCGGCCACCGACGCCCCAGCCGCAGCCTCAGGTGCGCGTCGACGCGGCGAGCGAGAGCCCGTCGGCGAACCTGGCGGAGCTCCAGCTCCAGCTACGCACCGCCCTCGCGGACGCCGCCCGGGGCTGCGGCCCGGTCAGCGGGAGGGCCCAGGTTCGATTCCTCCTGGACATGACCCGGAACGAGGGGTTCCGGCGACGCCCTTCGCCCCGGCAGCGGGTGGCGATACCCCGCCCGTTCACCCAGGTGGACCAGGTCCGCACCCAGACGCTCTCCGGGAGTGTCTCCAGCGAGGTGCTCGCCTGCATCGTCGATAGGATCTCCGGGCGTGGGTTCTTCGAGACTGGCTTCTCGGGTAAGCGCACCGAACGGGTGCTCCTCACCTGGAATCCGTGACGCCCGGGGCTACTTCCTCTTGCCGAAGGCGGCGACGGTGCCGTCGCGGCAGGTGACCACCAGCCGCTCGCCGTCGGACAGGAGGCCGATGGGGTCCCCGCAGACGCGCTGGTCGCTGCTCACCTCGCTTCCCTGCTTCGACCAGACGACGAGCTCCCCCGAGGGGCGGAAGAACGCCACCTTGCGCCCTTCCGCCACCAGCGTCGCCTCGAAGGCCGCGCTGCCCATCTCCCCGCCGGAGCCTCCCAGCAGCGAGACCCGCTCCAGCTCGTTCCCCTCGGGGCTGACCGCCAGGAGCAGCCCCCCCTGGGTGGCCACCCAGACCTCGCCGCCTTGCCCCACGGTGGGGGGGCCCTCCAGCGAGGAGGCCGCCGACACCGTCACCCCCACCGCCCCCGCGCCCAGGTCGAAGAAGACCAGGCGCGTGCGATCCACCGGTACCACCAGCGCGGCGTTCACCAGGGCCGGTGACGCCGCCGGAGCGCCGCCGAGGCCCGCCGATGC
>CAZSDX010000360.1:0-7598 GCA_964605685.1 uncultured Polyangiaceae bacterium
CCGCTCTGGTCCGGCGGCGGAGCGTCGTCGAAGACCGTCTCCTGCGCGTCGGGGATGCCGTCGCAGTCGTCGTCCACCCCGTTGCACAGCTCCGGCTGCGGCTGGGTGCCGCCGACGCAGATGAAGGTGCCGCCGACGCAGGCCCGCTGGCCCAGGGTGCAGGCCCCCTGGGACTTGCCGCAAGGAGCCCCCACGCCGGGGATCTCCCCCTCGTCGACCTCGCCGTCGCAGTCGTTGTCGATCCCGTCGCACACCTCCTGGGACGGACCGACGAAGCCGCCGCACACCCCGTCCGCCGCGCCGCAGGGCTTCACGCCCTTCTTGCACTGGCTGAAGGGGAAGCCGTCCTCCTGGAATTTCAGGTTCTGGAGCGCCGCAGGCACGCAGGGCGTCCCGGGGGCGCCGTTGTCGATCTTGCCGTCGCAGTCGTCATCCAGCCCGTTGCAGGTCTCCGGCAGCGGGTTGACGTTGCAGTTGTTGGAGTAGTTACCATTGACGCACTTGAGGGTGCCCTGGCAGTTGGGCGCGGTGCCGGGGCCGGCAGGCGGGCCGCAGGGGATCTCCGGCACGTTGTCGTCCGGGAGCCCGTTGCAGTCGTTGTCCTTGCCGTCGCATACCTCCTGGGAGGGGACGCAGTTGTTGGGGCAGGCGGAGCCGGGGGTGGGGTTCCCTGGCGCGTTGTCCACGATGCCGTCGCAGTCGTCGTCCACGCCGAGGGTGGAGCCCGGGAGGCAGGTGTCGTTCGGCGCCGCGCACTTGAGCGGCGCCCCGCACTTCTTCTGCCCCTCGTCGACGGTGTTGGTGTTCAGCTCGGCGACCACCGTGCTGACGTCGCAGTTGTTGTCCTTGTCGTCGCAGATCTCGCCAGGATCCACGCAGAGCCACGCCTGCTCCGGCTGGAGACCTCCCGGCGTGCTCGCCGGATCCCAGCAAGGGAGATCCTTCTTGTCCTGGGACTGCTCGAACTTGGCGAGGCAGCTATTCCGGGAGTTAGCCGTGGCCCACTTGCAACACTGGACCACTTCTTCCTTGCGGTTGCAGTAGTGCTGGAAGCCCTCGTCGGTGCAGCCGTTGCAGTTGTTATCGACGTTGTCGCAGGTCTCCGGCTGGATGGCGCCGGTGATGATCTTGGAGAGGGCGATGGAGAGCTCGGCCTCGTTGTTGACGAAGAGGGCGCCGGTCTTTGCCTTGCAAGCGTTGTCGTTGGAGTCGCACTGGCCCGAGTCCGCGATGGCCTCGAGGGCGTTGATGGCCGCGGCCTCGTCGGGGATGGCCGGGTTCAACCCGAAGCCGACCGGGAAGACCTTGACGGAGCGGCCGATGGCGTTGGTGCCGCTGTTGGTGAAGATCTCTTCCGCGGTTTTCCTGGCGTTGTTGATGGCCGGGGTGCCGTCGCAGCTCTCGCCGCCGTCGGTGACCAGGATGATGTTGATTGGGCGGCAGCTCGGCTGGAGCTGGTTGAGGTTGTTCTTCAGGTAGGCAGCCGAGAACTGGAGCAGCCCGTTGAGGGGCGTACCGCCCACCGGGAGCAGTTCGTTCGGGTCTCCGTTGTTGCACACGTCATCGGTGTACGAAACGATCTTGGCGACCTGGTCCGAGGCGACCGGGAGGCCCACCAAAAGCTTACCGGTCGGATCGCTCCCCGTGGGGCAAGCGATGCTACCCGGCTTGGTGTTCAGCGTGCAGCGGTTCCCCGGGCCGGAGGACTCCGAGCTCCCCTGGCCGTCCACTCCGTTGTAGGGACCGCAGGCGGTGGCCGCGCCCGTGCAGGTGCCGACGAAGGGGAAGGTCGCCAGACCGAAGTCCACCTCCCCGAAGGCCTGCACCATCTTCCGGACCGCGCACTTTCCGTCGTTGATCCGGTTGGGGAGCAGCCCGCAGGTGTTGAACGCGCTGGAAGGCACCCCGTTGACGCAGGACTTGAGGATGCCGGAACCTGGGTCGATGTAGGTCGGGTTGGTGCAGCCGACCATCGACCCGGAGGTGTCGAACGCGATCATGAAGAAGGGGCGCGCTGGAGGGGGCCAGTCCGCCGGGTTGGGCGAGAGGCACTTGGGGTCTTCGGCGGCCTGGGTCGCCCCCGCGTAGCCAGCCAGGGCGGCCAGCATCGAGAGGGCGAGGAGGCGGTGCTTCTGCGTCAGGAACCGGTGGCGCCAAGGCAAAGAGGTGTTCATGAGCGTCCAGCGCGAGGGGAAGAAGGGGCTCGCCACGCCAATCTCTCACACTTCTGGTCGCCGTGAAAAGGCACCTCTGGCGCTGGACCCCAACCCCATTGTAGGTTCCCCTGCCCCATGGCCAGCACTCGCGGTCCAGGCCGCCCCAAGGGGAAGTTCACCCAGCACCGACGCATCGATCGCCTCCGGACCTTGCTCGAACAGCATCCGAAGGGGATGACCCTCTACGAGCTGGCGGACGCCCTCAACGTCACCGCCCGCAGCATGAGGCGCTACCTGCGGGAGGTCGAGCGGGAAATCGAGCTGATCTCCGCCCCCGACAAGCCCGGCGGGGCGCTGCGCTGGCGCATCGACCCCAGCGCCGTCCCCAGGAAGATCGAGCTGCGGCGCACCCAGGCCTACGCCCTGCTGGCCGCCCGGCGCGTCTTCGAGCCCATGCGCGGCAGCACCCTCTTCGAGGAGATCGACATGGCCACCAAGCGCTTGGTCTCCATCGCCCGCAGGCCAGGCCGCGGCCCCAACGCCGGCGTGGCCGACGCCAGGCTCGAGGATCGCTTCCTCTACCTCCCCCACGCCCCCAAGGACTACCGCCAGAAGACCGAGGAGCTGGACGACCTCTTCCAGGCCGTGGCCGACCTCCGGCCCCTCCGCTGCCGCTACCGCCGGGGCAGCGAGTCCTCCGAGGAGCGCATCACCATCCACCCCTACGCCATGGTCCTCTACCGGGAGGCCATCTATTGTGTGGGTCTTCACGTACCCAGGGACGAGATCCGCACCTTCCTGCTGGACCGGATGAGGGACACGGAGGTCAGCGCCACGGAGCGCTTCGAGCTGCCGACGGATTTCCACATCGATGATTATTTCCAGGGGCAGTTCGGCATCTGGCGCGGGGCCCAGGCGATCCGGGTGGTGGTCGATTTTGACGCCAAGGTGGCCGAGTACGTCCGAGCCCGGAAGGTCCACAGCTCCCAGAAGATCTCCACGCTGCCCGACGGGGGCACCCGGCTGAGCATGGTGGTCAGCGACCTGACGGAGGTGATCTCCTGGGTGCTGAGCTTCGGCAAGACCGCCCGGGTGGTCGAGCCGCCGGAACTGGTCGCCAGCGTCCGGGATGAGCTAGAACAGGCCCTGGTCGCCTACTCCCGGCCCCCACCTTCCCTCCCCCTGTCCAGCGGCCCTGCGCCCGGCTCCAAGGCCCCCCCGAGCGAATGACCAACCCCCCTAGCCCCGACGGTGCTGACGAAGGGCCCGAAGCCGCGGCGCTCCGGACCAACCCCCTCGCCGGCGGCACCCTCTGGCTCACCCAGACCGCCAGCCTGTCGCTCTGGCGCGGCGAGGTGGGGCTGAGCGACTGGCTGAGGATCGAGGGGCGAGAGGGATCCATCCTGGAGATCCGCCTGGAGCCCCGGGGTGAGCTGCGGGTGGGACGGCTGAAGAACGGCATGGCCCAGCCACCGCACCTGCAGAGCGATCTGTTCGTTTCCAGCCAGGCGGCGCTGTTGCGCCACGACGGGGTACGGTGGTGGCTGCGGCGGCGCCGGGAATGCCACGAACGGGTGCCCACGGTGGTGGGGGCACGGGCGCTGGGTCCGGAGGAAGAGGAGCCGCTGGTCCACGGGACCTTCCTCCAGGTAGGGCGGGCCCGGGGCACCTTCGTCGACCGACGCTACACCATCCCGTCGGTCCCTCAGGGGGCCGTCGATCCGGAGACCGGGCTGCTGGGCCGCGTCGGTCTGGAGCAGGAGATCTCCGGGATGCTGAGCCTGGGCCGCCGCGGCAACCTCCTGGTGCTCACGGCGCCGCCCCGGCAGGTGGTCCCCTGGCTCCAGGCGACGCTGGCGCTCCACGCCCGCTGGCCTCGCCCGGCGATCTTCCACGAGAACGGCGTCACCGGCCTGCTGATGGGGGAAGACCTCGGCCCCCCGGAGGAGCTGGCGGAGCAGGCCCGCGCCCTGGTCCTGCGGCTGGGCCTGCGCGACGTGGTGGTGGGCCACTGGCCGCTGGATCAGGGGAGCAGCCCCCGGGAGCTGGAGCTGGCCCTCTACGCCCTGCAAGCGGCGCTGGCCGCGGGCAGCGCTGCGGGGCCCATCTCGCTCCGCGCCAGCGCGGCCACCGGACGCCTGTCCACCGTGGAGGACATCCAGCAGGCGCTCGCCCGGGACCACCGCAGGCCCGTCGTCCTCTTCGCCATCGAGGAGACCGGGCCCCTGAGCCGCATCGGGGCCGGCGTCGTCCCCGCGCTGGAGCGGGAGCTCTGCTCGCTGGTGGCCTCCGCGGCGCCCAGCAAGGGGCTGGTGGCCCGGATGGCCCCGGGGGTGGTGGCCGCCTGCCTCCCGCTCCACGTCGAGATCGAGCCCTTCGCCAGCGAGCTCCAGCGGGAGTGGCAGGGGCGCGCTCCCGTCGTCGACGGTCAGATCGAGCTGCCCCGCTCCCTCTGCTGGGAGACCGCCTCCGGCGACCCGGCCGCCCGCGCCCACGACCTGGCCCGCGAGTGCTCCGACCCCCAGGGGGCGCTCCAGGCGCTCTCCGCCGCCCTCCCCTACCCCGTCGCCGGCCGGGTCGCCCTGGCCGCCGCCGCCAGCTCCGCGGTCGAGCGGGTCAAGCTCCTCTTCGACGTCCTCGAGGGGGCCTGGCGCCTGGTCGCCTCCCTGCTGGCGGCGGCCTACTTCTCCCCCCGCCCTGGCACCACCGCGGCCTCCCTCCCCGACGACCTGATCGCCTTCGCCAGGAATTCTGCCTCGCGCCACGCCTACCCCCTCGGCAAGTGGCGCGAGCTGGCGCGGCTGGTGGCCCGGGAGCTGGCGGCCCACGACGACGTGCTCGGCCAGCTCGCCCGCGAGCTGCTCCGGCTCCGCCAGGGCAACGAGACGCTGGAGGCCCTGGCCAACCAGCTCCACCCGCTGCGCAACCAGTTCGCCCACAACGTCTACCCGGAGGCCCGTGCCCAGCGCGACCTCCCCTCCTTCGAGCAGGTCACCCGGGAGTTCCTCCGGGCCCTGCGCCCCCTGAGCGCCTGGACCCTGGTCACCGTCGAGAAGGCCGAGCCGGATCTCTACGCCGACACCCAGATGGTCGAGTACATCGACCACACGGGCCCCTCCGAGGGCGGTACTCGCCGCCGCGTCGGCTTCAAGAGCCCCGCCCGCCTCGCCCACGTCGTCTACCTGACCCGCTGGCGCGACGGCCTCGTCGTCCCCCTTGAGCCGTTCCTCCGGCGGCGCCCCCGGGGCAACGCCTTCGACCTCTTCTGGGCCCAGCACCTCCCTCGCCCGGGTGGCAACTCCTTCGCCTCCGTCATCACCGGCGACGAGATCCTCGGCGACATCGACGAGCGCCGCCTCCCCCCTCGCCTCCGCGACCTGCTCGCCGCCGCCCAGCGCCCCGGCTACCAGGGAGGATAGGGGGAGCGTCGGGGGGGTAACTCGAAGCTCAGCGAGCGCTGGAAGTCCGACGGGTTGCTGCTGGCGGCGATGGCGGTCTCCAGCGTGATGGTCTTGGATCTGTAGAGGTCGACGAGGTGCTGGTCGAAGGACTGCATGCCGTGCTGGCTCCGGCCCCGCTCGATGAGGTCCTTGATGGCGGTCCCCTTGGAGGGGTCGCGGAGGTACTCGACGATGAGGCCGGTCACGATCATGACCTCGGCGGCCACGCAGCGCCCCTTGCCGTCGGCCCGGGGCAGGAGGCGCTGGGAGATGGTGGCGCGCAGCGTGTCCGCCAGCCGCAGCCGGACGGCGAACTGCTCCTCGGGCGGGAAGGTGCCGATCAGGCGTCCGAGGGTCTTGGACGCGTCGGTCGTGTGGACCGTCGAGAAGACGACGTGGCCGGTCTCCGCGGCCTTGAGGGCGATGTCCACGGATTCGGCGTCCCTCATCTCCCCCACCAGGATCACGTCCGGATCCATGCGCAGCGCGGCCCGCAGCGCCACGTTGAAATTCCGGGTATCCAGGCCGATCTCCCGCTGGGTCAGGGTAGCGAGCTGGTTGGTGTGCAGGAACTCGATCGGATCCTCGATGGTCAGGATGTGGACCCGGCGGGTCTCGTTGATGTGGCGGATCATCGCCGCCAGCGTGGAAGACTTCCCCGCCCCGGTGGTGCCCGTCACCAGGATCAACCCCCGCTCGTACTCGGCGATCTGGCGCAGCACCGGCGGCAGGCCGAGTTCCTCGATGGTCGGGATGCTCGTGGGGATGATCCGAAGGATCAGCGACAGCGACCCCCGCTGCCGGTGGATGTTCACCCGGAACCGGGCCACCCCCGGCAGCGAGTAGCTGGTGTCGTACTCCTGGAGCTGGTCGATGTTCTTCTTCACCTCCGGATCCTGGAGGATCAGCTCGCAGATGGCGCGGGTGTGGGCCGGGGTCAGCTTGTCGTACTTGAGGGGAGCGAGCTGGCCGCGGACCCGATAAAACGGCGGGTCTCCCACGCGGATGTGGATGTCGCTCGCGCCATGCTTCACGCCGGCGGCGAGCAGGACGTGGAGCTGCTCCAGGGTGACGGTCATGAGATCTCCGGATCGAGAGCGGGATAAAGAAGGCTAGAAGTAACAGCTCCCCTTGGTGCCGCTGGCCTGCGCGCAGTCGCTGGGCTTGGCCCCGTAGGTGGGCTTCGGCTTGTTGATGGGGCAATTCTGCGCGTTGAGCCCGGGCCCCGGCTCGCTGGAGCACAGGAGCTTACCGGTGAGCTTGCCCGCCCCGCAGGCGTCCCCCTCCTGGAAGTAGACCTGGCTCCCGGCCACGGCCACGCAGCCCCGCTCGTCCCCCCCGATGAAGGTCACCTGGCAGCCCACCGGGTGCGGCGCCTGGGGCGGACAGGGCGCCGAGCAGACGCAATCGCCGTCAATGTTGATTTCAACGTTGATGGTGCACCCCTCGTCCACCAGCCCGTTGCAGTTGTCGTCCAGCCCGTTGCCGCAGACCTCCTTGGGCGCGGGCTCGACGGCCCCCTCGCAGGGACCGAGCACCCCGCTGGGCAGGCACACCGCCTTGCCCGGCTTGCACACCCCCAGCTCGACCCCGCACGGGGCCTCCGTCCCCGGGCAGCACCCGCAGCCGTCGTCCACCTGCCCGTCGCAGTTCTCGTCGTTCGCCCCCTCGCAGACCTCGACGGTCGGCAGCGTCGCCCCCTCGCAGGGGCCCCACCCGGTGAATTCTCCTCCCCCCTTGCAGGTCTGCACCCCCTTCTTGCACGCCCCCACGCCGGCGAGCTTCGGGTTCCCCGGGAAGCACTCCTGCGTCGCCCCCAGCTTGCAGCCGCACCCCTCGTCGATGAACCCGTTGCCGTCGTCGTCCACCCCGTTGTCGCACAGCTCCTTGGGCCCCACCGGGTACCCCGCCGCCGCGCCGGCCCCCGGGCTCCCTCCCACCTGACAGACCCCCCCCTGCCCCGCCGCCCCCCCCGCCCCCTCCCGCCAGCCCCGGCCGTGCC
>CAZSDX010000361.1:0-7597 GCA_964605685.1 uncultured Polyangiaceae bacterium
CGGCAGCGGGCAGGCAGGCAGCGGCGCGGCGGGCTCGGGTACGGCAGGGGCCACGGGCGCCTGCGTGGACCCGCGCACGGAGCCGTCCCTCGTGCCGCTGACTCCGGATGCAGCGGGCGCCGGTGTGTGGGCCGGCTTCCAGGTCGACAGTGGGGAGCTTTTTTACGGCGATCTCGACGGCGTCTACGCCCAGCCCCTCGCGGGCGGCGCCCGACGGACGGTGCTCGACCAGGGCGTGTCGATGTTCAAGGTGATGGGCGACAAGGTGCGGCTGGTTGCGGGGGCAGCCCTACGGGAAGTTCCCCGGGCGGGGGGAAGTGCAACGGACCTCAACCAGCTCCCGCTGGGCCACACGGCGGCGCTGCTCACGCCGGGCGGCCTCGTGATCCACGACCAGTCGTTGCTGGACGACGGGGGGACGCTCTCGCTGCTGGGCTACGATGGGTCAGCTCCTTCCCCGATCGCAACCTACACCTCCGATGGATCCCCTTCGCATTTTGCCGTCCTCGGGGATCGGTTGTTCTTTGACACCAGACCCTTGAACGCGCCGCTGTATGTTCGAGAGCTGATGTCTGTCCCGCTCGCGGGGGGGACGCCCACCAAGATACCGATGCCGAGCAGTGATCATCAGCTCAAGAGTTTCGCCGGGGTGGTGGGGGACACCCTCTACGTGGTGGCCGAGGATAATTTCTTGAAGAACACGGTGATGAAGATCGATGCGGGGGGCTCCGTCGTGGGCTCGTACGTCGTGACGTCCGGCACGGTCATCCGCGCGGTGGCGGTCGAGGGAGGCGTGGCGATCGGCGGCATCCAGTTCCTCGATCTCTGGAAGGACGGCCAGGCCGCCGGGGAGCGCGTCCGGTGCTTCGAGGTGGGGGCGGGTGTCTCCTCGCCTTTTCCGACCATCCATGACTACGCGGCGGCCGGCAAGGACGTGTTTTTCTCGATCCGCACCCCCGAACCCAACCAGAACGCCATCCAGCGCGTCACGCTGCCCTGACCCTGCCTGATTCGCGCTACCCTGCACCGTCCCGGGAGGTGCATGGTGCTCCGTCGTCGTTCTCCGTGGTGGGTGATCTTGTGGGCGGGGGCCACAGGATGCTGCAAGGAGCCCGTTCCGACGGATCGCTCCGGTCCCCTGCCCTCCTCGTCGGAAGGGGCGATGATCCGCCCCGAGCCTCCGTCGTCGGCCAGCGCGTCCGCCAGCGCGTCGATCCCGGCGCCTGCGCCCCCGCCACCTCCGCCGGACGTGGAGGAACCTCCGGACGAGTCCGTGCGGTGGCTGGCGGGGCCTCCCCGGGCGATGCTCCGACGAACGCAGGACGTCGTGCTGCTCGATCCAGCCCAACCCGAACCCAGGGTACTCGTGCCGGAGGGTGGGGCAGTCCTCCATGCTGCGGAGTCCCTGGACGGCAAGCTGCTGGGGGTGCTCACCCAGGGCGGATCGCTCCACCTGTACCGGGCCGGGGATGGCCAGAAAATCCGGACAATTCCCTGCGACCATGGGCAATCCTCGTACAGCCAGGACGAGCGACCGATCACGTTCCGTGCCGACGGAAAGCTGGTGGCGGCGCGGTGCAAGGGGGTGACGATCTTCGAGGTGGAGACCGGCAAGGAGGTGGCGTCCCTGCCGAAGGAGCATCCTCTGGCGATTGCCTTCCACGCCGACACCTCGGAGCTGGTGACCATCGGCGAGGAGCTGCGCGTCCTCGACGGGACCAGCTTCGCGCCGTCGGGCAAGCCGCTGAAATTTCCCCCAGCCCAGGGACCACTGCGCGCCATACTCTCCCCGGATGGGCGCTTCGTCGCAGTGACACCGGAGCCCACCGGAAGCGAGAAATCCCGGTTCAAGGCCCTGTTGGCCAGGACGAGCCCCGCGGCGGTGCTGGGCCCCCTGGCGCCAGAAGAAGACGACCAGGGCTTGCTCTCGGCATCCTTTGCCCCCGACGGATCCGCGCTCTTCTTGGAGAAGCACGCCACCTGGACGAAGGTGATCGTTCCCTCGTCGATGCGGGCCCGGGTCCGCGCCAGCACGCCGCCGACCTCGGGCTACGCCCCGTCGGTCACCCCGGACGGAGAGCGCGCCTTCATCCACTCGGAGCTGGGCTCCTGGGTGGTGGACGTGAAGACCGGCGCCAAGGTGACGAAGATCCCAGGGCGTTGCTACCAGCCTGGCCAGATCTCCCCGGACGGCGCCTACCTGCTGGAGCCCGGGCGCCCGGGGGCCATCCTCCGTGCGGTATCCGACGGGAAGGTGCTGCTTCGCTTCGGCGAACAGCCGCCCTTCCCCCCGCCGGAGCAGCCCGCCGAGCAGCCCCCGGAAGCCCCCGACGGCAAGGCGGATCGACTCACCTGGATGCGCGACAACCATCACCTGCTGGTCTGGGGGGAGCGAGCCGCCTGGCTGGTCGACACCAGGGAAGGCTCCTTGACGGAGGTGGCGCGGGAGATCCTGCCGCTGGTTGATGCATACCCCTCTCCCTCGGGGGATACCTGGGCCCTGGTGGGCAAGGTCGGGATCGAGCTGCGGCGCGCCGATGGCGCCCTGCTACGACGAATCCGCATGCCCCTGGGGGGAACGTGGGACAGCTCCGCCGCGGCGATCTCCCACGACGGGAAGCGCCTGGCTCACTCCGGCGACAGGATCCGGGTGTGGGACACGGAGACGGGGCGGCTGTTGCTGGAACGTCCTCGCCTTGTCCACCAGACCTGGTCAGGGGCCTTCACCCCGGATGGCAGTGCGGTGGTGTTCGTGGCGCCTTCCTCCTTTGTGGTGATGGACGCCGAGAACGGCAAGCTTTTCGGCGAGGAGCACAACACCGGAACCGGAGCCACCTTCCCCTGCGTCGTCTCGCCGGATGGCCGCTGGGTAGGGGCGGGGGCCGACAACGGGCATACCGCCCGGGTCTGGTCCACCTTTCCTTTTCGCCAGGTGGCGGATCTGGCCGTCGCCCGCGACTGCGGAAACCATACATCACCGGTCTTCCTCAACGACGGACGCAGGGTCACCGCCTGGTCCAACGGAGAAAACCACGTCTTCGAGGTTGATACCTGGAAACGCCTGGGGAAACGAGCGCTCGTGAGCCCGGATTACATCCACAATCTGTCGGATCCGGAAGGGAAGTACATCCTCCTCTGGAAGGACGACAAGGAACCCGCCCGCATCGCGGAGGCCGATTCGGGCCGCGTCGTGGCCAGGCTCGAAGGCCCCACCGGCGAGACGTTTCGGTTCTCCGACGACGGTCGCCGGATCGCGGACCTGGTGGGCGGGGAGCTGGTCATCCGCGACACCACCACCGGCAAGATCACCCGGCGCATGCCGCTGGGCAAGCCCTGAGCCGCAGGAGCCTCAGGCCCGCTCGAAGATCGTGGCGATGCCCTGGCCGACACCGATGCACAGGGAAGCCAGGCCCAGCCGTGCGTCGCGGGCCTTCATGGCGTGGACCAGCGTGGCGACGATGCGAGCGCCGGAGGCGCCGATGGGGTGGCCGAGGGCGATGGCGCCTCCGTGGACGTTGACCCGGGCCGGATCCAGTTCCAGGGCGCGGATGCAGGCCAGGCTCTGGGCAGCGAAGGCCTCGTTCAGCTCGATCAGGTCGAGATCCTGGACCCGGAGCCCGGCGCGAGCCAGCGCCTTGCGGGTTGCCGGGATCGGTCCCTCGCCCATGTAGCTCGGATCGACGCCCGCAGTAGCGGCGACGACGACGCGGGCCAGCGGGACGAGGTTGCGGGCGCGGACCACCTCCTCGGAGGCCAGGAGCACCGCCGCCGCCCCGTCGTTCAGGGGCGAGCTGTTGCCGGCGGTCACCGAGCCTCCCTTGCGGAAGGTGGCAGGGAGGCGGGCCAGCTTCTCCAGGGAGGAATCCGCCCGGGGGCCTTCATCCCGCAGGAAGGACTCCGCCGGATCGCCCTTCTTCTTCGGGGGCAGGGGCACCGGGATCACCTCCCGGGCGAAGGCGCCGGCCTCCCAGGCGGCGCAGGCGCGGCGGTGGGATTCGAGGGCGAAGCGGTCCTGATCCTCGCGGGAGATCGCGTACTTCTCCGCCACGTTCTCCGCGGTCTCGCCCATGCTGATCAGCTCGAAGCGCTCGGCCATCCTCGGGTTGGGGTAGCGCCAGCCCAGGGTGGTGTCGTAGAGCGGCGGGGGGTTCCGGTCGAAGGCCTCGCTGGCCTTGGGCATGGAGAACGGCGCCCGCGTCATGCTCTCCACGCCGCCCGCCACGGCCACCGTCGCCTCGCCCACGGCGATCATCCGGGCGGCGTCGTTGATCGCCTCCAGCCCCGAGCCGCAGAGCCGGTTCACCGTGACCGCCGGGACCTCGTAGGGCAACCCCGCCAGCAAGGCGGCCATGCGGGCCACGTTCCGGTTGTCCTCGCCGGCCTGGTTGGTGGCGCCGAAGACGACCTGATCCAGGCACGCCATGGCGTCCGGGTTTCGCTGGACCAGAGCGGTCAGGGTCAGCGCCGCCAGGTCATCCGGGCGAACCGAGGCGAGGGCGCCGCGGTAGCGGCCGATGGGCGTGCGCAGGGCGTCGAGGACGTAGACCGTTCGGAGCGTCATGGCCCCGCAGGCTACTACGACCGGGTTGCCCTCCCCAACCCCGCGCACTCCGATATGGCGAAACACGAGTCTCAAGGAAACTTGAGGACATCCCGGTGCATGAATCCAGCCCCCCGGGCGCTCTGAATCCGGTACCACCCGTTCCCGTTATCAGGATCCAGCACCCGCACCAGTGTTCCCCTCGGTAGCTGCTCCACTTCCGCGTGCTGCAGACCGGGGCCGGCGCGCACCACCCCGTTGTTGTTGCCGGAGGGCGGCGCCACCGTGGCGAAGCGCGCGGCTCGCGGCGCCGTGGGAAGCGACCGCACCGGCGCCGTGGGGAGGCCCGTCGCCGTGGGCCCCGGAGGAGTCGCGGACGCCACCTGGCTGGTCTTCCAGAGCGCGACCCCCACCAGCCCCACGACAAACACCACCCCCAGCCCCAGGATCAACCCCACCGCGAACCAGGGGAAGGATCCCTTCCTGCGTCCCGCCCGCGACGAGGGAGGCAAGGCCAGAGGCGCCGGCACCAGCGGAGCCGCAGGAGGCGACACCGCCGGGAGCGACCCAGGAGACGGCGTCAACACCGGCGCCGACCCCGGAGCGTCGTCGGGCACCGAGGAGAGCGCAGGCCGGGGCGCAGGCGCCAGCACCGGGGCAGGCGCGGAGCCCGGCGCGGCGGGAGAGAGCGCCGCAGAAGGCTCCCAGGAAGGCGACGAGCCTCGGCCAGAGAACACCGGCGGCGTGGGGTCGGTGGGGGCCGCGGAGGGCGGCGAGGCGCTTCGCTCCGTGGAGACCAGGGCCGAGGTGGGGAGATCCGCGAGGTAGGTGTGGGCCTGGGGCGAGGGCCCCCGCGGAAGGGAGTCAACACGGACCCCCTGCTCCAGATCGAGGAGGGCCGCCCGCAGCTCGCCCGCGTCGCGGAACCGGTGGGCAGGGTTGTAGGCGAGGCAGCGCTCCAGCACCCGGACCAGCCCGGGGACGGCGCGCTCGATGGCCTCGACCTGGGCGGGCTCGGGGGCGAAGGTGACGCCGCGGCTGTAGAGGCCGACGAGGTGCATCAGCGAGGCGTTCATCGGGAGGCCGCAGGGGAGGCGACCCGTCAGGAGGCTCCAGAAGACGACGGCGAGGGCGAAGACGTCGCCCACGAGGAAGTGGGCGGCGGTGGGCTCCTGGAGGCCGGAGAGCAGCTCGGGGGCCATGAAGGCGCAGGTGCCGAGGGTGGCGCCGGTGTTGGTGTAGGCGGTGGCGAAGAGGTTGTTTCCGCGGGCGATGCCGAAGTCGACCAGCACCACCGAGCCCGGGACGCCGTTCTCCCAGCCGGGGCGCACCAGGATGTTCGGCTGCTTGAGGTCCCGGTGGGCGACGCCGCGCTCGTGGAGCAACGCCACCAGGCGGGTGAGTTCCAGGAAGAGGGGCCAGAGCAAGCTCGCGGACAGGGGCCCCTGGAGCAGCCGGTGCAGCGGCTGGCCGTCGATGAATTCCAGGACCAGGGCCTCGGGGCCGTCCGGACCTTCCAGCAGCTCGATGCCCCGGGGGAGCCCCGGATCGGAGAAGGAGAGCAGCAGACCGGCCTCCCGCCGCAGCCTCCCGATGTGCTGGAGCTGCCCCCGGAGGTCGCGCATCTTCTTGAGGGCGACCACCGCCCCGGAGCGCGTGTCGGTGGCCTTCCAGACGACGCTCTGCCCGCCCTCCCCCAGCCGCTCGTCGAGGCGGTACGGACCGATCTGTTGCCCTCGCTCGTCCACGATCGGTCCACTGTAGCAAAGCCGCGGCCCCCGGGGAGGGAGCCTGCGCGCTTGCGCCGGAGGGCATCCCGGGGGACCGTGGGGCCGCCCATGCGAATTTCGATGGATTGCCGCTACATCCGGGAGCGCCCCAGCGGGATAGGCGCCTACGTCCAGGCGCTGCTGGAGCGGCTTCCTGCCCTCGATCCCTCGTCCACCTTCCAGCTCTGGACCCACCCCGCCGCCCGCGGCACCCTGGCCACCCGCCCCGGGCTCTCGGAAGTCGTGGTCCACGCCGGCGCCAACAGCCCCGCCACCCTCCTCTGGCCCTCGCGCCTGGTCGACCTCCGCGGCGTCGACGTGCTCTTCGCGCCCTTCAACCTGCTGGGCCGCGGGCTCCGACTCCCCACGGTGGTGACGATCCACGACCTGATGTGGCTCCTCACCCCGGAGGCCTGCGAGGGCCGCAGCCTCCTCACCCCCGCCCAGGCCCTGTTCTACCGCGACGGGATCCTCCGGGCGCTCCGCGAGGCCACCCGCCTCGTCGCCATCTCCCGGGCCACCGCCGACGCCATCGCCCTGGTCGCCCCCGACGCGCTCCCCAGGACCCGGGTGATCCACCACGGCGTCGAGCCCCGCTTCCGCCCACCCTCCGACCGGGACGCCCTCCGCGCTCGCCTGCACGCCCGCCACTCGATCGACGCTTATTTTCTCGTTGTAGGTCAAAATTCACCCAGCAAGAACCACGGCGCCATCCTGGAGGCGTTCGCCGCGGCGAGGCTGGACAGGAGGGTGAAGCTGGTGCTGGTGCAGCGGCTCTACGCGCGGCGAGGGCCGCCGCTGGCCCGGGGGGTTGCCCTGGACGAGCGGGCCCGGGAGCTGGGGATCGGGGACCGGGTGAGCTTTGTCTCGGGGCTCTCGGGGGAGGAGGTGGTGGAGCTGATCCAGGGGGCGCTGGCGCTGGTGCAGTACTCGCGCTTCGAGGGCTTCGGCATGCCCGCGCTGGAGGCGATGGCCTGCGGGACGCCGGTGGCGGCCCGCGACATCCCGCCGCCGGTGGAGGTGCTGGGGGGAGCGGGGCTGCATGCGACGCTGGCGCCGTCGTCGCTCGCGGAGGCGCTGGGGCGCGTGGCCGCCTCGGAGGCGCTGCGGGAGGAGCTGCGCGGGCGCTCGCTGGAGCGAAGCGGGGCCTTCTCCTGGGAGCGCTGCGCCCGCGAGCACCTGGAGCTGCTCCGGGAGGCCGCGCGCGCTGCGTGATTTCCGCGGTCACGGAGAGTTCCTCACCCCCCGGCCCCCTCTCCGTCTCCCGCCTACGCTTTGCCCGGATCTC
>CAZSDX010000362.1:0-942 GCA_964605685.1 uncultured Polyangiaceae bacterium
GGCGGCCGCCGGAGCCGCACGGGGGCAGCGGGGGGCGGGGTCACCGCGCCACCGCGAAGCTGAGGGGCTGGATCATCTGCATCGGCACCTTCTCCTCGAAGGTGACGGTCTTGCCGCCGGGGCCGCCCCGGAGCACCAGGGTCACCCGCGCCTGGATGGGCAGCCGGTTGGGCTGCCCGATGGCCTGGGTGCTGTCCCACGAGTCGACCCAGAGCCCGGTCTGCGGGTCGAGGTACTTCAGGTCGAAGAGGTCGATGTCCTCGACGACGACGAAGACCGAGCCCCCCTTGCTCGGGTCGGCATCGATGATCGGCTGCTCCCGGCGGCACAGGTCTATCTTGCCGGAGACCTGCGGGTCCGGGCACCCGAAGTACGACAGCTCGTTCTGGTCGCTCTCCTTCGCGTTGGCGCTCACCCGCAGGTGGCTGAAGGTCGTCATGTCCAGCCGATCCGCGGGGCTCCCGTCCTTGGAAATGAACACCGTCCGCGACGCCATCAGCGCCTGGTTGTAGGGCACGTGCAGGCTGATGTACGCGCTCGATAGCTCCCGGGCGAGGCGCCGGATCAGCGACCGACCCTGGTGAAATCGCCCGTTGATCCGCCCCAGCCCGGTCTTGCTCCGGGAGACCCCGTCGAAGGCCCCGTAGATCAGGATCGACACCATCGCCATGATGGTGATCGCCACCAGGATCTCCAGCAGCGTCAGCCCGCGGGCCCCGCCTCTCGCCCTCATCGGCCTCCTCCCGTCGGCGTCCCCGTCCCTCCGCCCGGCAGGCCCGGCATCCCGGGGAGCCCCGGCGCCCTGGGGGCACCCGGCAGGCCCGGCATCGCGCTGGGGCTGCCGGCGCTGTCCACCGCTTCGGCCAGGAATCCGCCCCGGGTCGGGTTGGTGACCCACTGGAGCAGCTCGATGTCCCGGGTCGCGATCCCTTCGCGCCACCG
>CAZSDX010000362.1:999-7593 GCA_964605685.1 uncultured Polyangiaceae bacterium
GGTAGACCATGCTGAAGAGCATCGGCGCCAGGGCGCCCATGGCCCCGGACGCTCCCGACGAGAGCACCCCGGCCAGCCCGCGGGTCCCGCTGCCGGAGAGCCCCTGGGCGAGGCTCCCCAGGTCCGCGCTGCCGGCGGGCGCCCCGAAGGTGCCCCCGGCCTGGGCCAGCGCCCCGAAGGCTCCCAGGCCAGCGAGGCCGCCCGGGGCTGACCCCGCAGGACCGGCAGCGCTGGAAGCGGCGAAAGGATCGACCATCGGCGGCTGGGGGAGTTCGACCCGCTCGGTCCTCCAGGAGCAGGTGAAATCCGTGCGCAGGTCCCCGTTGCAGCAGGCCCCCTCGTCGTTGCTGTCCACCTCGGGGAAGCCCAGCTTCAGGTACTGCTCCTCCAGCTCGGTCATCTTGCAGCGGGCCAGCCCGAGCGCCACGCTCACGTGCTGGTTGTACGTCCCGGTGGCAAACAGGCCGACCTGGGCCGACAGGATCACCGTCAGCGAAAGCCCCAGGATGGCCACCGCCACCATGACCTCCAGCAGGGTGAACCCCAGCAGGTCGCCCCGGTAGCGTGGGGGCCCGCTCAAAACCCCCCCCGATCTTCTCGCTCGAAGGTCTCCTGACCGACGCCCTGCATCGGCAAGGTCTGGGGACCGTTGAGCACCCGCACCTTGCCGGTGAGCGGGTGCACCGTCAGCGTCATCACCCCGCTGTCGTCCGCGTCCGGCGACTTGGCGATCTGGATGTATGCCTGCTCCGTCTGCCCGCCGGGCCACAGGTAGAGGTAAGCCCGCCCTTCTCGCAGCGGCTCCGGCTGGTGGTACACGTGGATCTCCCGGAAGCGAAGCTTGCCGCCGAGGGCGCGGCCGGGCTTCCCGGGCTCGTCCTCCTCGAAGCCTGCCTGCTTGACCGCCTGGAAGCGCGGCTTGGGGATCACCGGGCCCTTGAGGATCTTGTTCGCCTGCTCGGCGGCCAGGCGCTCCGCCTCCGTGGCCGGATCCGCCCCGCCGTTCTGCATCGGGTCCTGGTCGTTCACCAGCATCTTGTTCGACCCCTCCTCCAGCCACACCCGCGACCCGTCGATGTCAAAGACGACCCGCATCGGCCGGGAGACCGCCGACGCCCGGGTGTAGGCGCTGCGGATCGCCGAGCTCACCATGGTCACCGCGCCCTTGAGCTTGGCGTTGGTGACGGAGCCCATCCCGAGGATGACGCCGCCCATGAGCATGGCGGCCAGGGCGACCACCACGATCAGCTCGATGAGGGTGAAC
This sequence comes from uncultured Polyangiaceae bacterium, assembly GCA_964605685.1. GTDB lineage: Bacteria > Myxococcota_A > Polyangia > Polyangiales > Polyangiaceae > JANWXX01. The sequence goes on from CAZSDX010000362.1 coordinate 2,264, forward strand.
GCCCGGGCCCGGCGGGCGGCCGCGCGTCGGCGCGGGCGGCGGGGCTCGGGGGGGCTCGCCATGGCTAAGTGCTGCGCCCCCTTGGGGACGACGATGTCGTCGCTGGAGCCTTCCTTCTTGTCGGGCCCCGGGGAGGAGACGATCACGTCGTCCTCGGTGCAGGCGATCTTGTAGGGCGAGCCCCAAGCGTCGTCGGTCTTGGAGGCGCTGTCGATCTCCTTGTCCTGGACGAGCTGGGAGATGGAGGGGCAGTCGGCGCCGCCCCGAAGTCCGCGCCAGCGCTGCACCGCGTTGCGGATCTCCCGGGCGTTGGTCTCCGTGTTCTTGACCGCCGCCTCCTTGAACTTGGGCAGGACGGCGACGGTCACCCCCGCGGCGATCATGCTGAGGATGGCCACGACGATGAGGACCTCGATCAGGGTGACGCCGCGGGCGAGCACCCGGCGGGCGCGGCGGAGGGAGGTGGAGGGGGGAGGGGTCATGTTCATGGCTAACCTGCGTGCTTGGGGGGGCATTCCTAATTCGACCCGATCGAGCCCGCCGGGGTCACCGTCCGGGCCGTCGGAGTAGAGATCGTAAGGGCGAGGGGGGCGGCGGGAGGGGCACACGAGCCGCAGCCGCTGGTCCCAGGCGTCGAGGGGGACACGGGGGAGGTAGCCCGCCGCCACCAGCGCGTCGAGCCCTCCGCGGGGGCACTCCCCCTGGTGCTCCGCCCGGTAGGCGTCCACGGCGCGTCGCGTCGCCAGCAGCGTCGCCCGGGTGGCGCGCACCTGGGTCTTGTGCCGCTCCCGGCTCCAGAGCGCCGTGAACACCGCGCCCCCCAGCAGCAGCAGCACGAAGGGCCGCGCCCTGCCGAGCCCCAGCCGGTGGAGCACGCCGCCCTGCCGCTCCCAGGGGAGAAAGACCGTACGTTTGTGAGCTCTCCTCCGGGCCATGGGGTTACTGCACGAACTCGTTCATCTGGATGAGCGGCATCAGGATGGCGAAGGCGATGAAGCCCACCGCTCCGCCCATCACGACGATCACCAGGGGTTCGAGCAGGCTGGTGAGCGCCTGCACCCGCACCTCCACCTGGGAGCTGAAGGACTCGGACACGGAGCTGAGCATGTTCTCCAGCTGCCCGCTCTTCTCCCCCACGGCGATCATGTGGGTCACGATGGGTGGAAACTGACCGCTGCGGCGCAGCGGGTCCGCGATGCTCTCCCCCTCCCGGATGGACCCCGCCGCGGTCGTCACCACCTGCTCCAGCGCCGCGTTGTCCAGCACGTTGCGGACGATCTCCATCGCCTTGAGCAGCGGCACGCCGCTGGCCAGCAGCGTCGAGAGTGTCTTGGCGAAGCGGGCGATGGCGATCATGCGGATGAGGCTCCCGAAGATCGGCAGTTTCAGGGTGATCGTGTCCCACTTGAGCCGCCCTTCCTTGGTGCGCACCCACCGGCGGAAGGCGTACACGCCCCCGCCGATCATCAGCGCCAGAAGCCACCAGTAGCCCGCGAGGAAGCCGGACACCACGATCAGCGCCTGGGTGTACCAGGGGAGTGGGTGGTCCATGCTCTGGAAGATGCTGGTCACCTTCGGCACCACCGCCACCATCAGCACGGACATCAGGGCGATCCCGATGAGGGTCATCAGGATCGGGTAGGCCAGCGCCGCGCCGACCTTGCCCTTGAGCCGCGCCTGGGCCTCCATGAAGTCGGCGAGCCGCTCGAGCACCGCCTCCAGGGTGCCGGACGCCTCCCCCGCCGCCACCATGTTCACGTACAGCGGCGGGAACACGCGCCCGTGGACCTCCAGCGCCTTGGCGAAGCTGGACCCCTCGTTGAGCCGCTCGCGCACGGTGGTCATGATCCGCTTGAGGTCCTGTTTCTCGATCTGCTCGGTGAGCGCCGCGATGGAGTCCACCAGGGGGATCCCCGCCTTCACCAGCGTGGCGAGCTGCCGCGTCATCATCGCCACGTCCGTGGAGTTCGCCCGCTTGAAGATCGCGAGGATGTCGATCTCGCCGCCGCTCTTCTTGACCTTCTTCGAGTCCTCCACGGCGCTCGACAGCAGCACCCCTTCCTTGCGCAGCAGGGTCCGCAGGGCCTTGGGGCTCTCCGCGTCCCTGATCCCTTTCACGGGCTTGCCGGACGCTATCTGGATGCCGCGGTACTCGTAGACAGCCATGAAATTACTCGATGATTACATCTTCCTGCGTCGCCGCCAGCACTTCCTCGACGGTGGTGAGCCCCAGCAAGACCTTCCTCGCCCCGTCGTCGCGGAGCGTGTCCATCCCCTGGGAGATCGCCGCTCGCTTGATGGTCTGCGCGTCCGCGTTCCGGAGCACCAGCGGCCCGATGGCGTCGTCCATGAGCATCAGCTCGTAGATGCCGCGGCGCCCCTTGAAGCCCGTCCCCAGGCATTTCTCGCAGCCCTTCGCCCGGTACACCCGCACCTGCTCCCCCTCCTCCGTTCCTACCGGGGTGTAGTCCGTGTCCGGCGGCAGGTACCGGGGCGACAGCCGTCGGGCGCGCCGTTGCCGGGTCCGCTCCGGGTCGATGCCGAGCTGCTGCAGCTCGTGGGGCGTCGCCAGGTCCGGCTCCTTGCACAGCGGGCAGAGCATGCGCACCAGCCGCTGGGCCAGGATCCCGATCACCGACGAGCGGATCAGGAAGGGCTCGACGCCCATGTCCACCATGCGGGTGATGGCCCCCGGCGCGTCGTTGGTGTGAAGGGTGGAGAGCACCAGGTGGCCGGTGAGCGAGGCGTTGATCGCGATGTCGACGGTCTCCTTGTCGCGGATCTCGCCCACCATGACCACGTCCGGATCCTGCCGCAGGAACGCCCGGAGCGCCGACGCGAAGGTCAGCCCGATCTTCGGCTGCACGTGTACCTGGTGGATGCCACCGATCTCGTACTCCACCGGGTCTTCCGCCGTCAGGATGTTGATGTCCGGCTGGTTGATCTTGTTGAGGCAGGCGTAGAGCGTCGTCGTCTTGCCGGATCCGGTGGGGCCCGTCACCAGGATGATCCCGTCCGGGCGGTTGATCAGGTGGGTCATCAGCGCGAACTCGCGGCTGGCGAACCCCAGGTCCGACAGGCTGAGCAGCACCGTCGTCTTCATCAGGAGGCGCATGACGATCCGCTCTGTCCCCCGGCTCGTCGGGATCGTCGAGACGCGCACGTCGATGCTGTTGCCGGCGATCTTCAGCGCGATGCGCCCGTCCTGCGGCAGCCGCTTCTCCGCGATGTTCAGGCCGCTCATGATCTTGATACGAGCGACGATCGAGCTCATGAACTGCCGGTTCGCCCGCCGCACCACGTAGAGGTTCCCGTCGATGCGGAAGCGGACCACCACCTCCCGCTCCTCCGGCTCGATGTGGATGTCGCTCGCCCGGTCCTTCACCGCCTGGAAGAACAGCTTGTTCACCCACCGGATGATCGGCGCCTCGTCGTCCCCGGCGTCGATCAGATCGTCCTCGTCGTCCTGCGCCTCCTCGGTGGCGTGGTTCGCCTGGAGATCCCCGCCTCCCTGCTCTGCCCGCTCGTACACCCGGTTGATCGCCTCGAACAGCCGGTCCCCGCCCGCCACGAACACCTGCACCGGGCAGCCAAAAAGCGCCCTCACGTCGTCGATGGCGCTGATGTTGAACGGATCTGCCACCGCGATCTTCACGTGGTCCCCTGGATCGTCCAGCACCAGCAGCCGCTGCTGCTTCGCGTAGGTGATCGGCAGCCGGGCGCTCGCCGACACCGGGATCGTGTCGACGTTGATCTTGTCGATGTAAGGAAGCCCCGCCTCGTCCGCCAGCGCCTGCGCCACCGTCGCCTCGTCCGCCGCGTTGGTGTTGATCACCAGCTCCCGCAGGTCACCTCCCCGCTCCTTCTGGACCGCGTACACCGCGTCCAGACGCTCTGGCGAAAGCACCCCCCGCCGCAGCAACAACTCCCCGAAGAAATCGGGCGCCTGCATCGTCATCGGTTCACTCCGTCCGCGGGGGGACCGCCCGGATCCCCGGGTTGAGCTGCGGCGGCCTGGGCGCCGCTGGCGTCGCCGGCGCTGCCGGGGTCGGGGCCGGGGCCTTGGCGCCGCCGGGCGTGTCGCGCACGATGGCGGGCATCTGGAGCGGCTGGCCGGGCTCGTGGGTCTTCTTCTCCCTCGGCCTGGTGGATTCTGCCAGGCGCCGCCGCTCGTCCAGGTCGAGGAAGGACTGGCGGATCTCCTCCAGGAGCCCGTTGAGGCGGGAGAAATCCCGGGGGGGCTCGTAGGGGGTCTGATCGGAGAAGACGAAGTACCGGTCGAGGAATTCCTGGCGCTCCTGCATCTTGCGCTCGAACACCACCCGCAGGTCGTTCTGGTCCCGGATGACGTAGGGCGTGAGCACCAGCAGGAGGTTGGTCTTGCGCTTGGTGGTCTCGGTGCGCCGGAAGAGGGCGCCCAGCAGCGGGATATCCCCCAGGATGGGCACCTTGGTGCGGGAGTTGGTGTAGCTGTCCCGCATCAGCCCGCCGATGACCACGGTCTGCTGGTCCTGGACGACGACGCTGGTGTTGGCGTTCCGCTTGGTGATGGAGACGACCCCCAGCGCCCCGGAGGTGGCCCCCTGCTCGGAGATCTCCTCCTGGAGCTCCAGGCGGATCTGGTTCGAGTCGTTCATGTGGGGGGTCACCTTGATCTTGGTCCCCACGTCCTGCCTCGGGGCTGCGCCGAAGCCGCCGAAGGCGCCGAGGCCACCGAGGGCGCCGAGGCCGCCGAGGGCCCCGGCTGCCTGACCACCGAGCGCACCCAGTCCCGGCAAGCCGCCGAAGTTGGTCTGTAGCGGGATGTTCTCCCCCACGTTGATCTCCGCGGGGACGTTGTCGGTTGCGATGATGTGGGGTGTCGCCAGTACATTGGCGTCGCCGCTGGTGGCCAGCGCGTTGAGTACCAGGCCGAAGGCGGGCACCGAGAGCCCCGTACCCAGCAGGTTGCTCGTCCCGTCCAGGCCCGGGCCGCGCACCCCGAGCGCCAGCCCCTGGAGCTGGTCGGGCTGAGGCAGCAGGATGGTGCTCAGCGGGTTGAAGCCGCCGTACACCAGGCTGTTGGAGGATCCTCCCAGATCCGGGGCTGCGCCTCCGTGGAAGTTGAGCCCCATCCGGTTGGTGTGGGCCACCGAGATGTCCATGATGACCGCCTCGATGAACACCTGCCTCCGGGGCCGATCGAGCTTGTCGATCACCTGGCGGATCTGGGCGTAATCCCGCAGCGACGCGGTGATGATGACGCTGTTGGTGGCCTTGTCCGCGTTGATCCGGACCCCCCCTTCCAGGATCCCCTGCGGCAACTGCCCCGCCGCCCCCGCCACCGGCGC
>CAZSDX010000363.1:0-7582 GCA_964605685.1 uncultured Polyangiaceae bacterium
CAACCCAGATAGCTGCATAAATGCCGGGAAACGCTGCCAGACACCCTCTGAGTGCGTGGTGGGGGTGAGGGTGGTGTGGAGCGGGGTGCTGCGCGGGAACCAGAGGCGCCCCGGGCTGCTCCCGGTGCTGAAGAGGCTGGACGCGGCAGGGCTCGGGGTGACCGAGGCGTGGCTGCACCGGGATCTGTACTCGGATGGGTCCGAGCTGGGGCCAGGGGAGACCTGGCGAGGGTCACCGGGAGAGGGGTGGTTCCGTTTCCGGTCGTACCCGGAGCTGCCGTTCTGGCTGAGGCGCTTCGAGAAGGGACCTCCGGATCGTCGCCGAGAGGATCCGGTGGGCGTGGAGGTAGCGGGAGAGCCGGCGCTGGGGCGGGTCTAGGTAAGGCCCCGCTCTTGGGCGCCGCGATGTTGTGGCGGCGCAGGTACATGCGGACGTGGGCGCGCTCGACGTCGGCGCGGCGGGCCATCTCGGAGATGTTGCCGTTGGTCTCCTGGTAGAGCCGGGAGAAGTAGTCGTGCTCGAAGCGGTTGAGGACCTCCTGCTTGGCGTCGCGGAAGGAGGAGGCGGGGCCCGCGCCGGTGGCGGGGGGCGGGGTGGGGAGCACCAGCGATCCGAGGTGGGCGTCGACCTCGATGGGCCCCCCCTCGTCGGCGAGCGCGAGGGCCGCGGAGACCGCGTTGCGGAGCTCGCGGACGTTGCCGGGCCAGTCGTAGCGCTGGAGGCGTGCGATGGCGGCGGGAGGTACGCGCTCGAAGGCGTCGGGGGCGCCAAGGTCCGCGAGCATGTTGCGGACCAGGGAGGGGATGTCGTTGAGGCGAGCGCGGAGGGGGGGGAGGTCAACCCTGACCTCGGCCACACGGAAGAAGAGGTCGCTGCGGAAGAGGCCCTCGTTGACCTCGCGGGCGAGGTCGCGGCGGGTGGCGGCGACGACGCGGACGTTGACGGGGCGGTAGGTGTTGCTGCCGACGGCCTTGATGCGGCGCTCGGCGAGGACGCGGAGGAGCTTGGGCTGGAGGTCGATGGGGAGCTCGCCGAGCTCGTCGAGGAAGATGGTGCCGCCGTCGGCCTCGACGAAGGGGGAGATGCGGCGGTCGATGGCGCCGGTGAAGGCGCCTTTTTCGTGGCCGAAGAGGGATGCCTCGGCGAGGCTTGGGGGGATGGCGCCGCAGTCGACGATGACGATGGGGCCAGCGGCGCGGGGGGAAGCCTGGTGGATGGCGCGGGCGACGAGCTCCTTGCCGGTGCCGGTCTCACCGCCGATGAGGACCGTGAGCTCGGTGGCGGCGACGCGGCGGAGGCGGTCGAAGAGGGCGCGCATGGCGGGGGTCTCGCCGACGAGGGGGCCGAAGCGCCCGAACTGGGCGATGGGGACGGGCTCGCGGGCGGCGGGCTCGAAGACCACCTCGGTGGCGGCGACGCGGAAGGTGGTGCGCTGGGAGAGGCAGACCTCGCCGACCCGGACGCCGCCGAGGAAGGTGCCGTTCTTGCTGCCTTTGTCCCGGAGGCGGACGCCCTGCTCGGTGGCGACCAGCTCGGCGTGGACGGAGGAGACCCGTGGGTCGTCGAGGACGATCTGGCAATCCTCGTGGCGCCCCAGGAGGATCGCCTCGTGGCCGACCGTGAACCTCTGGGCGGGCTTTGCGGCGAGGAAGACGGTCCCTCGGAGCATCTCCAGGCGGGGGGCCGTCGCGATGGTGGCCTCCTCGGGAGGGATGCGGGATGGTACTTTCTTCATCAAGGCGCGCCATCGTACCAAAGAAGAGGCGGCCCCGAGGTGACGAACTGTTGCCGCGCTGCGCCGTTGCATCCTCGGTCGAATCCCGGGAAGCTGGCGGGACCATGGGCAAGGATCTCCCGCATGTGGTTGTCGTCGGGGGCGGTTTTGGAGGGCTTGAGGCCGCACGAACGCTGCGCAAGGCCCGGGTGAGGATCACCCTGATCGACAAGCGCAACCATCATCTTTTTCAGCCACTCCTGTACCAGGTGGCGACCGCAGGGCTGGCGGCGTCGGACATCGCGGCGCCGATCCGGAAGGTGCTCGCGGCGCAGGAGAACGCCACGGTGCTGATGGACCGCGCGGTGGCCGTCCGGCGGGAGGAGAAGGTGCTGGAGCTGAGCGAGGAGCGTCTGGAGTACGACTACTTGATCCTGGCGACGGGGGTGACCAACGACTACTTCGGCAACGACGGGTGGGAGGCGCATGCGCCGGGGTTGAAGTCGCTGGAGGAGGCGCTGGATATCCGGCGGCGGGTGCTGCTGGCCTTCGAGAACGCCGAGAAGGAGGACGACGAGGGGGCGAGGAGGAGATGGCTGACCTTCGTGGTGATCGGGGGCGGGGCGACGGGGGTCGAGCTGGCCGGGGCGCTGAGCGAGATCGCCCGGAAGACGATGGCGGCAGATTTCCGGAACTTCAACCCGAGGGATGCGCGGGTGGTGCTTCTGGAAGGTGGACCGCGGCTGCTGCCCGCGTTCCCGCCGGAGCTTTCGGAGCAGGCGCGCCACGATCTCCAGGACATCGGCGTCGAGGTGCAGCTCAACGCGCGGGCGCAGCGGATCGACGCCCGGGGCGTGCTCACGGAGAACGAGATGATCGAGGCGGGGAGCGTGCTGTGGGCCGCGGGGGTCCGGGGGGTCCCGCTGGCGGATACCCTGGGCGTCCGTCAGGACCGGGCCGGGCGCGTGGTGGTCCGGCCGGATCTCACCGTCGAGGGGGCGCCCGGCGTCTTCGTGATCGGGGACGCGGCGGCGTTCCCGGTGGAGGGAGGGATCCTGCCGGGCGTGGCCCAGGTGGCCATCCAGCAGGGGCGCCACGCCGCGCGGAATATCCTGGCGGATCTGGCGAGGAAGCCGATGGCTCCGTTCTCCTATTTTGACCGGGGGGCCATGGCCACCATCGGGCGGAACCGGGCCATCGCCGTGTCTGGGGGGCTCCAGATGACCGGGGTGCTGGCGTGGCTGGCCTGGGTTTTCATCCACGTGCTTTACCTGGTCGATTTCCGCAACCGGCTGGTGGTCCTCTTCGAGTGGAGCTGGGCGTACCTCTCCTTCAACCGGAGCGCCCGGATCATCCTGGAGCGTCCGGTGCCGAGGGTCGACCTCCCGGCGGCGCCCTCGCGGCGCGTGTCCCCTACGAAGGAGCTTGCCTGATGTTGCGGGTCGGGCTGGTGTCGACCGCGGGGGAGAAGGCCCGGGGGGTGCTCGAGGTGGGCCTCGAAGGGGCACTCCAGGAGCCGTGCCAGGCGAGGCTCTGGACGTCCTACGCGGCGCTGGTGGACGCGCTGATGGAGGGGGAAGAAGAGGTCGCGTGGCTCCCCCCGGTGGCGTACCTGCGGGCCCGCAGGATGGGGCCGGTGACGCTGCTGGCGACCATCGAGCGCGGCGGGAAGGGGAGCTACGGCTGCGTGCTGCTGGGGCGGGCGGGCCTGGTCGACACCATCGAGGCGGCGGAGGGGAAGCGGGCGGCGTGGATCGACCCCTGGTCGGCGGCGGGCTACCTCGTGCCGCGGGCGCTGATCCGCGCCGCCGGCCACAACCCGGACGCCTTCTTCTCCGCCCAGAGCTTCGTCGGGAGCTACACGTCGGTGCTCTCCATGCTCAACTTCGACCAGGCAGAGGTCGGCGGCTGCTACTGCCGCCTCGACGACCAAGGGCAGCCGGAGGACGGCCTGTGGTACGGCCAGGAAGGGCTCACCCTGCTGGCTCATGGCGGTCCCATCCCGGGGGACACGCTCTGCGCCGGGCCCGCGCTCCCCGAGGAGCGCCTCATGCACCTGAGGGCGGTCCTCACCGGGAAGCTCCCGCCGCCCGCGCTGCTGGTGGTGCTCCAGGCCACCGCGCTCCGCGACGCCGATCGTGCGGCCTACGACGCCTTCGAGGCGAAGTACCTCGAGCCCGGGGGGCGTCGCTGAAAATTTCGGCGCGCTCCCGTCTCTGCCCTACATGGCGGGGATGCGCGTGGTCTGGGTGGGGTTGCTGGTGGCGCTGGGGTGTTCGGGGTGCTCCTCGGAGCAACCCGGCTCGTCCTCCGGGGGCGCCCCGCAGCCTCTGACCAGCGTCTTCCTCCCGGTGTCGAGCGGGGAGCCTGCGGCGAGGGGAGAGCCTCCGCCCGGTCGGTGCCCCGGGGGGATGGTGGAGGTGCAAGGGCGCTACTGCAAGGCGGTGATCCACAAGTGCATCCGGGGAGGGCGCACCTACCGGGGGAAGCCAGATGGGTCGTTGATGCCCTATTTCTGCGACGCCTACGAGGTGGGGTTCGCCCGCTGCCTGGGGGGCGAGACGCCCCTGCATTTCTGCATGGACCGGTACGAGTATCCGAACCAGCAAGGAGAGATCCCGAGGGTGATGGTCTCTTGGTACGAGGCGAAGGCGCTGTGTGAAGAGCAGGGGAAACGGCTCTGCGGCGACGACGAGTGGACGCTGGCGTGCGAGGGCCCCGAGCGCCGCCCGTTCGCCTACGGGTGGGCCCGGGACGCCTCCGCCTGCAACATCGATCGTCCCTGGATCGCCCCGGACGACGGCGCTCTCGCCTCGAAGAACCCGGAGAAGATCGCGGCGGAGATCGCCCGGCTGTCGCAGCGCGTTCCCTCCGGATCGATGCCCGGCTGCACCTCGCCCTACGGGGTCATGGACCTGGGCGGAAACGTCGACGAGTGGACCGTCAACGTCACCCTGGGAGGCAAGCCCTTCCGGTCGATGTTCAAGGGAGGACACTGGTGCAAGGGCGCCCGCAACCGCTGCCGTCCCTCCACGGAGAGCCACGACGAGACCACCGCCTACTACGCCGAGGGGTTCCGCTGCTGCGCGCCCGTGGGGGAAGACCGTAGGGAAAAGCCATAGTCCAAGGCGCGGGGGCGTCTGCAGGAGATTTGACGGAACCGGCGCGCTGGGTCACCCTCGGGGCCGTGGTTCGTTCTGTCGCCGTACTGCTGGCCGCGATGCAGCTCTCGCGGCCCGAGATCCCCAAGGCCGAGGCGCTCCGCTACGCGGACGCGCTCAACCGAATGGCGGAGGAGGCGCGCATCGATCCGCTGCTCGCGGTGGCCATCGTGCACTTCGAGTCGCGCTGGTACCCGGCGCGGATCTCCGAGGACAACGAGGACTACGGGCTGGGGCAGGTGCGGGCCCGCTACCTCGGCGCCTGCCGCGAGGACGAGGACCCGCTGAACGCCCCCAGCGAGGCCTGCTTCGCCGCGAAGGCCACCCTCCTCGATGGCGTTACCAACCTGCGGCGCATGGGCTCGATCATCGCGGCCAACAAGGCGCTCTGCAAGGACAAGGTCGGCTCGGAGAAGGACGCCCAGTGGCTCGCGGGCTACCAGGGCTACAACGCTCCGGAGCGGAACCAGTGGTGCAAGCCGGGCGACAAGACCCAGCAGGTGCTCGCCTACCACGCGGAGCTGGTGGAGAAATTCTTCCCGAAGAAGAAGACCCCCGCCCGGGCCGCCACCGCGAAGGCGCCCGCGGGGAAGCCGCCAGCCCGGGAGGTCAAGGGAGCAGTTGCGCCGAAGCCCGCGCCGAAGAAGCCCACCGAGCGCCGCCGCTGAAACCGCGGAGGGGGCTCGGTAAGAGCGCGCACCAGGGGAGGGCGAGGGAGGACTTGAGGGTGTCCTCGGGGACGGATTTCTGGGAGCAAGGTTCGTCCTCGCTCCAGGGCCTCCAGTCGGCCTCGCGCCCGAGCTTCTTGGCATGCTCGCGCCAGAGGCCGTAGCCGTCGCCGCCGGGCATGGCGCGGAACGCCGTGGGGGCGGCGCAGGCGCCCGCCTGCTGGGCGGCGTCCTGCTCGGCGGCGGCGAGGTCGAGGATGATGTCGGCCATGGCGCTGGTGGTGGAGTTCCAGCAGCAGGTCTTGGACTTGGTGTAGTCAAGCTCGGCGAACACGTAGTCTTCGAGCTTGCGGAACTGCTCGTCCACTTGATCCCGCCCGGTGTTGAACTCCTCCTCGTGGACCCGGTAGAGCAGGTTGAATCCATCCTCCCGCTTGGTCCTGGCGGAGCAGGACGCGGGGTATTTTCGCAGGTGAGCCCGGGCGTCGTTGATGATCTGGAGCGCGGCGGCCTTGCGCTCCTCGGGGTCCCCCACGGCGAGGATCTCGGAGAAGCGAGCGGGGCGGGCGGCGATGGCCTTGAGGTTGGTGTCTTCCAGGAAGGCCGCGCGGCTGGCTGCAGGCACATCGTTGCTCCAGCGGCCCGCCTTGAGGATGGGCGTGCGCCAGCGCCGGATGCCTCCGCCGAGCTTGGCGTAGGGGACGCCGTCGTTGCTGGTTCCCTCACCGCCGGTGTAAGGGAGGCTGAAATAGCGGTGCGCCGAGGATGGGTCTTCCCAGACAGGGGGGCGGCGGGGCATGGAACCGCTGGCCACGGTGATGGAGAGGAGCTCCGGCGCAGGGGACTCGACCCGGAGCACCGGGATGGTGTGGCCGATCCCCTTGGATTGCCACCGCTCCAGGAGCACATCGCCGGCGCTGGTCGCCTCGGCCTTGATGTGGAACATGTTGCGACCGTCCGCCAGGTTGACGCTGCCGAAGTAGAGGAGCAGCAGCCGGGTGAAGTAGCCGACACGCTTGTTCAGGAAGAGCTCATCGAAGTAGGCGCCAGCCCCGGCGCCGCCGAGGAAGGCCACCCCGTCGTCGCTGGCGAGGCGCAGGGCCCGGAGCTTGGGGTCGCTGGGCCACGGGTTGCCTGCCTTCCAACCGGGCTCGTGGTCCGGGTAGGCGGTCTTGAACCGGGGGAAGCTGGAGAGCCGGTTGCCCTGGGCGTCGATGAAGCCAAAGTGGCCGGCGTAGAGCTTGGCCTTCCGGGAGGCATCCCAGCCCTCCAGGTAGAAGGGCAGGTGGTACCAGGAAGCGAAGGTCACCCGGAGCATCAGCGCGACCTCGGCGCACTCCAGCGTGGGGCCCTCGATCTCGCCCTTGCCGTAGGGGGTCGGGATGGCGATGGTCGTCCCCTGGCCGTCGGTGCGGGGGACTTCCCGGAAGCTGGCGATCCAGCGCTGGTATTTCTCCTCCCAGGTCAGCCCCGAGCTGGCCGGCCAGGAGACCCCCGCCGCCTGGGCCGCCTTGGTGCTCTTGTCGGCCCAGGCGTTGGTCACGGACCAGACCTCCCCCTCGGCCCCGGCGCGGTGTACCGGGCCGGCGACCGACTCCCGGACCTCCTCCTCCTCGCCGGTCTCCACGGCGAAGGGCTCCTCCTCGCCGGAGGAGCACCCGAGGGCAAAGGCCCCGGCGAGGGCGAAGGGGAGGACGGTTCGAGCGAGGGCGGAAAGTTGCAGCGAGATCACGATCCTGCCTTGGTACCGTGCCTGCGGTTCGTGCTCAAGAGCGAGGAAGTTTTTCCTGTTTCTCGCCGTGGTCGAAGCCCGGCGGGGGCCGCCAGGGAGCCCCGCCGCGCAGCACCGTGACCCCCGGCGTACCCGGCTCCACAGCGCCGATCTCCACGAACCCGTGGGGGCCGAGGTCGTCGGGGGAGGCGGCCAGCAGGGCGTAGTCTTCGCCGCCCGAGAGCGCCAGGTCGCACGGGTCCTCCCCGAGCGCGGCGGCGGCCTCCAGGAGCGCCGGTCCCGCGGCGGCCAGCGCCGCCTCGGCCT
>CAZSDX010000364.1:0-7542 GCA_964605685.1 uncultured Polyangiaceae bacterium
CGCTGCCCCGTCCGGTGGCCAGGCGGGGGCCTCGGCCAGCGCCGGTGGCGACAGCGGCGCCGCGGGGGCCAGCGACGCCCTGGAGGTCCTGCCCGCCATGTTCGTGGCCAAAGGGGTCGACCTTGACCCCATCGAGGAAGGCGAAGCGATCCCGCTCTCCCTGCCGCCGCAGGGGGGGCACGTCCTGTGGATAGGGGCCTATTTCCGGAACCTGGTCACGGACACCGTCGAGCTGCGGGCGCGGCTCCGGGACCCGGAGACCGGGGAGCTGGTGGCCGAGGAGGGGCGGACGGTGGCGGTGCGCCCGGTGGAGGGGCAACCCGGGCTGTTTCAGCCCGACATCCGGACGGTGAGCCAGGTGACGCACGTGCCGGTGTGCCCGGTGTACGAGAGCCGACCCATCGCCGAGCGGGCGTACCTGCTGGAGGTCAGCGTGCGGGAGCTCTACGTCGAGCCGCAACGCACCGCCAAGGGAACGCGCACCGTGGTCCCGTCCTGCGAGATCCTGGCGGAGCCCTACCGTCCGCTGTGCCGCTGCGAGTGCGAGGGCGACTACGTGCTCGGGAAATGCAAGGATATCCCCCAGCCCCCGCCGCTCCAGGAAGACTGAACCGTCCTCGAAACCGTCGTCCCTACCCCCAGGAGAGTGTCCCATGTACCTCGCACGAACAGGGCGCCTTATCGCGCTCACCTTTGCCCTCGGCGCCTCGCTGGCGCATCTCCGCCCAGCCCACGCCTGCGGGGGGATGTTCTGCGACGGAGGCCCCCAGACGATGCCGGTGGACCAGACCGGCGAGAACATCCTCTACGTGGTGGACAAGGAGGCCACCACCGTCGAGACCCACATCCAGATCCAGTACGAGGGCGAGGCCAGCCGCTTCGCCTGGGTGCTCCCTGTCCAGAGCCTCCCCACCTTCGAGGTCGGCTCGCAGCCCCTCTTCTCGGCGCTCCTCCAGGGCTCCGTGCCCACCTACGGCTTCAACAACCAGTTCAACTGCACCGATAGCAACGCATTCGGGGGCACGGGCGGCAGCGGTGGGGGCTTTGGTAGCGCAGGCGACGGAGGCGGCGCGGGCTCCGGCGGCTCTGGCGGGCCGGCGGTGGTCTACCAGAAGACGGTGGGCGCCTTCGACGTGGTGGTCCTCCAGGGAGGCACCGCCAAGGAGGTCATCGACTGGCTCCACGACAACCAGTACCAGCAGAACCCGGCCGCGGAGCCCATCCTCCAGAAGTACCTAGAGAAGAATTACCTCTTCGCCGCCATCAAGCTCACCGGCGGCGCGGGCGTGGACGAGATCCACCCGCTGGTGGTCAAGTACAGCGGCACCCAGCCCTGCATCCCCCTGGAGCTGACACGCATCGCCGCCGTCGAGAACATGGGGGTGCGCGCCTTCTTCCTGGGCAAGGAGCGCTGGGTTCCCTCCGGAGGCTACAAGCACATCGTCCTCAACCCGGCGCGCCTCGACTGGCTGGGCTTCGGGGCGAACTACGTGGACGTGCTCTCCAAGGCGGCGGACAGCGCGGTGGCCAACGGGCGAGCCTTCGCCACCGAGTACGCGGGCCCCAGCGCCATCGTCAACAAGAGCGGGATCTTCAGCCCCGCCTGGTCGGCGGCTCCCTTCTCCAGCGCCCAGCCGGAGCAGGTCTCCGATCTTCTTCTCCAGCAGGGGCTGCTGAGCTGCTTCACGGACTTCTCCGGGAAGAACATCTGCTCCACGGCCCACCCGCTGCTCCCGTCGCTGCTCGACGAATTCCTGCCGGCTCCCCAGGGGGTCGAGCCCGGCGAATTCTATGCCTGCCTCGCCTGCTACAGCGACCAGATCGATCCGCTCAAGTGGGATGGTGCCGCCTTCGCCCAGCGCTTCGACGAGCGCATCGTCCAGCCCGGAAAACACGCGGTCGACCTGCTGGACAAGAACCCGAAGCTCACCCGCCTCTTCACCACCATCTCTCCCCTGGAGATGACCGAAGATCCGGAGTTCCACGCGCACCCGACCCTCGGCGACGTGGGGACGCTCAACCTGGCGACGCAACGCTTCGAGTGCAACCACACGGTGATGCAGCTCCCCGATAGCCGCCAGATCGCGCTCCCCCCTGGCGGAGGCTGGGTCCCCTGGACCGACGAGATGCCCTGGGTCGAGCGCATCGAGGAGCTCCCCGCCTCCGGTGACCCCATCGTGCTGGTCTCCCGCACCGCCAAGATCAACGAGCTGATCGACGCCTGGAACCAGTCCCAGGGGTGGCCCCCCTCGACCAGCGGTACCGGCGGCGCTGGCGGCTCCGATGGATTCGGAGGCTTCGGTGGCTCCGGTGACGCCGGTGGCTCCGGCACCGCTGGCAGCGGTCCGTCTGGAAGTTCCGGACAGAGCACCGGAGGCGCCGCGGGCTCCGGTACGGCCGGCTCCGGCACCGCAGGCGCTGATGCCACGGGCGCTGGGGGAACCGGCGGGAGCAGCGCGCAGGGAGGCGTCGGCGGGAGCAGCCAGGGCGCCGTGGGTGGCGCGGGAGGCGGGACGAAGGGAGCGGCGACCCCGGCGAAGAACATCGAGCCGGAGGGCGGAGGCTGCCAGGTGGGCCAGGCGGGCGGCGCAGGCAGCGCGTGGCTCGGAGGGCTGCTGGCGGGGCTGCTGGCGTTCCGACGGCGGAAGGCGGTCCGTTGAGCGAGCCGCCCCTCCCGCAGCCTCCGCGCCAGTCCGCGCTGCGCACGGCGGCCGCGGGGTTGATCGGCAACGTGCTGGAGTGGTTCGACTTCGCCGTCTACGGCTACTTCGCCAGCGACATCGGGAGGCTCTTCTTCCCGGCGGAGGATCCGACCGCCAGCACGCTGCTCTCCTACGCGGTCTTCCTGCTGGGGTTCGTGGCGAGGCCGGCGGGGAGCGTGGTGCTGGGCCGGGTGGGGGACCGCATCGGGCGGCGCGCGTTGCTCACGGTGTCCATCGGATTGATGGGGGGAGCGACGCTGGTCATCGGCCTGCTGCCCACCTACGCGACCCTCGGGGTGACGGCGCCTGTCCTGCTGCTGCTGTGCCGCATGGTGCAGGGGTTCTCCCTGGGAGGCGAGTTCACCGGATCGATGGTGTACACGACGGAGCTGGCCTCCCCGCTGGTGCGAGGCATCGTATCCAGTTCGACGGCGGCCGGGACGACGCTGGGGTTCATCCTCGGGTCCGCCTCGGCCTTCGCGGTCAGCAAGGCGCTGAGCCCCGCGGAGGCCGCGGCCTGGGGCTGGCGCGTCCCCTTCGTGGCCAGCGTCCTCCTGTGCGTCGCGGGGTGGTTCCTCCGCGCGGGGATCCACGAGTCCGAGCACCTGGAGAAAGTCGCGGACAAGCCCGTCGATCTTCTCCGCTCCGTGCTGGGGGACTGGCGCCCGATGGTGCAGACCTTCGGCATCGTCGGGATGACCAACGCCGCTTACTACCTGGCGTTCACCTTCGCCGTCGATCACCGGAAGAAGCTCACCGCGGCGCAGGCCTCCGATTTCCTCCTGGCCAACACCCTCGCCCTGGTGGTCGTGCTCCTCGCCAAGCCCCTCGGCGGCTGGCTCTCGGATCGGGTGGGCCGCCGCCGGCTGATGCTCGTGCTCCAGATCCTGATGATGGCGGTGCTCCACCTGGCGCTCAGGACCATGCTCTTCGGCTCCCCGACGGAGTTCATGCTGGGGCAAGCGCTGCTGGCGGTCCCGCTGGGGATGGCGCTGGGGCTCCAGGGTGCGATGATCGTCGAGATCTTCCCCCTCCGCACCCGGGTCACCTCCCTCTCCATCGCCTACAGCGTCACGCTGGCCCTCTCCGGGGGCGCCGCACCGCTGATCTCCGCCTGGCTGATGCGCCGCTTCAACGACCCCTTCTCCCCTGCCCACTTCATCCTCGCCTACGGCTTCCTGGGCCTGGCCATCTTGCTGTCCATGCGCGAGACCAACGGGCGCTCCCTCGACGAGTGACGTCGGAGGGGTCCCCGGGGAGGTCGGTCACTTCTTGAAGAGCAGCAACCGCAAAAACACTTCCCCCACCCGGATGCTCCCCTCCTCCGCTCGCTCCAGCACCACCCCGCCTGCGGGGGCCACCAGCTCCACGTCGCACTTGTCCATCCCCGCCGTCACCAGGACTTGATCCTGCTCCACGCGATCCCCCGGCGCCACCTGCCAATCCCGGATCTCCGCCCCCGTGACGCTCTCCCCCAGCGACGGCAGCGGAACCTCCAGCACCGAGCCCATCTCCAGCCGGCACGCCACCGGCAGCAGCCCCGGAAGATCCCCCCGGCGCGGGCACGCCAGGAGCCCCCGGATCCGCTCGCTCGCCCGGGAACCTCTGGCGCATGCCGCAGAGGTCATTTCGTACCCCGCCAGGATCTCCCCGTGCACCACCTGGCCGCGGACCACCCGCGGGTAGACCCGGGCGCTCACCGGGAGCGAGAGGCGGACCACCGCGTCGTTCTGCGTGCAGATCAGCTCCAGCACCGGGAGCCCCGCCTCCACGGGCTCTCCTGGCTCGACCAGCCACTGGCCGATCTCCACCGGAGCGCGGAGCGAGGGGGCGCGGAGCAGGCGGAGCCCTTCGTGCCGGGGGAGGTCCTGGCGGATAGGAGGCTCTTTTTCCAGCAATTCACGCGGAGCAGGCGCCAGGTTTCCCCGCCGGAGCAGCCAGCCGATCACGCAGGCCGGGAGTGGCCGGCGCATCGCCTGGATCGCCAGGTGGGGGCCGGGCTGGCGCACCAGCGCAAGAAGCTCGGGGGTGGTCAGCGTCGTGGCCTGGCTGACGACCTGGAGCAACCAGGGAGGACCGCGGAGCAGCGGCACGAAATCGTCCGGCGGGATCCGCGCCGGCGGGGAGAAGGGGCTCTCTGCGAGATCCCCCCCGAGACCGAGGCGAGCCAGCCGCCGCCGCCACGCCGCCGGGATCTTCGGGCTGGCGGCGGCCCATTTCCGGACCTCGTGGTGCATGTCCCCCAGCAGCCAGCAGAGCGTCTCCTCGTCCGCGGAGGGGTTCCGGGCGACGGCGAGGCGGATGCTTTGTTCCTGGTGCCGGGCGAGGTGCCGCAGAACCGCAAGAGGTGTGGAGGGATTCCGGGCCAGGGCACCGGAGGCCATCCCCCGGGCAAAGAGCTCCTGGAGCAGCTCGGTCGGGAGGGCCGGGTTGCCAGCAAGCGCCCAGACCACCGAGGAGGACGCTCCCAGCAACGAGCAGGCCACCGAGGGCGGGAGGCAAGGGCTGGCCGCCAGGGCCCGCTGGGCATCCTCGGGAAACCGGAGAAGCCGCGCGGGGTCCTCCAGGAGCAGCAAGGAGAAGGCCGGGTTGGCGAGCACCCGCTCCGGGTGATCACGGGCCAGGGTCGCCAGAAGGTCGGCAGGGGTGTTGGGGTTGGAGGCCAGGCAGGCCAGCAGGTCGCGGTCCTCCGAGGCCGCCAGGAGCCGCAGCTCGTCGGGGGGGGTAGCGGGGTCGGAGGCTCGCTGGAGATCCGCTTTGTTCATGGGGCCACGCGAGGATTGCGGGGGTAGCCCCGCCTCGGAGGGCTCTCTGGAGCCAAGAAGCTTGAAGTATAGTCAGGGGCACCGGGGTAGGTACAGCCCTTGCTTTCTTCCGGGGAGCCCCGAGCGGGGGTGCATGAGTTGCGTACACGAGGCAAGCGATGACGGACGAACGAGTGCGAGGGACGGTGCTGGTGGTCGACGACGAGGCCAACGCACGGCGTGGCATGAAGGCCCTCCTGGAACAGGAGGGGTTCACCGTGAGCACCGCGGCGGACGGCGCAGAAGCCCTGGATCTGCTCGCCTCGGGGAGCTTCGATGTGGTCGTCACGGACCTGAAAATGCCGAGGATCGACGGGCTGGAGCTGCTGAAGCGAGCCCGGCAGACCTACGAGGATCTCCCGGTGCTGATGGTGACGGCCCACGGAGCGGTGGAGTCCGCCATCGCGGCGATGAAGGCCGGGGCCGAAGATTACCTGGAAAAACCCGTCCAGATCGACGAGCTGGTGGTGGTCCTGGAGCGGATGCTCCGCAACCGCAAGGTGCGCGACGAGGTGCGGGCGCTGCGGGGTCGCCTGGAGGAGCGCTTCCGCCCGGCCAACCTCATCGGCGACAGCTCCCCGATGCAGACGGTCTTCAAGGTGATCGGCCAGGTGGCCCCTACCCGGGCCAGCGTGCTGATCACCGGCGAGAGCGGCACCGGCAAGGAGCTCGTCGCCCAGGCGATCCACCAGGCCAGCCCCCGCAAGCACGGCCCCTTCGTCAAGCTGCACTGCGCCGCCCTCGCGGAGACCCTGCTGGAGAGCGAGCTTTTTGGCCACGAGAAGGGCTCGTTTACCGGCGCCATGGGCCGCCGCGAGGGCCGCTTCAAGCAGGCCGACGGCGGCACCCTCTTTCTCGACGAGATCGGGGAAATCCCCATGAGCACCCAGGTGAAGCTGCTCCGCTTCCTCCAGGAGCGTACCTTCGAGCGCGTCGGCAGCAACGAGACCCTCAAGGTCGACGTCCGCGTCATCGCCGCCACCAACCGCCGCCTGGAGGAAGAGGTCCGCGAGGGTCGCTTCCGGGAAGACCTCTACTACCGCCTCAACGTCGTCAGCATCGAGATGCCCCCCCTCCGGGTCCGCCCCGGCGACATCCTGGTGCTGGCCGAGCACTTCTTGAAGAAATACGCCGCGGAGAACGGCAAGCAGATCCAGGGATTCTCCCCGGAAGCCATCACCCAGCTCTCCGAGCACGGCTGGCCCGGCAACGTCCGCGAGCTGGAGAACGTCATCGAGCGCTCCGTCGTCCTCTGCGAGGGCGACCAGATCACCCCCCAGTGCCTCCCGGTCTCCCTCAACACCCCCCACCGCGCCGTCGTCCGCATCCCGGGCTCCACCTTCGCCGAGATCGAGCGCCACGCCATCCTCTCCACCCTGGAGGCCGTCGGCGGCAGCACCACCCGCGCCGCTCGCATGCTCGACATCAGCGTCCGCACCATCCAGTACCGCCTCCACGAGTACGGCCTCGCCCGTCGCCCCAACGCCCCCAAGAGCGACCGCAAGCCCCCGACCGAGGCCCAGAAGACCGAACCCGTCTGAACGACAGACTTGCACCCACCGCGCAATCCCTGCGCATAGGCCCCTCCCATGTCCTCCCTGGACGTGCTCCTCCCGGCGGCGTTCTCCCTGGGGCTGGCCAGCTCCGCTCACTGCGCGCTCATGTGTGGCCCCCTGGCAGCCTGCGTGGTGAGCCCCCCCAGCGCCCGGGGAATCGCCGCCTACCAGCTCGGTCGCCTCGGCTCCTACGCTGGGTGCCCTGGCCGGCGGCATGGGTAAAAGGATACCCTCCTCGGTGATCGCCCACCTGACCTGGGTGGGGGCTGGGGCGCTGGTGCTGGCGGCGCTGGGGGTCTGGAGGTCCGAGGCGACCTGGGGCGGCAAGGCGGTGGGGCGCGTGGTGAGGCGGGCGAGCGGGTGGGGAGAGGTGAGGAGGGGGGCAGCGCTGGGGGCGGCGACGGCGCTGCTCCCGTGCGGGGTGCTGGCGAGCGCGGCGCTGGTCGGGTCAAGGTGCACGCGCAGCCCGGTGCGGCCCTC
>CAZSDX010000365.1:0-7541 GCA_964605685.1 uncultured Polyangiaceae bacterium
GACCTGCATGATTCTTCCTTTTCTAGCACATTTTTCTGTCCCAGACAACCTCTCACGGTGAACCTCGGTGAAAAGAATCTCCCCCTGCAGAAACAAAGGCAAGCGTTTTTTCTACAGGATCGAGGAGGGGTGGAGCCAAAGGAGGCCCAATTGGGGGGAGGGAACTGCGCGGCGCCGACGAAGGAGCGTCGTGGCTGATGGCGCTGCCGGAGGAGCGGATGTCCTGGATAGGGTTCCGCTGCGCACGGAGCTGACCACGACGCGGACGTGCGGCAGACGTGGAGCCTCGCCTGGTGGCGCCCCACCAGCAGAGCAAGACCAGCAGGGACCGATGGAACACCCCGAGCTGGTTCGCACCGGGGCCATTCCGCCGCAACGTGGGTGAAAACTCGCTGTGCTACCCTGGGGAAATGTACCGCGAGCTGGGGCACAACGGTCTCTTCCTGGCCATGCGTGCGGGCCCCTACACGGGCCCCTCCCGCACCTTTCCTCAGCGAGCGATGCCTCCGTACCTTCTCCTTCGCCTCCGGAGCGTCCTCGAAGGGACGGCCCTCCCCTCCCCCATCCTGAAGCGAGAGGCGCCGGACACCAGGGCCCAGGGCCGGGTTCGCCTTGGCCTCGCGGCGCTGACGCTCGCGGCGCTCGGCGGGGTGGCCTCCCTCAACTTCGCGCAGCCTCACGCGCTCTTCCAGGGCCCCCTCTGGGCCCCCATCTACGCGCTCGGCGCCGCGGTCCTCTCGGCGCTCGGCTGGAGGAGCTGGAGCGAGCGCCGCGCCCTGCTCCCGTCGCGAGGCACCTACCTGCTCCCCCTCGACGTGCTGGAGGTCAAGGCCGACTCCATCACGATCACCCCCCTGGGCGGCGTCCAGCAGGCCACCATCGAGGGAGAGCGGGGCGCTCCGGTGCTGGTCCTCACCTTCGAGCACGGCGCGCGCCACGCCTTCCCGGTGGCCTCCGAGGGCGACGCCGAGCGTGCCTACGAGGCCCTCGCCCTCAGCCAGGGGCACCTCGAAGCGCTCACCCGGTCGAACGACATCGAGCGCGCCTGCGAGCTGGACCCTTTCTTCCCCCTCCGCGGAACCGGGGCCCAGGGGCAGGACGCCCGCTCCTGGAGCCTCCCGGAGCGCTCCCCGACCCACGGCCTGCTCCTTGCCGCGGGCGCCGGGTTGCTCCTCGGCCTTGGTCTATGGAAGATCCGGAATGAGGCGAGCGATCAGACCCTCTTCGACAGGGCCCGACAGGCGCACACCATCCGGGCCTACGAGGAGTACCTGATCGCCGGCCAGCGCAACCGGGAGGACGCCGAGAGGCGCCTGAAAGAGCAGCAGGCCCTGGCCACGCTGCGGGCAGAGAACGAGCGGATCAACCAGGACGAGGAGTTGCGCAGGAAGCACGAGCGGATCGCCGCGGCCTTCGAGGCGGAGGCGGAGCGGGCGGCCTGCGAGCCGGTGGTGCTCCCCCGGAGCTCCCCCCAGCAAGCCGCCGACTGCTACCAGCGCCGAGCGACGAAGGAACACCCCGAGGCGGCCGCCTGGCTCAAGGAGCGTATCCTCGGGAAAAAATCCCTCCAGGTCGCGCTGGTCCACCACGCGCCTCCGTCGCTCTCGGCTCACCTGGAGGAACGCGAGGAGCAGCTCCTCCAGGCGCTCCGCAAGATCTTCGCCGAGGTCTCCCCCCCGGAGGTGTTCACCCTCGAACGCAGCGCCGACCACGCCGACCTCCGCGTCACCACCCGGGTCACCCCGGGCGCGTCTCCCCTGGGAGCGGTGTACGTCTTCGACGTCGTCCTCAAGGCCCCGAAGCCGGTCACCTTCACGCTCACCATGCCCGCGGCCAGGAAGCTCCCCGCGCTCCGCCCCCGGAGCATCTATACCGTCCGGGAGGCCGTGGAGAACGAGAAAGGAGCGCCCCCCCGGGAGGCGCAGCTCATGAGCGCCCGGGCCTACGACCGCCTCTACGATGAGGTATACGGGCTCTTCTTCGACGGCGCGCCCCGGGTCCCCCTTCGGGCGCCCACCGCTCCCGATTGAACGGAGCTGTATCCCGCTCCGGCGCCCTCCCTTCTCCGTCTCCCGCGACGAGGGGGCCGGGAGTGAGGTCTCAAGAATCACGGAGAGACCCAGCGGTTGGATGATTTTCCTGGACCCCTCCTGTTCCCCCTGAACATCCTGCACAAGGTCATGCCCAAGATCCCCCTTGCTCCTCTTCCCCAGCGGCTGCGACTCCTCCGGGAACGCCTCGTTTCGGCCAAGGATTTTCGCGACCCCTGGAACTACTTCCACGACAAGCTGGTGGTCGACAGGAATTTCATGCGAGCAGGCGCGCTGGAGCCAAACCCGGACCTCGAGAGGGTGCTCGGGGCGGCGGCGCAGGCCTACTTCCACAGGCAGGTGCCGACGGCTCACTTCACCGCGATCCACCTGGCCGAGCACGCCTTCTGGCACGGTTCAGGTACCTTCGACCTGCGGCAAGGCATCTTCTTCTACTTCAAGGAGATCGATGCGGGGCTCGTCGCGATCGATAGCGGCGCCAAATACACGGCTTTTCTACGGTTTTCTCTCGTAGAGACGGTGGGTTCCGGTCCGATCTTCTCCTCGTCCGGCCCCCGGGGTCAGGGGTAGACCACCAAACCACCCGACCGGAGCGAGGGGTCACAGAGAGGTCCCCGGCTCATCGACCTCGAACCACGGCACCGTGCCTGGCGGACAGGGAGGGGTCGAGGCCGCGGGGGGCGCAGAGAAAAAAGGAAGCGGGGAGGACCTGGCCGAAGCGTCCGGGGAAGGAGGGGAGGGCAAGGGGCTCCGCGCGGAGCAATCGCAGGGGGGTATCACGCGGGGAGCGGGGGGAAGGATCAAGGCACCGACGCCCATGGCGAACAGCCCCGTCAAGAGCATCGGCATCGCCGTGCCGGAGTGCTCATCTGAAGAGGTCGAGGCCACCGTGGTGTTGGAGGACCCCATGCCCACCATGGCGCCACCCGCGACCGCCGCGGCTCCTCCCAGAAACATCACGGTCGTGCCGGTGGCGAGCCGTGCCTGGGCGCACCCCGCGAAGAAGATCGCCCCCCCCGCCAGCAGAACCTTGTGCCATTGCCTTTGCATGATGGCTCGCCCAAGCAAGGCCAGGACCACCCGAAATTCCGGGATCCTCGTCGGGCGTGTGAGCGACCCGGCACATCCCGTGTGAAGAGGAGGTCACGCTTTCGGGAGCAGACCAACCGCGCTGACCTCCGCGTCACCACCGGGTCTCCCCGGGCGCGTCTCCCCTGGGGTCCGGGAGGCCAGGGAGAACGAGAGCGGAGCCTTGTCCCGCTCCGGCGCCTCTGCCATGAGAGGAGCCATGGCGGACGCGCGCGAGATCGCTGAGCGGCTGAGGTACGTGGCCATCGAGGGCTGCATCGGGGTCGGCAAGACGACGCTGACGCGGCTGCTCTCGAGCGCGTTCCACGCGCGGACGGTGCTGGAAGTCGTGGAGGAGAACCCGTTCCTCCCGGATTTTTACCGGGACAAGGAGGCCAACGCCTTCAAGACCCAGGTGTTCTTCCTGCTGTCGCGCTTCAAGCAGCAGGAGCAGCTCGCCCAGGAGGATCTCTTCCAGAAGAACACGGTGGCCGACTACCTGTTCGACAAGGACCGGATCTTCGCCGAGCTCACCCTCTCCGACTCGGAGCTGGCCCTCTACCACTCGGTCTTCGCGGCGCTCATCCGCCAGGTGCGCGCCCCGGACGTGGTGATCTACCTCCATGCCCCCCTGGACATCGTGCTGGAGCGGATCCGCCGCCGCGGCCGCTCCTTCGAGGTGGACATGGACCGGGGCTACCTCGAAGACCTCGTGGCCGCCTACAACCGCTTCTTCGCCACCTACCCGGAGACCCCCGGCGGCGCCCCGACGCTCATCGTCGACACCGAGCACCTGAACTTCCCCGACCGCGACGGCGACCTGGAGGTGGTCCTCAACGCGCTCTCCACCTTCCCCCGCGAGGGCGAGCGCCGCCGCGTCATCCGTAGCCGCGCCGGCGCGCCTCGGCTGCTATGAGCCCCCCGCCCCGCTGGTGGATCCCCTGGGTGCTGGCCGCGGGTCGGGCCTCCGAGCTGACCCACCGGGGCGTCCTGCTGCTCCGCGACCTGCTGCTCACCTCCCGCCTCTCCCCCCAGGAGCAGGAGGCCCTCACCCTCGCCCTCTACCAAAAATCCTCCACCTACTCCCCTGGCGGCACCGCCTTCGACCAGGGCCTCTTCTCCTGGGAAGAAGAGGTATTTTCTGACCCTTACTGGCCCGCCTCCGGGCGCGTCCTGGTGGGCGCCGCCGGGGCCGGACGGGAGGCCCTGGCGCTGATCCAGCGGGGCTTCCAGGTCGTCGCCTTCGAGCCCTGCCCGCCCCTCGCGGAGGCGGGGCGCCTGCTGACGCAGCGTACCCCGGGGCTGACCTTCCACGAGGGCTCCTACGCGGACCTGATCGCCGCCGTCGAGGGGCACGGAGGCCCCCTCGCCTCGCTGCGCGGCGCATCCTTCGACGCGGTGGTGCTGGGCTGGGGCAGCCTCTCCCACCTGCTCGACGGAGAGCAGCGAGCCGCGCTGCTCCGCGCCCTGCCTCGCCTGGCGCCGGAGGGGCCCGTGCTGGCGAGTTTTTTGGTGGACTGGCCCCGGGGAGGACGGGAGCAGAGGCTACGAGCAGCGCTCCGCCGGAGGCTGGGTGCGGACCTCCCGCACTTCTCCCCGGAGGCCGGATTCTTCCACCTGTTCACCCGCGGCGAGGTGGAGGCACTGGCCGCCGAGGGAGGCTACACGCCGCGCCGCTACCGGGAAGCCCCCTACCCCCACGCGCTGCTGACGCTCAGCCAGCGACGCCCTTGACCCGCTCGATGTCGGCGCCAAGCGCCCGGAGCTTGGCCTCCATGTGCTCGTAGCCCCGGTCGAGGTGGTAGACGCGGCGCACCTCTGTCTCGTCGGAGGCCACGAGGCCTGCGATCACCAGGGAGGCGCTGGCGCGCAGGTCGGTGGCCATGACGCTCGCCCCGGAGAGGGAGGGCACCCCGGTCACCACGGCCACGTTGCCATGGACCTCGATGTCGGCGCCCATGCGAGCCAGCTCCGGCACGTGCATGAAGCGGTTCTCGAAGATCGTCTCCGTGAAGACGCTGCGCCCGCGCGCCAGCGTCATCAGCACCATCATCTGCGCCTGCATGTCCGTCGGGTACCCCGGGTACGGCGCCGTGGTGACGTCCACGGCGCGCAAGGGGAGGTCTGATTTGACCCTGATGCCCTCCCCTTCCCGCTCGACGCTGACACCGGCGGAGCGCATCTTGGCGGCGACGCTCTCCAGGTGGTCGAGGGGGGCGTTGCTCAGCAGGACGTCGCCTCCGGTGATGGCGGCGGCGACTATGTACGTGCCGGCCTCGATGCGGTCGGGCATGATGGCGTGGTCGAAGGGGTCGAGGGCGTCACGGCCCTCGATGTGGATCACGTGGGTGCCTGCGCCCTCGACCCGGGCACCCATCTTGTTGAGGACGTGGGCCAGCTCCTCGATTTCCGGCTCCATGGCGGCGTTGATGAGGGTGCTGCGTCCTCTGGCCAGCGCCGCCGCCATCATCAGGTTCTCGGTCCCGGTGACGGTGGGCATGTCGAAGACGATCTCGGCGCCCCTGAGGCGCGGGCACTCGGCGTTGATGTAGCCCCGGGCCAGGGAGATCTTGGCGCCGAGGGCTTCGAGGCCCTTGAGGTGCTGGTCGACGGGGCGTGTACCGATCTGGCAGCCTCCGGGGAGGGAGACCCGGGCCTTGCCGTAGCGGGCCAGGAGCGGGCCGAGCACCAGCACGCTGGCGCGCATCTGCTTGACAAATTCGTAGGGAGCTTCCGGACGGACAGTCTCCCGGTGGCTTACGGTGACCTCGGGGGGGCTGCAACGGACGCCGCGGCCCATGAAGTCGAGGAGGGCGGAGGTGGTGTCGATGTCCTTGAGGGCGGGGACGTTACGCAGCCGGCTCTCGCCGTCGGAGAGGAGGGTGGCGCACAGGATGGGGAGCGCCGCGTTCTTGGCCCCGCTGATGTGGACCTTGCCCTGGAGTCGCTTGCCCCCCCGGATACGGATGGCATCCATGACCCGGGCCATAGCGCGCCGGGAGGGGGAGGGCCAACTTCAGGTTCGACGTTCGCCGTTTTGTTCGAGAGCGTTCGGGAACATCCCCCATCCCGAGTCTTTGGGTGGTTTCAAGGCAACCCGGGCAGGTCGAGCCCGCTTCTCACCCCTCCGCCAACCAGAGCGGACAACAGGCACCAAACTTCGGGCCTTGTCCACAAGGCTCTAGCAACCCAAAAGGAAGATCTTTCGACCGTGCTTGGTACACTGGCGAGCCTGCTCTGGGAGGTCATCATGAAACACACTCTCTTCTTCGTGTCCCTTGTTTCTATCCTTCCCCTTGCCGCAGCACTCGGTCCGGGGTGCGCCCCCGCCGAGGACCCCTCAGGGTCGGCCGGCGCGGCGGCCGGGACCAGCGGAGCCGCCGGCGAAGCTGGATCCGGTGGGGGGGGCGCAGAGGCTGGCAGCGGAGGCGGGGGGGGACAAGCAACGGGCCGGTGGTCGCGCTCTGCGGGGACACCTCGGGTTGCACTCGCCCTTCGACAACGCCGCTCTCGGCGCCCTACCTGGGGGCCCCTGGCCAGCATGGCTGTCCGATCAACGCCAGGTGTGAAGTGGCCGTGGGAGCCAACGCAGGGAAGTGCGTACCGCAAGGGTGCTTCCCGGAGAGCGGAGATCCGACGATCCCAGCAAAGATCAACGCTACGGCCAACTGCAACGCCCCTTATGACTTTGTCTTCGAAGGTAAGGCCAGCGAGATCTACCGGTTTGGCGGGACGATATCGGTCCCTTCGACCGCGATTGGCGGAGCCAACGCGGGCGTGAAGCTTCTCCTGGATGGGAATCCTGTGATCGAATCGCTCAACGAGGTTGGTTTTGGCGGCGCCCCCTACCCAAACGAGCCTCTAACGAAAACGCGATGGTATAGTCTGCGAAAGTCGGGGGTCTATACCCTCCGATTTTCGGTCGAGCAGTGCGTACCCATCACCATCGAGGCGAGCATCGATCGCATGGCCGAGGCCGCGTTCAACCTGACCAAAGAGAACGCCTTCGGGGTCGCTCCGGGGAGCGTCGTGAACGGGACGTTGAGCTGCGAAGAAGATCGGTGGTTCGTGCTCGCTCCGCAGGCCGGGCAGGCTGTCCAGTTCACGCTCTCGGGCAAGGCCCTGTTGCCTGAAGCAGGCGCGGGAGCGCTCGCGACCCTGCTGGATGCTTCGCTCACGCCGCTCATGGAGAACGGGAACGGGGTGGACATCGGCAGCGATTTCTCGAATCAGGACCCTACGCCTGCGAGCCGCACCGTGACCTTTGCCAACGGAGGGCTGCACTACCTCAAGCTCACGTTCTGGAACGGCTGCACCCCCTCGACGTTTTCGCTTTCGCTCACCGCGATGTGACCCTCGACGGATCCGTCCGCGATTCGTGAGAGGGAGACCTCACCCCCTGTCCCCCTCTCCGTCTCCCGC
>CAZSDX010000366.1:0-5035 GCA_964605685.1 uncultured Polyangiaceae bacterium
GGCCCGCGGCGCCGGCTGCCCCGGCGGCCGGGCTCCCCTCGGTGAACCGGTCGTAGTCGGTCAGCAGCGTGCAGGCCGACAGCGACCCCAGCCACGCCAGCCCCAGGAGGATCTCCCCAGGGCGCATCAGAACTTCCCTCCCCAGAGCACCGCGCCTCCTCCTGGGGAGGGGGAGATGTCTATTTTGACCCCGGCGCTCTGGGCCTGCGTGGGGCGGAGCGCGTGGGTGAGGAGCGCCAGCCCACCGCCGAGGAGCCCCACGCCCAGGCTGATGTCGGCAAGGAGGTAGCTGGTCTTGAGCGGCTGCACCTGGTCGTCGGTGCAGGAAGGGAGGCAGTCGCGCTCGAGCTGCTGGGCCTTGGAGCTTCCGGTGAGGCCGAAGTAGGCGAAGCCCGCGAAGCCCAGGAGCGAGACGCCGGCAAGCGCGTAGGTGACGGGGCGCACCGGGCGAGAACGGGAGGGCTCTTCCGGAGGAGGGAGCGCGACGGGGCGAGGCGCCTGGTTGGGCGAGGGAGGAGCGGCGGTCGAGGGCGCCGTGCTGGGGACGGGGGCGGCCTTGGCGAAGGAGGCGGTGAGCTTGCGGTTGCGCTCGCCCTCGCGGATGACGATCCGCTCCTCGATGTGCTCGCCGCCGTACTCGTAGCGGAAGGTATGCTGGCCCGGGTCGACCTCGATGGCGCGCCCGTCGAGGCGCTCGACCAGGGGCTTGCCGTCGAGCAGGACCCGGATGGCGATGGTCTCGCCGCCGGCGGCGTCGCGCCCCTCGATGACCACGGTGGGCATCGTGCTCTGCACCTCCTCCAGCCACTTGGTGCAGTCCACGGAGAGCGCCTTGGGGCACACCGCGCGGGCGCAGATGGCGAACTGCTCCCGGGCGGCCCGCAGGCTCCCCTGGCGCCGTAGCTCCTGGGAGGACTCGTAGGAGGTCAGGCAGGCCTTCTTGTCCTCCGCAGGGCCACCGAGCGCGGCGGGCGCAGGGAGCCACGCCGCCAGCAGGAGCAACCAGGGAGGAGGTCGGGGGGAGAAGGTGGGTTTCCGGAGAGCCATGGCGCTAGAAGCAGTGTGCCTTGGGGCGTTTTATCCCGTCAGCTCCGATGGTGTAAGGGATGTCGCAGTCGCCCTTGGGAGGAGGCTTGGGCGACGCGGTCGCGGGGGCGGCGGTGGACGCGGTCGTGGTCTTGGCGGTCTTCGGGGGGGAAGGGGGCGCAGCGGTCGAGGGAGGCAAGGCCGAGGGAGGCGCCGAGGACACCAGGGACGTCGCCAGGGAGGCCGCGGGCGGTGTCGTCGCGGAGGAGGGCGGGGCGACCGGGGGGGAAACGGGCGCCGCCGTCGGGGAGGGCGGCGAGGCGACGACCTGGGGAGGCGCGGAGCGATCCTTGGCGAGGACCACCAGGGCGGCGGTGGCGACGCCGGCGAACAGCAGGGCGACGCCCCCGAGGGCGAGGAGGGCGATGTTCACGCTCCGGGGGGTCTGGGTGACGACGGTGGCGTTCCCCCGGGAAGCGGTGCTGATCGGCTCTCCTTGGGGGTACTCGGGGGCAGTGACCACCGAGTTGCTGACGACGGAGCGGTTGGCCCCCTCGGGCACCGCGACGCCAGAGACCTGGGAGTCCCCTGGGTTCTGGTAGAACCGGGTGGGCGCCTCCGCCTCCTGCTCGGCGGCCCTGGCCGTGGCCACCAGCTCCGACACCACCTCGGGCCTGGGCGCGCTCACCGTGGACCGGCTCTCGATCTCCTTGATCCGGAGCGCGCGCTCCGCCAGCACGTCCCCGGCGACCCGCTCCACCCACTCGCTCACCTCCCGCTGCGACGCCAGCCCGAGGGCGCGCTCCAGGGCGGTGGCCATCTCCCGGGCGGTGGCGTAGCGCTTGGCCGGGTCCATCTCCAGGCCGCGCATCACCACCACGTCGGCGGACTTGGGCAGGTTGGGGTTCAGCTCCGTCGGGCGGACCCGCTGCCCCTCCAGCACCCGCGACAGGACGATGGCCTCGTTCTCTCCGCTGATCATCCGGCGCCCGGTGAGGGTCTCCCAGAGGATCACCGCGGCGGCATAGATATCCGTGCGCCGGTCGATCTCGCCCCCCTTCACCTGCTCCGGCGCCATGTAGGCGAACTTCCCCTTGAGCTGCCCTTCCCTCGTGCTGGACAGCCGGCCTGCGGCCTTGGCGACGCCGAAGTCGAGGACCCGGGCCACCCCGTCGGTACCCACCAGCACGTTCTGGGGACTCACGTCCCGGTGGACGATCCCCAGCGGACGCCCGTGCTCATCGCTGGCCTCGTGGGCCGCATGCAGCCCGTGGAGCAGCCCCGAGAGGATCGTCGCCGCCACCCGCGGCGGGATCAGCTCTCCTCCCCGCCGGGCCGCCCGGGTCAGCCGCGAGAGCGCCTCGCCCCGGATGTACTCCATGACGATGAAAAGCTCCCCCTCCAGGGCCACCACGTCCAGGGTCTGCACCACGTTCGGGTGCTGGATCCGCGCCGCCAGCCTCGCCTCGTCCAAAAACATGGAGACGAAGTCCGCGTCCTTGGCAAACTGCGGGTGCAGGCACTTGATGGCCACCGTCCGGCTGAACCCCACGGCCCCCACCATGCGCCCGTAGTGGA
Organism: uncultured Polyangiaceae bacterium; assembly: GCA_964605685.1. Lineage (GTDB taxonomy): Bacteria > Myxococcota_A > Polyangia > Polyangiales > Polyangiaceae > JANWXX01. The sequence continues at coordinate 2,605 of CAZSDX010000366.1, forward strand.
CCGTCGCCATCCCTCCGGCGGCGATCTCGCCGTAGAGGGCGTAGCGACCGATAACTCTTTCCTTGGCCCTGAGCTCAGGGGAGACCATGGGCCGAAGGCTACCACGTCTCCCTCGCTCGCCTCCCCTTCTCCGCCGGGGGGCCTCAGGGGATCTTCGCCTCGGCCCCCATCTCGCTCATCAGGTGCTCGGCTCCCCCTACCGCATCCATGATCCACAGCATGTAGCGCAGATCCACGTGGATACTCCGGGTGATCGAGGGCAAAAATACCCAGTCGCTCGCCATCGCCTCGTAATTCCCGTCGAAGACCAGGCCCACCAGCTCCCCCCGGGCGTTCAGCGTGGCCGAGCCCGAATTCCCCCCCGTGATGTGCAGGTCGGACAGAAAATTCACCGGAAGATCCCCCAGGCGTCGATCCCGGTAGGGGTTCTTTTTGACCTTGGCGGCCTCCAGCAGCGCCGCAGGCGCGTTGAACGGCTCGCTCCCGGTGTGCTTGGCGACCACCTCCGGGAGCAGCGTGAACGGTCGGTAGACCGGGGCCCCCGGGGACGGGCTGTAGCCCCGGACGGTGCCGTAGGTGATCCGTAGCGTCCCGTTGGCGTCCGGCGCCAGCGGCCCCGTCGCCATCGCCTGCAGCGCGGCGATGTACCTCGGGCGCAGCTGCGTCATCGCCCCGGCGTACCCCTCTTCCCGGTCCTCCAGGGCCTTCTGGAGCCCACGCAGCTTGAGCGCGGCCTCGATCAGCGCGTCCCCGCTCTTCCTCAGCTCCGCCGTCTTCCCTTCCCGCAGCAGCTTCAGCCGCTCCTTGCCGTCTTCCATCCGGGTGCGCTCGAACAGCCGGTCCACGCCCTTCTCGATCTCCTCCTCCGTCGGCTTGCTCTTGCCGGTGAACACCGCCAGCAGCTCGCCTCCGGCCCCCCCCGGCAGCGCCTTCGCCCGGAGCAACCCCTTGCGGAGCAGCGCCCGGTCCACGGTCCGGTTGTAGTTCTTCTCCAGGGCCTCCAGGGACTGCTCCAGGCGCTTCCAGTTCCGCTCCTGGAAGTCTGGCTTGCGCTTCTCGTCCACCTTGGGGCGCTCCTCGGCCATGCGTACCACGGTGACGGCGGCCCCGAGGAGCTGCGGGAAGCGGAGGACCTCCTCTACGCTGGCGTCCAGATCCCGGGTCTTGGCCAGCTTCCCGTGGAGCTGCGCCATGCGGCCCAGCACGTCCCCGTAGAGCTTCTTCCGCCCTGGATCGCCGTCGATCCACCCCTTGAGCTTCTCCTCCAGCTTCTCTTTTTCCGCGGCCAGCCCCCCCTTGACCAGGCCGTCGAGCTGCCCCCGGGTGTTGGTGAGCGCGTTGTTCAGCCCCCGGAGCAGCGGCGCGCCGCGGATGCCCGCCTCCTTGTCGCTGCGGGCGGCCTCCTCCAGCACCCCGATGTAGTCCTCGCAGAGCTTGAGCCGGCGCGGGTACGCCCAGGAAACCGCCTCCTTCACCTCGCTGGCGGTCTTGTAGATCGACGTCCTCCCCGGGTACCCGGCGACGAGGACCAGGTCGCCCTCCTCCAGCGGCTTCGACGCCAGCTTCAGGTGGGCCGGCGGGCGGTAAGGGACGTTCTCCGGGCCGTGGTCCGCCGGGTTCCCGTCCTTGCCGACGTAGGCCCGGTAGAACGAGAAATCGCCGGTGTGCCGGGGCCACCGCCAGTTGTCGACCTCGCCCCCGTAATTCCCGATGCTCTCCGGCGGTGCGTACACCAGCCGGATGTCCCGCAGCTCCAGCTGCTCGATCCGGAAATACTTCGCGCCGTCGAAGAACTTCGCCACCGAGCACCGGACCCCGACCTTCCCCTTCTCGCACTCGCTCACCAGACGCTTCGACCTCGCCTCCAGCTCGTCGTAGCGCGCACGGTCGTCCTTCAGCTTCTCCAGCCCCCCCAGCATCTCCCCGGTCACCTCCTGGAACGACCTCGTCACGAACACCCGCGACGTCGGCCCGTTCCACGCCTCTTCCCCCCGCGTCTTCGCCAAAAAACCATCCCGGATCAGGTTCTTCTCCGGCGTCGAGTTGTACTGCAACGCCCGCTGCACGCAGTGGTGGTTGGTCACCACCAGCCCGTCCGGCGACACGAAGCTCGCGGAGCAACCCCCGAGGCTCACGATGGCCCCCAGCACCTTCGAGGTCGGATCCGAAAGCTGCCCTGGGTCGATCTCCAGCCCCAGCTCCTTCAGCTTCGCCGCATGCTCCGTCATCTGCTGCGGCATCCACATCCCCCCCGGGTTCTCGAACGCCGGCTTCGGCCCCGGCGGCGGCAGCGGCGGCTCCTCCGGCTCGGGCGCCGCGTACGACGCCGGCGGGGGCGGGGGCGGGGGCGGTGGTGGAACAGGTGGGGGCGGCTGCTCCACGGTGCAGGCCGCGGCCAGCAGCCCCAGCGTCATCCGGGTTCGCGTTCGCG
>CAZSDX010000366.1:5160-7533 GCA_964605685.1 uncultured Polyangiaceae bacterium
CCCTGCGCCGGGAGGCCCGTCACGCCGGGGCAGGCCCTCTCCTGCCCGGTCCCGGGGCACACCGACCGGGCCTTCGAGATGGAACTCCCCGCCTCCTGGGACGGCTCCTCCCCTCTACCCCTGCTGATCGCCTTCCACGGGGGCGGCGGCAACCGCCACGCCGCGCTCCGGGTCGCCTGCCCTGGCGGCGACACGGAGAACCCCGCCTGCCTCTCGGCCCAGGCCAGGGCCCGCGGGCTGGCGGTGGTGCGCCCCGACGGGACCGGCTCCCGGCCGCTACGCAACGTCCGCACCTGGAACGCCGGCGGCGGCAAGGGTGGCCTCGACTGCACCAGCGGCCCGGCCTGCAAGTCCGGCGTCGACGACCTGACCTACTTCGACGACCTGCTGGCAGAGATCCAGCGCGTCGTCCCGGTGGACGGCAAGCGCATCTTCCTCACTGGCCTCTCCAACGGCGGCGCCATCAGCCACCGGATCGCCTGCGAGCGCCCCGACCGCATCGCCGCCATCGCCGCCGTCGGCGGCGCCAACCAGTTCGCCTTCGCCGGAGGAGCCTGCCCGGGTGGCGTCGCGGTGCTCCAGGTCCACGGCACCGACGACCCCTGCTGGACCTACGCCCCGACCACCCGGTCTTGCCTCGGCGCCAACTCCGGGATCAAGGCGGGCGTCGTCGAGTCCACCGAGGGGTGGCGCTCCCGGAACGGGTGCGGAACGACCCCTGTGGAGACACCGATCCCGGACGCGGACCCCGGGGACGGGACCCGCTCGACGCGCTTCTCCTGGCCGGGATGCTCGGCGGCGGTGGAGCTGATCCGGGTCGAGGGCGGCGGGCACACCTGGCCCAACGGCTTCCCCTACCTCGGGGAGGAGCGTATCGGCCGGGTTCCCCGGGATTTTGGCAGCGAGATCTTGCTGGATTTCCTCCTTGCGCACCCGAAACCTTGAGCTGCTGGCGCTGGCGACGCTCCCCCTGGGCGGCTGCGCCTCGCTGTCGATGAAGCAGGCCGCCGAGCCGCTGCCGCAGGGGCGCTGGGAGGTCTCCGGCGCGCTGGACGCGGTGGGCTACTGGGATCTCCCCCAGGACACCCGGGCGCTCGCCCCCCAGGTGGAGGTGGCCGCCCGGCGGGGCCTGGGGAGCGGCCTGGAGGCGGGGGCCAAGCTCTACCTGGCGGGCCTGGAGCTCGGGGGAAAATGGCGTTTCTACCGCCGGGATCGCTGGGCGGTGGCCGTCGCACCAGCGGTGGCCATCTCGAAGCTCCGGGAGGGGACGCTGGTCACCGACGCCTTCCACACCTTTGGCCTGCTCTCCCTGCTGCTCGGCTACGACCTGGGGCCGCGATCCTCGGTGAACTTCGGGCCCCGGACGCTCTACGGCCTCTACGTGCCCCGCGGAGGAGGCTCCGCGCAGGGCGTCTCCGCGGGGGCCTTCGTGAACCTGGTCCTCCCGCTGAGCGAGCGCTGGACGGTCCTCCCTGACGTCAACCTGTTCCGCACCGTGGCGGGCGACGTCCCGGTGGATGGCTGGTCGCTCCAGAGCGGCGTCGCCTTCAGCCGCTCGTTTTGACCTTCGCGACGGGCATCACGCCGGGATCAGGGTGATCTCGGCGATCTCGCCGGAGGCACCGACCCGCATCGGAGGGCCCCAGAAGCCCGTGCCCCGGTGGGTGTAGACCCAGGTGTCCTTGTGCCGGTCGAGGCCCGCGACGAAGGGCTGCTGGAGCCGTACAAAGAAGTTCCACGGCACGATTTGCCCCCCGTGGGTGTGCCCGGAGAGCTGGAGGCAGACCCCGTGGCGCGCCGCCTCGAAGACGCTTCGGGGCTGGTGGGCCAGCAGCACGCAGGGGCGCGACGGATCCCGCCCCGCCGCCGCCCTCGCCACGTCGTGCCCGTGCCCCGGCGCCAGCCCCCGCGCGCTGTAATCATCGACCCCCAGCAGGTCGATCCACCCGCGCTCGTCGTCCCCCACGCTCACCCGCTCGTTGCGCAGCACCCGGAGCCCCAGCTCCGTCAGGTGGTCGACCCACGCCTGCGCCCCCGAGTAGTACTCGTGGTTCCCCGTCACAAAGAACACCCCGTGGCGCGCCCTGAGCTTCGCCAGCGGCGCCACGTGCTCCCGCAGCGCCTCCACGCTCCCGTCCACCAGGTCGCCGGTGATGGCGATCACGTCCGGGTCGAGGGCGTTCACCCGATTCACGATCTTCTCGATGAACTCCTTCTGGATCGTCTGCCCCACGTGCACGTCGCTGAGCTGCACGATCCGGAGGCCCCCGAGCCCCGGAGGTAGCTTCGCCAGCGGCACCTTCACCCGCTCGACCACCGGGGCAAAGGCCGCCGCGACCCCCGCCCCCGCCGCCCCCAGCCCCAGCAGCGCCG
>CAZSDX010000367.1:0-7467 GCA_964605685.1 uncultured Polyangiaceae bacterium
CGCGCTCAAGGCCCGGCTACGCCCGCGGGGGGCCGGCGGCGCGGCGTGCTTCTCGGTGGAAGGTTGAGCAGGAGGGCGAGCGGCGGGGCGGAGGTTGAGGCATCCTCGGGGGCGATGAGCGAGCAGGTGGTGGTGATCACCGGGAGCACCCGGGGCATCGGGCTGGGGCTGGCGGATGCCTTCGCGGGGCTGGGGTGCCGGGTGGTGGTGTCGGGGCGCACCGCGGGGGCCGTGGAGGGGGCGCTCGCGGGGCTTTCGTCGCGCCATGATCCGGGGAGGCTGACCGGGCACCCTTGCGATGTGGCCCGGCGCGATCAGGTCGAGGCGCTGTGGGCGGCGGCGGAGCGGGCCTTCGGGGGCGTCGACCTGTGGATCAACAACGCCGGGGTGTGCAACGCGCAGCTCCCCTTCGTCGAGCTGCCGGCGAGCGACATCGACGCGGTGGTGGGGGCGAACGTGCTTGGGACCATGCACGGCGCCCAGGTGGCGATGGCCCGCATGCTGGCCCAGGGCAGGGGGCAGATCTTCAACATGGAGGGCTGGGGTAGCCGCGGCGAGTGGCTCCCCGGGATGACGCTGTACTCGAGCACCAAGCTGGCGCTCCGTTCCTTCAGCGACGGGCTCTCCCGGGAGGCGCGTGGATCGCCGGTGCGGGTCGGCACCATGAGCCCCGGGATGGTGGCCACCGACGCGCTGATCCAGGCGTACCAGGGGGGCGACCCGGCCAACTGGCGCCGCATGCGCTGGCTGTTCAAGTTCGTGATCGATCCGCCGGAGCTGGTCTGCGGCTGGCTCGCACGCCGCGCCCTCGCCAACCGAAAGAACGGCGCCCACCTGACCTGGATGACGCCGTGGCGGCTGGCGCTCCGGTTCCTCCAGCCGTCCTACTACATGCGCAACCCGGTGGCCGGCACGCCGCTGGACGGCCTCGGTTGAGCAGAGAACAGGTCTTCCTGGATGTGTTTTCGGATTACCTGAGCACACACCTCCTCCCGGTGTGTTCAGGCGACCCCTTCCGGAAAATTTCCCTGCGGTTCGAAAATATTTCGGGTACCGCCGCGGTAGGGAATAGGATGAAAGGTTGGCCTACATAAGGCTAGAGGGGATGGGGTGGGGCGGGGTATACTGAGGCAGGCGCAAGGTTTACGCGCTGCACCCCGGAGACGCAGATGATCCCACCCACACGCAGGTTCTCCCGGTATCGAAACGCATGGCTTGGCGCGGGGCTGGTGACGGCCTCGCTGTTCGCCGGATGCTCCGGCGATGAGAAGAAGGAGGAGGGAGGCGCGGCGAGCGCCTGCCTGTCGGACCGCGCATTCTTCGAGAGCAAGGTCTGGGCGTCGTTCATGAGCGAGAAGTGCGCCCGGTGCCACACGCCGGACGGCGAGGCGGTGAACGAGAAGGGGGCGAAGCTGGTGCTCCAGACGGCCAGCTACCCGTCGTTCCTGGACGCGAACCTGGAGTCGCTGCGCCAGGCGTCGAACGAGAAGTTTGGCGACAAGATCAAGCTGCTGGAGAAGCCCATCGGAGGGCTCGAGCACGGGGGCGGGCCGGTGCTGGAGCCCGGTGGACCCGAGCACCAGGCGCTGCAGGAGCTGGTGCGGCGGTTCCAGAGCGGCGATCCCTGCCCGGACGCGAGGGTGGCGTCCATCGATGGGGTGGAGCTGCTGAGCGGCCCGGAGACGGCGAGGAAGGCGGCGATCGACCTGGCAGGGCGGCTGCCGACGGGGGACGAGGAGGCGAGCGCCAAGGACGACGCGGCGCTGGACGCCTTCCTGGACAAGCTGATGACGGAGGAGACGTTCTACGAGCGGATCCGGGAGATCTACAACGACCTGTTCCTGACGGATCGCTTCCTCTCGTACAACGGGGCGGCGATCGACTTCATGGACACGAAGGACATGTACCCGTCGCTGGCGCCGTACCGGAACGACCAGGCGCCGGAGTACAGCTCGCCGGATCGTCCGAGGATCAACCGGGCCATCGCCAAGGAGCCGCTGAACATCATCACCTACGTGGTGAAGAACGACCGGCCTTTCACGGAGATCCTCACCGCCGACTACACGGTGGTGAACCCGTTCCTGGCGAAGGCGTACGGGGTGCAGGCGTCGTTCTCTGACCCGACGAACGAGAACGAGTTCCAGCAGGCGAAGGTCGTGCTCGGCACCGGGGAGGCGCTGCCGCATGCGGGGGTGCTGTCGACGCCGGTCTTCCTCAACCGGTGGATGACCTCGCCGACCAACCGCAACCGCGGGCGGGCGCGCCGCGTCTACCAGTTCTTCCTGGCGACGGACATCCTCAAGATCGCCGAGCGCCCCGTCGATCCGTCGGCCGCCACGGCCCACGAGAACCCGACGATGACGGACAAGAACTGCGTCATGTGCCACAAGATCATGGACCCGATCGCCGGCGGGTTCCGCGGCTACGACGACAACAATTACGAGAACTTCCAGGGGAGCCGCCCGTGGTTCGGCGACATGGTGGCGCCAGGCTACGGCGGCACCATGCTCCCGCCGGAGTCCTACGCCACCGCGCTCCCCTGGATGGCCCGGCAGGTCGTCCAGGATCCTCGCTTCGTCATCGCCGCCATCAACGCCGTGTACACCGGCATCACTGGCCACAAACCCCTCGCGTACCCCACCGACGCGGTGGACGCCCCTGGCCACGACCTTCGGGTCGCCGCCTGGTCGGCGCAGGACGCCTTCTTCCGCGCCTTGGGCGAGGAGTTCAAAGCGCAGAACTTCAACCTCAAGGTGGTCTTCAAGGGGATCATCAAGAGCCCCTACTACCGCGGCAAGACCCTCACCGCGGCCCCCGGCGACAAGGGCGAGCTCTACGAGGGCATCGGCACTGGCCGCTGGCTCACCCCGGAGATGCTCAACCGGAAGATCCAGGCGACCCTCGGCGTCCCGTGGCGCAAGCGCTGGGAGTGGGACAACATCATCAAGGACAAGAACGAGGGGAAGGACCTCCGCCTCGGCCGCGGCCTCTGGTTGCTGGATGACTTCAAGCTGCTCTACGGCGGGATCGACTCGGATAACGTCCCCTTCCGGCTGCAGACCCCGAACGGGATCTCCGCCAGCGTCGCCTGGCGCATGGCCAACGAGATGGCCTGCGCCGCCGTCCCCTGGGATTTCTGGAAGCCCAAGGACCAGCGCCGCCTCTTCCCCGTCGCCGACCCGAAGGACCGCCCCGAGTTCAACAACAAGGCGGTCGGCGAGGCCCAGCAGGCGATCAAGGCCAACCTGACGCACCTGCACCGGGTCCTGCTCGGCGAGGCGCTCTCCCCGGAGGATCCGGAGATCAAGCGTAGCTTCGACCTCTTCCTGGAGACCTGGCGCGAGCTGGCGGCCAACGAGTCCCAGAAGGACAAGAAGCAGGACCTCCCCTGGGAGTGCCACGCCCGCTACGACTACGACAACCTGGCCTTCATCCCCGACGACCAGCAGATCCGCAAGGATGAGGACTACACCATCCGGGCCTGGATGGCCGTCACCACGTACCTCCTCCTTGACCACCGCTTCCTGTACCACTGACGAGGGCGACCATGGACCGAAGGAATTTTCTCAAGCTGATGGGCCTCACCGGGCTCGCCGCGGCGGCGCCCGCCACCCTGTGGACCAGGAAATCCCACGCCGATGGGGAGAAGTACGGCGGCCCTTACTGGGTCACCATCCACGCCGGCGGCGGCTGGGATCCGACCCTGTTCTGCGACCCCAAGGGCGGCAAGGCCGGCGATAAAAAGACCCTGAACCAGACCTACACCGCGGATCAGATCGGCAAGATCGGCAACATCGCCTACGCGCCGGTGAACTGGATGAGCGACGACAAGGAGGTCTTCAGCGTCCAGCGCTTCGTCGAGGCGCACCACGGGAAGATCCGCGTCTTCAACGGCGTCGACACCACCACCAACAACCACGACACCGGCACCCGCATCACCTGGAGCGGCGCCTCGGAGGACGGCCTCCCCGCCCTCGGCGCCGTCGTCGCCGGGAGCGCCGCCCAGGGCAACGCGCTGCCCATGGCCTTCCTCAGCAACGGAGGCTACGACGCCACCGCCGGCCTCGTCCCTCTCACCCGCTCCGGTAGCCTCGACTCGCTCCGGCGCCTCGCCTACGTCAACCGCATCGACCCCAACAACGACGACTCGCCCCTCTACTACTCCAGCGACACCGCCTCCCGCATCGCCCAGGCGCAGGCCGCCCGCCTCGCCGCCCAGCGCGACGCCGAGCGCCTCCCCACGGTCCGCCGCTCCATGGACGGGCTGAACGTCGCCCGCCAGGGCAACCTGGGCCTCGCCGCCCTCGCCGAGCAGTTCAAGAACCTCAAGGTGGTCAAGTTCAACGAGGGCTACCCGGGGGTGGAGGACCTCCAGGGGGTCGGGAACATCGGCGACCTGGAGCGCATGTGCCAGGAGGCCCAGATGGCCCTCACCGCCTTCCAGGCCGGCGTCGCCATCGCCGCCAACCTCTCCATCGGCGGCTTCGATACCCACGGCAACCACGACAACGACCACACCCGCCAGATGATCAAGCTGCTGCGCCTGGTCGACTTCGTCTACAAGGAGGCTGATCGCCTCGGCCTCGGCGGCAAGCTCTACGTGGTCATCGGCTCCGACTTTGGCCGAACGCCCACCTACAACGAGGGCAACGGCAAGGACCACTGGAACATCACCAGCATGGTCCTCTCCGGGCCAGGGATCCCGGGCAACCAGGTGGTCGGCTCCACCGACGAGGGCTTCCGCGCCATCAAGGTGGACCCCAAGACCCTCCAGCCCAACCCCGACGGGATCCGTATCCAGCCCAAGCACATCCACAAGGCGCTCCGAAAGGTCGCCGGGATCACCGGTTCCGCCGCCGACCAGCAATTCCCCCTCGCTGGCGACGACATGCCGCTCTTCGGCTGAGCCGTGGCGACGGCCTCCCCCTCCTCCGCGGAGGGGGCAGGCTCACAAACACAGCCGCCGCGCAAGGTCGCTCAGACGTGATCCTTCCGCTCGTGGCGCACCGGGCTGGAGAGCTCCGCCACCAGCTCGCCCCGCTGGAACACCCACAGCTCCCCCGGCTCTCCCTTGCGCCACTGCTCGTCCCGGGTCAGCGGCATCGTCGCCACCACCGCCACCCGGTCATCCGGCGTCGTCACCTGGGAGAAATCCACCGTCACGTCCTCGTCCGCCAGCGTCGCCTGGCCGAACGGCGCCTTGCGGAGGATGTGGTGCAGCTTCGTGTCGCAGCGGGCGAACAGGTACTCGCCGTTGCTCAGCAGGAAGTTGAACACCCCCCGCTCCGACAGCTCGGACCCCAGCCGCGCCACCGTCGCGAAGAGCTGCTCCGGGCCCGGATACGCGTGAAACTCCCGGAGGAGTTGCCCCAGCATCCAGCAGAAGGCCCGCTCGCTGTCCGTCTCCCCGATGGGGTTGTAGCGGTCCAGCGCCAGGGACTCCACCCCGGGGAGCGTTCCGTTGTGGGCGAACACCCAGGAGCGCCCCCACATCTCCCGCCAGAACGGGTGGGTGTTGGCCAGGCCCACGGGGCCGTGGGTCCGCTTGCGGATGTGGGCCACGGCGATCTCCGTCTTGACGGAGTGGGATCGAAAAAAGGCGGCAAGCGGGCTCTCGCAGCACGGATTGGGGTCAAGAAAGACCCTCGACGCGTGGCCCTCGAAGAAGGCGAGGCCCCAGCCGTCGCCGTGGGGCCCGGTGCGGCCTCCGCGGCTGGAGAAGCCGGTGAAGGAGAAGGTGAGGTCGGTGGGCGTGTTGCAGGACATGCCGAGGAGCTCGCACATGGGAGGGATCACTCCGTGGGCGGGTCGAAGAACAGGGGGATCTGGCCGTCGCCGGAGGGTCCGGTCCGGGCGGCGATGATCGGGCCGAGGGGGCCGGAGGCGGCGGCGACGGAGCGTACCTGGGTGTCCTCGGCGGCCAGCTCCGCGAGGGTACCCTCGGGGGCCGCGTGCAGGAGCAGGATCTCCGAGGGGGCGACCCGGTTGTCGTCGAGGAGGCGCTCGGCGTGGGTGGCGATGAGGAGCTGGCGCCCGGAGCGCGGCCCGGCGGCGGCGAGGAGGTCGAGGAGGCGGCCGACGACCTCCGGGTGGAGGCCCTGCTCCGGGTCGTCGAGGAGCAGTGGGCCCGCGCCGTCGGTGGCCTCCCAGAGCAGCGAGAGCAGGCGGAGCAGGCCCGGCGACAGCAGCGGCTCGGGGTGGAGCGTGGCGCCGCGCCCCCGGTCCATCCGGAGGACGAGGCGGGGGACGCCAAGGTCGTCGTGGTCGAGGGCGATCCGGTCGAGGCGAGGGAACACCGCGCGGCTCAGGTCCAGGACGCGGCGAAGGCGGGCCTCGCGGGGGCGCTTCGGGGTGCACAGGATCGATCGGGTCAGCGCCCCCGGGGGCTGCTGCGGGCTCCAGGAGCGCACGGAGCGGAGCGCGTCGATCAGCGGAGAGAGCGGTGCGGCGGTGCTGGCCTGCTCCAGGTGGGTCTGGGCGAGGCGCGGCGGCTCGCGGCGGTCGTCCGCCTCGGGGCGACGGAGCAGCCGGCGCCGCCCCTGGCGCACCGTCTCGGCGCGCACCCGGGGGAGCCCCTGCTTGTCCAGGGCGAAGGCGAGGCTGTAGCCCCAGGGCTCACCGCCGAGGTCCGCCTCGATCTCGACCTTCACGTCGCCGGTCGCCGGCGCGCGGAGCGAGCGCAGGTCGCGCCCCCCCCGGCGCTCGACGGCCCCGTGGAGCCCCCCCGGAGAAGGCAGCTCGGAGAGGAACCGGAGCGCGTCCAGCAGCGAGGATTTTCCCGAGCCGTTGGGGCCGAAGATCAGCAGCCGGTCGCCGAGGGAGAGCTGCACCGAGGAGAAGGTCCGGAAGGAGGAGAGCCGCAGCCTCGTGAAGCGCGTCACGGCCAGGGAGGATACCACCCCGGCGCTCCGCCCGTCGCCCGGAGGTTCCGCCGCGGGGTTCCTGAGGGGTTTCTCAAGAACCTCTCAGGTTCCGCCCCGCTCCCCGCATTACAAGGGCCGCCATGAGGTTTCCAGCAAGGATCTCGGGCGCCCTGGTGGGGGGATTTCTGGGCCTCCACGGCGCCGTCGCGCTGGCTGCGGATCGGCCCCTCTCCTTCGTCGAGGCCGCGGAGCGCTCCGCCAGGAACCCCAGGGTCGCGGCCGGCAAGGTCGCCCAGGCCGAGCTGGAGCGCAAGGCCCGGGGGCTTCCAGCGCTGGACGCCAACCCGGTGCTCTCGGTGCAGCTCGGGGCACGGCTCTCCCCTGAGCGGGATCGAGGGGCTGACTTCACCGCATCGCTCAGCCAGACGGTGAGCCTGGAGCGCGCCGCACGGCTACGGCGCGAGGCGCTGGCCGCCGAGGCGAGGACCGCCGAGGCCCAGGCCCAGCAGGCACGGCTGGAGCTGCGGCTGGACGCGGCCCGCGCCTGGCTCGACCTCTGGGCCCACCAGAAGCTCCTCGCCCTGGCAAAGGAGGACGAGGAGGC
>CAZSDX010000368.1:0-7455 GCA_964605685.1 uncultured Polyangiaceae bacterium
CGGGGGGGCGAGGGGGCTCTTTGCTGGCGTCGGCGGGCCGAGCCTCCCTGGGTTCCGCGGGGTCGGTGGATTCACCCTTCCTGGTGAGAGAGGCCCACTCCTCGTCGCTCAGGCGACTCCTGGCGGCGACCACCTTGCCCGAGGGTGCCGGATCGTCACCGGAGGTGGTGGATTTCGGGGGAGAAACATCGACCAGGGTGGCCGGCGGCTTCGCGGCGGTGGCGCGCTGGTCGAGCACCGCGCAGACGCGGCTCTCCAGGTCCGTCGGGGCGGCGTAGTCCAGGCCAGCGGGGCGGACGAACGCGAGCGCCTGGGAGACCTCGTGCCGGAGGTCACGGCACCGATCGCAATCCTCGATGTGCTCGTACAGCTCGGGGGCCGCGGTTCCCTCCAGGACGCGGGCGATCTCTTCGGTCACTTCTTCGCAGAGGGGGGATGGCTTGGTGCTCATGGCGGACTCCCGAGGAGGACTTCCTCGTCCCCCAGGTGGCCTCGTCCCTCCGCTTTGTGACATGGAGGGGTCTACCCCCCAGCCTCCCTCTCCCTGGCGGGCAGAGGGGGAAGCATGTACAGAGATTTTGTCCCCAACCGAACCGAGCCCCCCGACGAACCATGACCCCCGGAGAACTTCGCCAGTACCTCTCGCGCATCGTCGAGCACCGGCTACCGCTGAGCTTGATGATCTGGGGCCCACCGGGGATAGGGAAATCGAGCGTGGTGGCCCAGGCAGCGGCCGAGCACGGCCTTGACCTGATCGACGTGCGGCTCAGCCAGCTCGCGCCGACGGACCTGCGGGGCCTCCCGGTGCCCGAGCACGGCGTGGCCCGCTGGTATCCGCCGGAGTTCCTGCCGCGCGACGGGCGGGGCGTGCTCTTCCTGGACGAGCTGAACATGGCGCCGCCGGCGGTGCAGGGGATCGCGCAGCAGCTCATCCTGGACCGGCGCGTGGGCAGCTACCAGGTGCCGGACGGCTGGTTCCTGTGGGCCGCGGGCAACCGGAAGGAGGATCGGGCCAGCGTGTTTGACATGCCCGCGCCCCTGGGCAACCGCTTCCTGCACCTGGAGGTGCTGCCGGATTTCGAGAGCTTCAAGCTCCACGCCATCGAGCGGGGTATCCACGAGCAGATCGTGGCGTTCCTGTCGTACCGGCCGGTGCTGCTCCACAAGATCGACCACCAGCGACCGGCCTGGCCCTCGCCGCGGTCCTGGGTGATGGCCAGCCAGCTCCACGTCGCTGGCCTTGGGGTCGAGCCCGCCGTGGGCGGCCCGACGGCGGAGGAATTTCGTGCGTTCCTGTCGCTCTACGACCGGCTCCAGAGCATCGAGGACATCCTCAAGGGCAAGGGCAAGGGGCATGATTTCCCGGAGGAACCGTCGCTGCGCTACGCCCTCACCGTCGGCCTCAGCCTGCGGACGACCTCGGTGGACCAGGCGCTCTCGGCGTTCCGGTGGCTCGCGGATCGGGCGGCGGCGGAGTGGCTCCAGCTCTTCGTCACCAACCTGCTGGCGCACCTGGAAGCGAGGGGGCTCAAGGGGCTCTTCGCGGTGGCGACCCAGCAGGATCCGAGGCTGCGGGAGCTGGTGCAGGAGACCTATGCCCTGGCCCTGGGGGGCTCCCGGCGGTGACCGAGGAGAAGGGCTCCGAGGCGTGGCTGGAGAAGGCGAAGGCCGCGGGGAAGGTGGTCAGCGGGTCGCTAATGAGGCTCCGCGGGGCGAGCCCTTTCTTCTCGGTGCTCTCCCTGTTTGCGAGCTTCCGTCCGAGCGAGAGCATCGCCACCGCTGCCACCGACGGAAAGGTGATCTTCTACAACCCGTGCTTCCTCCTCGATCTCCCGAGGGAGCAGCTCGACGGCGTGGTGCTCCACGAGGTGCTCCACGCGGCGCTGATGCATGCGATCCGCCGGGGCACCCGCGACCCGCACCGGTGGAACATCGCCGCCGACGTGGTGGTCAACGGGATCATCGCCCAGCAGAAGGGGTTCACGCTGATCCCCGGCGCCATCCGCGAGCCCTCCCTGGAGTCGCTCCGGGTCGAGGAGATCTACGAGCTCCTCGACCGGCATGCCAGGCTCCTCGAACAGAAGACCCATTGCCTGATCGAGCACGACGACGCGCAGGGCGGGGGGAGCAGCTCGCTCCGGAGGCTTCTCGAGCTGGAGGAGCACTGGAAGCGGGCGCTGCGCCAGGCGGAGGCGGTGGCCCGCAGCGCCCAGCACGGCAACCTCCCGGCGGGCTTCGAGCGGATCTTCGGTCAGCTCGGGGAGAACGAGATCGACTGGCGGTCCAGGCTCTGGCGCTTCCTGGTGCGGACCCCCACCGACTTCAGCGGCTTCGACCGGCGCTTCCTCTACCAGAAGCTCTACCTGGAGACCTTGGAGAGCGAGAACGTCCGGGTCTTCCTCGCCATCGACACCAGCGGCTCGATCCAGGGCAAGGAGCTGGAGTCCTTCCTCGGGGAGGTCCGCGGCATCCTCCGCGCGTACCCCCACCTGGAGGGCGAGCTTTACTACGCCGACGCGGAGCTCTACGGCCCCGTCTCGATCCACGACGAGGCGGAGCGGCCCAGCCCCAGGGGGGGCGGGGGTACATCTTTTGTCCCCTTCTTCGCCCGCATCGCCCAGGAGGATCTCTCCGACGGCGGCGTCTGCATCTACCTCACGGACGGCTACGGCACGTTCCCGCCGGAGCCTCCGTCGCTCCCGGTGCTGTGGGTGGTCACCCCCGGGGGCCTCGCGGACGAGCGTTTTCCCTTCGGTGAGGTCGCGCGCCTGCTGTCCTCCGGGTGAGCGGGCTCAGGGGCGTCCGGGCAGGCTCATCCCGTGGGTCTCGACGGGGGTCTCCCGGTCGTCGAACAGGAGCACGCGCTCGGGCCACCGCAGCGCCCCCAGCGCCCCCACGAAGCCTTGCTTCGTACCTCGCAGGCGCTCGCGGAAGCGGCGCCCCACGCTGTAGTCCACGCAAAAGACGCCGCCGGACCAGGCAAACGGAGGGAGGTCATCCCACACATCCATCTTCCCCGGGATGGGCTCGCTCCGGCGGCGCCAGTAGTGGCCCACCACCGTGGCGCGATCCACCGGTCGCTTCCACCAGCGGGCCCGGTTCAGGAAGCGCCACTTGCCGTTGACGAAGAAGTGATCCCCGGGGGCGACCGGCTCCTCGATGCCGGAGGTCAGCGCCTTGATCGGGTTGCACCGCTGGAGGATCTCGCTGCAAGCCGCCAGCGCGGAGAGGTGGCGCGGCGGCGGCCGGTGCTGGTCGTGGAGCGTCCCCACCTCGCGCCTCTCCTCCTCGGCTTGCTGCGCCAGCCCGCTCCGTCGTAGCTCTTCCTGGAGCCGGGCTTGCCACTCCTTCTTGAGCGCCGCCGCGTCGCCTTCCGCAGGGAGCTGGCGGGCCGAATCTTCCTCCCAGTAGGCGTGGACCACCCGGAGATCGGAGCGCTCCATGGCGATGGGAAGCTGCCGGAAGAAATCCCGGCAGGCGGCCTGCTCCGAGGGCGTCGCCATGCGGGAGGCAAAGGGGATCTTCTGGCCATCCACCTGGGCATGATCGGCGGGGTCACCCCAGTACCAGCCGCTCCCTTCCTTCTTCTCACCACAGAGGAGGTTCAGCTCGTGGTTGCCCAGAACGCAGCGGGCAAGCCCCGCCTCGACCAGGTGCCGGACCAGCTCGATCACGCCGACGCTGTCGGGGCCGCGGTCCACCAGGTCCCCGAGGAAGACCAGGGGGCGTGAGGCGGTCCGCCGCTCCGGATCGACGCCGAGCCGGTGGAGCAGCGCGAGTAGCGCCTCCAGCTCGCCGTGGATGTCGCCGAGGATGTCGAGGGGCCCCTCCGGGAGCGGCTGGATCAGCGCGGGCATGGCGCCGATTATCGCCCAGCCCGCCTCAGGTCGACAGCCTGCGCCACAGCACGTAGGAGTACACCGCCGGCCCCAGGGCGCTGACCAGCACCAGCCCCACCACCAGCCACAGGCTGACGATCCCCGGGAGCAGCAGCGCCCCCAGCAGCCCCAGCACCCCGGCCAGCACCATCAGCTTGCCGGCCAGTCGGTGCGTGCGCCGCCACACCTCCGGCGAACGGAACGTCCACGGCGTCCGGATGCCGGTGGTGGCGTTGGGCCTCACCTTGCCCATGATGTTGCCCATCAGCAGCCAGAATAGGGAGAACCCCACGCCCATGCTGCGGAACCCGTCGCTCAGGAGACCGCCCGCATGCGCCAGGATCGTCCCGTGGAAGAAGGCGATCATCCCCATCGCCAGCAGCAAAACCTGCCCCCGCGATGGATCGCTCTCCGAGGGATCCTTCACCCTGTCCTTGCCATCCAGCCACGCCTGAAGCCCCGCCGTCAGCGCCAGCAGCACCGGCCCCAGCAGCAGCAGCTCCCACTTCGAGCCGTGACGGTCCGGCTGGCCGTCGAGCCCCCAGTGCACCGGCACCCTCGCCGGGAGCCACGGCGCCGCCGCCGCGGACACCGCCACCGTCGCCAGCCACAGACCCAACCCTGCCTTCCACCGCGTCATCGCCTCACCCTGCCCTTCTTGCTCGTCGCCTCCGCGCCGCCCGCCGAGCCCCGGACCGCGCCCAGATCCATCAGCACCCGCACCACGTCCTGCATCACCGTCGTGTCCAGCGCGTACTCCACGCTCTGCCCTCGCCTCTCCGCCCTCACCAGCCCCGCCTCCCTCAGCACCGCCAGGTGCCGCGAGATCGCCGGCTGCGTGATCGCGAAATGCTCGCAGATCTCGCTCACCGTCATCGTCCGCTCCCCCAGCAACGCCAGGATGCTCCGCCTCGTCGGATCGGCCAAAGCCTTGAACGCTGTGTCCATCTTATAACCAGATGATTATAAGCTAATGCATCCCGCCCCCCGGTCAAGGCTCGCCGCGGGGAAAAAGCGGAGGCATGGGGGAGGGGATGGGCTGGACGGCGAGCGAGGTCGTGGTGCTGGCGCTGGCTTCGGCGGGGGCCGGGGCGATCAACGCGGTGGCGGGGGGAGGGACGCTGCTGTCGTTTCCGGCGGCGATGGCGGCGGGGATGCCGTCGCTGGTGGCGAACGCGACCAACTCGGCGGCGCTGACGCTGGCGTCGCTGGCGTCGGCGTGGGCCTACCGGCGGGAGCTGGCGGAGGAGGCGCCCACGGCGAGGTTCCTGCTGGTCCCGTCGCTGCTGGGGGGGCTTGGGGGCGCGGTGCTGCTCCAGGCGACGCCGCAGCGGGTGTTCGACGCGCTGGTGCCGCTGCTGCTGCTGCTGGCGACGGCGCTGCTGCTGGCGCAGAACCTGAGGGGAGCGCCGCCCGAGGGGAGCGCCCCGGCGAGGCGCTGGTCGCTCAGGGGGGCGCAGCTCGGGGTGGCGCTCTACGGGGGCTACTTCGGCGCCGGGATGGGCATCGTGATGCTGGCGCTCTTCGACCACCTCGGCGGCGGGGATCTCCACCGGAAGAACGCGCTGAAGACGGTGCTGGGCTTCGCGATCAACGGGGTCGCGGCGCTGTGGCTGCTGGGGGCCGGGGCCGTGCGCCTGGACGCGGCGCTGCTGATGGCGGCGGCGGCCTCCGCGGGGGGCTGGGGAGGCGCCGCGCTGGCCCGCAAGGCGGACCCCCGCAAGGTGCGCTGGCTCGTCGTGTTGCTGGGGCTCCTCCTCACCGCCGCGCAGGCCCGCAAGCGCTGGGGTTGACCAGGCCGCGGCCCTGTCAGGTTCCCCGCGCGCCGGGCGTCCTCTCGCTTCGCGGCGTCCTGAGCAGCGCCCTTCCCCCGCGGCAACCTCCGTGTCGGGGAGGTGCGTCCTGCACCTCCAGGGCATCGTGTTTCCGGGTTCGATTCCCGGAGAGTCCACCGGGCTCTTGCAAGGTTGCCGACCGCGGGTTCGTCACCCGCTCCCTTCTTGTCCAAGGAACAGCGCGCCGAACGATCCTCGCCCCGAACTCGTCTCCCTCCCGCGCCTCCCTCCGCCGGGCCTTGCGGGCGCCGGGACGCCCGCGCAAGCCGTCGATGCGCGGAACCGACCGATGCCCCCGCCTCGCGGCAGGGCCGCGACGAGGGCCGAGGGAAGGGCGAGGATCGTAGGTGTCTTTAAGTACCCATGGCCTTCTCTCTCTCGCTCCACGCCCACGAACGCGCCCTCCTGCTCAAAAACGGGCGCCCCAGGAGCCTGCTCGGGCCGGGGCGCCACCGGATCTGGTCCTGGGGGGCCGATCTCTCGACGGTGGTCTACAACCTGGACGCCGCCAGCGCCGAGCTGACGCCGGAGCTGCGGGCGGTACTGAGCCCGGACGTGGGCGAGGTCTTCGAGGTGCCGGACGGCCACCTGGGGCTGATCTCCGTGGACGGGCGCCCGCACCACGCGCTGGAGCCCGGTCGCCACGTGCTCTGGAAGGAGCGCGCGCAGGTCACGGGGACGCTGCTGAGCCTGGCGCCGGTGCTGGGGGAGATCCCCGCGGGCTTCGCGAATCTCGTCGCTGGCGATCTGGTCGAGGAGGTCCTGGTGATGCCCCACGAGCGGGCGCTGCTCCTCGTGGACGGGGTGCTCCACACGGTGCTTTCGGCGGGGCGTCACTTCGTCTTCAAGCACAACCGCAAGACGCAGGTGCAGCGGGTCGACCTGCGGGAGCGGGAGGTGCAGATCGTGGGGCAGGAGGTGCTCTCCGCGGACAAGGCTTCGATCCGGGTGAACATCGTCCTCAAGTACCGGATCGACGACCCGGTGCTGGCCACCCAGTCCGTGGTCGACCTAGGGGCGAGCCTCTACAGCGAGGCCCAGCTCGTCTACCGCCACCACGTCGCGCAGCTCACCGTCGAGCAGCTCCTGGAGCGACGAGGCGCGGCCAGCGACGGCATGCGCCTCGCCTTGGCGGAGCGCGCCCGGAGCTGGGGCGTCGAGATCCTCCAGCTCGACCTCAAGGACATCGTGCTCCCGGGGGAGATGAAGACCCTCTTCAACCGGGTGATCGAGGCGGAGAAGCAGGCCCAGGCGCAGAACATCCTGCGACGCGAGGAGACCGCCTCCACCCGCTCGCTCGCCAACACCGCCAAGCTCCTGGAGAGCAACCCCACGCTGCTCCGGCTCAAGGAGCTGGAGACCTGGAAGGAGATGGCCGGCAAGGTGGGCCAGGTGACCGTGGTGGTCAGCCCCCAGCAGCTCGCCGGCCAGCTCGGCCTCGGCCTCCCGGGGGAGGGGCGCTGAGCCAGCAACCCCGCTCCGGTTAGGGTCATATTTGACCCTCCCAGCCTCCGGCGCGGGCGGTGAGGGTCGCCTCGATCAGGCCTCGCCATCCGTCCTCCAGGGGCCCGCGGGCTGCGGCCTCCGCGGCGTCCTGGAGGGCGGCGAGGCGTCGGGTGCCGATCAGCGCGGCGTCCGCGTGGTGCAGGCAGAAGCGCAGCGCGATCTCCAGCTCTTGCCCCGCCGGGATGGGCAAGGCCAGCGCGCGCCAGCGGTGGGCGTAGCGGCGGGTGGCGTCGTCC
>CAZSDX010000369.1:0-7454 GCA_964605685.1 uncultured Polyangiaceae bacterium
GCAGGCCGCTGGCGCCCGTCGCGCGGGCCGGCGAGGAGGAGGAGCGCCCCCGGGCCATCCTGGCCCTCGGGACCCTGGGCGACGCCCGGGCCCTGGCGGAGCTGGAGTCGCTGGCCGCCGGAGGCACCGAGGAGGCCCCCGCGGAGCCCGCCATGCGCCTCGCGGCCATCGAGGCGCTGGGCCGCATACACGACCGGTTGAAGGACGCCGAGGCAAAGAAGCGCATCCTCGAAGGGCTGGAGCAGGGCGTCGTCGACAGCGACGAGGAGCGCCAGAAGGCCGCGCTCCGGGGCCTCCGGTGGGTGGCTGGCGAGCGCGCCCGCAGCCGCATCGAGGCCACGATGACCGACCGGAACACCCGCTGGCGGGTGAAGGTCGAGGCCGCCCAGATCCTCGGGGAGCTCAAGGCCGTCGAGTCCGAGGCCGCGCTCCTCCTCGCCCTCAAGGACTACGACAGCGACGTGTGCGAGGCCGCCTACAAGGCGCTCCGCAAGATCTTCCCCTCGGATCGCTCCCGGGTCGAGCTCCACGCCCTCACCTGCGGCAACAGCGACCTCGCCGAGTCGTCCGCGCGGTTCCTCTCCACGCAAGGCGACCCGGAGCTGCTGCTCCCCAAGCTGGCCGAGCTGGACGACGAGGACCTGGCCCGCAAGCTCCGCTTCGGCCTCCTGCGGCGCCCGACCCTCGCGGAGGCCCCCCTGCGGCGCCTGCTGGAGCACAAGGACACCCTCCCCCGGGGCAGCGCCGCCTGGCTCCTCGCCGCTCGCCCCGACGACGCCGGCTCCCCCGAGCTGACCCGGGCCCTCCTCGACGCGGAAAAGAAGACCGCGGAGGCCTGGTCCAAGGCACCCTCGGACGACCGGGAGGACGAGGTCACCGCCTGGAAGAACCTCCTGTGGGTGATCCAGGCGAGGCGCGCCACCGACGCGCTCCCGAGGCTCCGGCTGCTCGCCTCCAGCCCGCCGTCGGAGATCCCCGAGGCGATCCGGGTAGCGGCCGTCGGCGCCCTCCAGGAGCTGGCCAGCACCCCCGAGGATACGACCGCCCTTGAGGCTGCCCTCCGGGACGTCGCTCCCTCGGTGCGCGCCCTGGCGGCGGCGGGGCTCCAGCGCCACGCCGCCCCGCGTGCGCTGGCGACGATGCTCGGGGTCAAGCCCCACGATCCCGTGTCCTTCGCCAGCGTCGCCCCACCCCCCACGGAGGAGTCATTGAATACCCATGAAGGGCGGCGGCTGGTGCTGGCGCGCCTGTTCGTCGAAGGCAAGGGGGCGATGCTGGCTCCGGGGCTCGACGCCGCCAAGGGGCAAGACCTGCTGGATCTGATCGCAGCGGCCGGTCGGAGCGGCGCCCCCGAGGTGATCGAGCCCCTGAAGCGGATCGCCTTTGACAAGAAGAAGTACGAGGCCGCCGAGCGCAAGGCGGCGTACCGGGCGCTGCGGAGAGCCCAGCGCCGGATGGCCAAGGCCCAGCAGGAGACACGAGCATGAGCGCGGTAGCGGCAGAAACGGTCAGCTTCCAGTACGCCACCCGGAGCGAGGTGGTCTCCTCCGGGGGAACCTCGGCGGTCAGGCTGTCGCTCGATCAAGGGCGCGGCGAGGTAGGGTTCCGGGGGCGCCCCCGGGACGTCGCCCTCTTCCGGGACGTGCTGATGACGACGCTGCACATCCTGGAGAGCGACCTGCGCTACAAGGGGCGCGACCGGACGGCGTACCTGGCCTACCTGATGAAGCAGGGCAAGCGCGCCAACGCGGCGATCTGGGAGGCGCAAAAATCCTTCATCGACGCCCAGTTCGCCGAGGATCAGAAGAAAACCGGGGTGCTCGATCCGGTGCTCACCGTCGATCCGGACGAGACCTCCCTGGAGGTGTTCTCCCGGGACGAGAGCGCCTACGCCCGGCTGGCCTTCTCCAGCGAATTCTTCGAGGGACGGGAGGTGGCCCACGGCACCTCCTTCGTCGACCTCCCGGAGACCCTCCTCGAGCGCCTGGATCGGCTGCCGGGCTACCTCCCCCTCGACCTCTCGATCGGACGGGCCTTGCCAGGGAAGCAGCCCGGCGAGCAGCGCACCGTGGTGGTCCCCCACGCCTGGCTGCGAGGGTTCCTCCAGGTGCAGTCGGCGGCGACGCTGCCTGCGGTCACCTGCGACCTCGCCCCCATCGACCTCTACAACCTGCTCTTCGCGCTCCGCACGCGCAAGGCCAAGAACCCGCCTCGCGGCCTCCGCTTCGAGCTGATCCCGGGAGTCGCTCCCCGCATGGTCCTTGAACCATGGGAGCTGGTCCTCGAAGGCCACGGCGCCCCCTACCAGGGGAAGTCGCCCCGGGTGGTCCGCACCTTCGGGCGCCAGCGGCTGCTGTCCCTGGCGCGGGCGCTCCCGTACCTCCAGGGGGCCCGGGTGCAGATGCTGGGGCCGGGGCTCCCGGTCTTCTGGGTTCTCGATTTTGGCCAGGCCACCCTGACGCTGGCGCTCACCGGCTGGTCCGAGAGCAGCTGGGCCAGCGCCGCCTCCTTCGACCGGCTGATGCCGCCGATGGACCGGGGCGCCGCCGTCTCGGACCGGACGCTCGCGCTGCTCCGGGAGCAAGGACCGCTCCCCCTCGACGCGATCCAGAAGGCCGCAGGAGCCCCACGCGAGGAGGTCCGGGCGGCCCTCCAGCGGGAGTGCCTCCGGGGCCGCGTGCTGTTCGACATGAGCCGGGGGGCCTACCGCCCCCGGACGCTGATGGCGCAGCCTGTGGCGGACGAGACCATCCGCTTCGGATCCCCGAGGGAGGCGCGGGCTCATCGCCTCCTGGAGGCCGCCCGTGGCGTCGAGATCACCAAGCTCCACGAGGTCAGCGGCGAGGGGATCGAGGTCCACGGGGAGGTCAACGACCAGGAGGCCCGGCGCCAGTTCCTGCCGAGGTTCTCCATGGATATCGAGGGACGGGTCACCGAGGCCTGGTGCAACTGCTCCACGTACCAGCGCTCCGGCCTCCGGGAAGGCCCCTGCGAGCACATGATCGCGCTGCGGCTCCACCATGCCCGCAAGGCGGCGGAGGCGGAGGCGCTCCGGCAGACCCCGGAGGGACGCCGCGCCATCCGGGCGGAGACCCGGGTGCTCACCCGCCGCGACGCCAGCGGAAACGAGACCGTCTACCGGGTCTCCCTCGACGACAAGGTGGTGCAGGTCCAGTGGGGCCAGCGCGCCGCATCCCCTCGCCACCAGCGCCTCTGGTACGACACCGATCACCAGGCCCGCGAGGCCTACTTCGCCCGCCTTGAGGCCCTGTCTTCCGAAGGCTACGTCGACGCCGACGCGGCCGGCTTAGCCGCCCCTCTGGAGGCCCCGTGACTGCCCTGATCGACAAGCACCTGCAAGCCGCGTCCCCCTCCCTCGCCAACGGCCCCACCGCCAAGGCGCCCGCCCACCCCCGGCGAGACCCCAAGATCCACGCCGAGCGCGCCGAGCGCTGGAAGGCCATCGAGGCGGAGGGCGGCATCGACGCCTGGATCCTCGCCCAGCTCAAGGCCAAGGGCCTCTTGACCGATGGCGTCGACCCCTCCGGCCTCTCCGACAAGGCGAAGAACCAGTACAAGGACAAAAAGAAGGCGGAGGCCGCCGAGCGCCGGGCGCTGAAGAAGCAAGCCTGGGAGGCCTACACCGCGGCGCACATCACCCACCTCGGCGCCGGGATCTTCTGGTCCGACGCCGAGGGCACCGACGCCTTCGACCACGACCAGCGGGAGGCCAGAGCCCAGGCCCTCAAGCTCGACCTCAGGAACGCACGGCAGCTCGCCGACGCCCTCGGCATCACGATCCCCACGCTCCGGTGGCTCACCTTCCACCGGGAGGTCGACACCGGATCCCACTACCGCCGCTGGCAGGTCCCCAAGCGCGACGGCGTCTCCACCCGCACGCTCTCGTCCCCCAAGCGCCAGCTCAAGACCGCCCAGCGCTGGGTGCTGCGCAACGTCCTGGAGAAGCTCCCTGTCCACGCCGCCGCCCACGGCTTCCTCAGCGCCCGCTCCATCGTCACCAACGCCCAGGTGCATGCGGGCTCTCCTCTCGTGGTCAAGGTCGACATCAAGGATTTCTTCCCCTCCATCACCTGGAAGCGGGTCAAGGGGTTGCTCCGGAAGCAAGGGCTCCCGGAGGGCGTCGCCACCTTGCTCGCGCTCCTGTCCACCGACGCCCCCCGCGAGGAGATCCTCTTCCGCGGCAAGACCCTCCACGTCGCCAGCGGCCCCCGCGCGCTTCCCCAGGGGGCGCCCACCAGCCCCGCCCTCACCAACGCCATCTGCCTCCGCCTCGACCGCCGCCTCTCCGGCCTCGCCCGCTCCCTCGGCTTCCGCTACACCCGCTACGCCGACGACCTCACCTTCTCCTGGCACCCGGGGACGATCCTGCCGGCGACCTCCCCCCAGCCCGGGACCGGCGCCTTGCTCCGGGGGCTCCGCCTCATCCTCGAGTCCGAGGGCTTCCGCCTCAACCCCGCCAAGACCCGGATCATGCGCGCCGGCGAGCGCCAGGCCATCACCGGCCTCATCGTCAACGAGACCGAGCGAGGGCCTTCCGCCCGTGTCCCGCGGGAGACGCTCCGCAAGCTCCGCGCCGCCCTCCACAACCGGGAGAAGGGCAAGCCCGGCAAGGAGGGGGAATCCCTCGCCCAGCTCAGGGGAATGGCCGCCTTCGTCCACATGACCGACCCGGTCAAGGGCAAGGCGCTCCTCGCCCGGATCGAGGCCCTCGAAGCCAGAGCGAAGAGCTAACCTCTCTCCGCCATGGCTCCTCGCCCGGCCTCCACAGCGCCGCCCGAGTCTCCCACGACCCGGTTGCCTCTCCCGGCCCCTGAACCCGCCGCCTCTTCCTTCGCCCGCTCGCCCCGCACCTTCGCCTGCAAGGATGCCCTCTGGAGTGCGATGGAGCAGCTCTCCCGGGAGCTGGAGTGCTCCGTGGATTACCTGGTCAACGAGGCGATCCGCTCGTACCTGAGGCAGCGCCAGGTTGTCCCTGCGGAGCCGGCGGCCTCTCCTCGGATCCCCCTCGGCGCGCTGGAGATCGAGTACGAGGGGCGGCGCTACCCGGTGAACAAGGAGTACTTCCTCATCGGACGATCCCCGGGCACCTGCGACCTGACCATCCCCCACTCGGTCATCTCTCGGAAGCACCTGGCGATCGAGTTTCTTGATGGGCAGTACTACGCGGTCGATCTCGGCTCGGCCAACGGGGTCGAGCACCAGGGGACACCGATCGCCCGCAGGGCACTTTGCGACGGCGATGAACTGTCCTTGTCAGGCCAGACGCTCCGATTTTTCTTCCGTTCCCTGCCCTGATCTCCCCGGAAACACCCTACAGGGAAGGGGAAGGCTGGCCAGGGGCGGGGGGTGAGCTACATTGGTTGGTCATGACCAATCCGCTCCGGGGCACACATCGGTTCGCGCTCGTGTCGGGCGCCTTGTTGCTGGCCGCGGTACCGCTGGCGGGCTGCTCGTCGACGAGCGACCCCGGCGCCGCGCGCTCTTCGGCCATCTCACCGGAGTCCTCCGAGGATATCCCGGGGCAGATCGTCGTCGACTTCCGGGACGACGTGGGGGCGTCCGACATCCAGTCGGTGCTGACTGCCGGGCTGGGGCTCACCTTCGTTCCCACGGCCCTGGAGGCGCAGACGCGCATCCAGATCGCCACGGTCCCGGCGGGCCTCACCGGGCTGGTCCTGGCCAGGCTCAACGCGGACCCCCGGGTCGAGTACGCCGAGCCGCTGGCGCGGGTCCACGCGCTTTTCACCCCCGACGACCCGCTCTTCAAGGATCAGTGGCACCTGCCCCGGGTGGGCGCCCCGACCGCCTGGCACTACTCGACGGGCCGCGGGGTCACCGTGGCGGTGATCGACACCGGCATCGCCTGCGAGGATTACGACTCTTTCGTCAAGGTCAGCGATCTGAACAACACCCGCTGCGTCGAGGGCTTCAATTTCATCAACAACACGCCCCACGCCAACGACGATCAGGGGCACGGCACCCACGTCGCGGGCACCATCGCCCAGTCGACCAACAACGGGCACGGCGCCGCGGGGATGGCGTTCCACGCCAGGCTGATGCCGGTCAAGGTCCTGGGGGCCAACGGCTCCGGCACCACCGCGGGCGTGGCGGACGGCATCCGGTGGGCGGCGGATCACGGCGCCCAGGTCATCAACCTCAGCCTGGGCGGCCCCCGCCCGGCGCAGGTGCTCCAGAAGGCCATCGACCATGCTCGCTCCAGGGGGACGGTGGTCATCGCGGCGGCGGGCAACTCCGGCGGGAGCGTTGGCTACCCGGCGGGTCACGACGGGGTGATCGCCGTCAGCGCCAGCGACCGGGACGACAAGCTGGCCAGGTTCTCCTCCCGCGGGCCCCAGGTGGACATCGCCGCCCCCGGGGTCGACGTGGTTCAGCAGACCATCTGCGAGGGTGGCAAGGGGAAATGCGAGCGCTTCCCCGCCTTCAATGGCACCTCCATGGCCACGCCCCACGTCGCCGGTGCTGCCGCGCTCCTGGTCAGCCAGGGCGTCACGGACCCCGACGCGATCGAGCGCACCCTCAAGAACTCTGCCCGGGTGGTGGACCCCTCCGACGACGCAAAGAAGCTCTATGGCGCCGGGATCCTCGACGCGGCGGCGGCGGTGAAGCAGACCGCCCTGTCCCACGCCTTCACGCGCCTCGCGCTGCTCGGGGTGCTGGCCGCCTGGGCGGCCTACATGGCCCGCAAGGCCAACGGACTCGGCAAGGTCCTCTCCCCGGGCTTCCTCCTTGGCGCGCTCGTCACCGGACCGGGGCTCCTGTTCTTCGCCCCGCTGGTCAGCCCTGTCCCGCTGCTGGCCCTGGAGATCCTGGCGCGTCCCCTCGCTGACCTCGACCTGCTCTTCAGCCCGACGCTTCACCGCTGGCTTCCCCTGGCGAACATCCTTCTTCCCTTCGGGTTGACCACCCTCGCCTTCGGCATCAAGGGCCTGCGCCCGACGCTGGCTGGCCTCTCCCTCGGCACCGCCGCCTACCTCGGCTCGGTCCTGGTCCTCAACGAGTCCTTCCCTCCTGTCGGCAAGGCGTTGCTCCTCGGCTGGGTCGCCGTCAACGCCGTGCTCTGCTCCTTCCTCGGCAAGTTCCTCCTGACCGAGGAGGATTGACGCTCCGCCCCCGCCTCCGGGAACTCAGGGGGCCCCGACCGCAAGGAAGAGCACGGCGCCCGGTACCACCCGGGACGCGCGGCAGGAGGCTCCCTGGGCGCGCACCCCGATCCCCATCACTGGAGGAAGATCGGGTTGGAGACGGCGAAGGGGCGGCGTCCAGGGTGGAGCGGCGACAGGTCGCCCTCGCCGCAGTCAGGGGTGGCGTAGGGTATACTCGTGGGCCGCCTGGAACTGGAAGAATACTCGACAGTGGTGCTCTGACTCGACTTTCGCCGTTTTTTGGGAGGGCTCCGGTCGGCTCCCGGCCTC
>CAZSDX010000370.1:0-7453 GCA_964605685.1 uncultured Polyangiaceae bacterium
CGCGTCCAGCAGCGCGCCGCGCTCCGGGTCCGGCAGCAGCAGGCTCGCCACGGCGACCGCCGCGCTCCGGGCCGCCTCCACGCTGTCTCCCAGGAGCCAGTAGAGCGCGTCGGTGGCGGCTCGCCCCAGCAGCCGGCTGGCCTCCGTCGCCTGCTCCGCCTCGGTCCGGAGCCTGGCGGCGTCCTCGGGGCGGATCCCCAGCTTCCCCGCCAGCGTGGTCAGCGCCCCTTCTTCCCGCGGGTCGAGCCCGTCCCGGAGCGCCGCTCGCCAGGCTCCCCGGAGGATCTGCGCCGCCACCTTGGGCTCCACCTCCCCGGTGACGTCGAGGGCGGTGGCGTCGCCCAGCGGGGAGGCCGCCAGGAGCGCCTCCTCGTCCGGGGGAAGCCCCAGAGAGAGCAGCAACGCCCGGAGCTGGAAGGTCTCGTCCGCGGAGGGCGGTCCATCGGCGCCCAGGGTCGCCCCGAGGACGCGGAAGGCGAGGGTCCCGAGGCGCTTCACCCGGAGGATATCCTTGTCGCTCGGCTTGGAGGAGAACAGCGAGCGCACCCCGCGGGCTCCGGCGTTGAGGGTGAGGCCGCCGGCGATCAGATCCTGCATGGGCAGGAAGGCCGGTGGGCAGGTGGCGGAGGCGTCCTTGATCCGGGCCAGGGCCCAGGAGAGGGGCTCGCCGCCGAGGAGCGGTGGGGATTCCGCCTCGGCGCGGCGCCGGAGGAGATCCTCCCAGGGGTCGCCGTCGAGGTTCTCGGAGGCCAGTACGGCGAAGAAGAGATCGTCGCAGAGGAACACCAGGGCCCGGGAGAGATCGCTCATGGCGCGGAACGATAACCGATCCCGCGGTCGGCGCTCGTCCCGCCGCGCCGGGGAGGCCGGGAGTCCCCGGGCCTCACGGGGCCCGACGTCGCCGTAGCCCCAGGAGCCCGAGCGCAACCCCGGCCAGCCAGCCGCCGCGGTCAGGTAGAGAAGTTCCGGGCAACGAGCAGGCGCAGGATTTCTTGACCTCGGCTCCACCGCCCACCTCGGCGCTCGCCGCCGGCGCTGCGGAGGGCACGGTCGTGCTCAGGCTGGTCGGCGCCGCCGCCGCGCTGGAGGAGCCGGAGGCGCTGGCCAGCGGGACCGGGGAGACCGGGGCGGCTTGCCCCTTCACGTCCAGCTCAGGGAGATCCTGCGCCAGGAACGCGGGGAGCTGGACGCCGCCTCGTGGGGCGAAGGCGACCCCCACCGCGGTACGGGTCTCCTTGCGGATCCCTTCCGGGGGGCCACCCCAGCGACCGAAGCTGGGCTCCTTGCACGCGACGGGGCCTTTCCAGGGGTGACGGATGGCATAGCGCCCCTGGAAGTTGTTGGACGCTCCGGGCGATGCGCCTTGCTCGAGGGCCTTGCCGTCGCGGCGGACCTCGCGGCCTCCGGTGATGGGCGGGGCCTCCTTGAAGATGAGGTCGTCGCCGAGGGTGTCCTTGCTGTAGCGAGCGTGGAGCCGGGTCAGCACGAAGCCGCCGCGACCGATCCGCTCGCTGTCGTCCTTTCTGGGGAGGACGTCGTCGCCGAGGGTGGTGAAATCCCTGGAGGAGAGGGTGGGTCCGGGGCAGGGGTCGCAGGTGGAGGCGTCCCAGGCGTACTCGGTGACGACCGCCTTCGGGTTCTTCTCCAGGGTCTGGTCGAAGAGGGCGGCGTAGAAGGTGGCGAACTGTTCCTTGGTGATCTCGCCGACGTCGAGGTTGGTGGGGATGGTGACGTTCCTGTAGTTGGCGACCTCGTAGCGCTTGCCCCGGGCGAGGATGTGGATGAGCAGATCCTGCTTGCCGGACGAGTTGAGCAGCCCCAGCCGCACCGGCAGCTCGAACTTCTCGCTGTCGTAGTGGAAGCGAAGCGGGGACAGCATGGTCCTGTTCCCCTCCTTCTTCACCTTGGCGATGTTCACCTTGGCGACGAAGAACTTCATGCCCGCCTGGACGTAGGGCTTGAGCACCGGCTCGGCGTCCTGGGGGATGTTGTACTTCTCCTGGCGCAGCCAGGCGTCGAGGCCCGTGGAGTCCTTGGCCGACAGGATCACCACCTCGTACTCCCCCACCTCGAACTGCGCCTCGATCTTCACCCCGAGCTTGCCCGCGCCGAGCCCCATTCCCCTCCCGATGCCGCCCCCGCCGAAGCCCGCCCCGGCGAGGCCGAGCCCTTCGAGGACAGGCGAGCAAGGGTCCTGCTCCCAGTACTCGACGAGGCGCGGAGCGGCCATCCCGTCCACCTTCTTGAAGAGCTCCGCCGGCAGGGTCTTGACGTTCTCCTTCTGCAAGATGACCGGCACGGGGACCACCATGGCGAAGTCGCTGGGCGGCCCCTGGTAGTTGTTGGCCATGCTCAGCACCGTGCGCGTCCCCTCGCGCATCAGCACCACCTGGGTCGCGTTGTTGTAGAGTTCCCCGGTCGCCCCGCTCACGTAGAACCCGCAGAAGGCCCCGGCGCTCCGCGGGATCAGGAGCGACGCCGCGAGGGCCGCCGCGAGGGCTGTCTTCTTTCCGTGCATCGAGCCATGGTAGAGCAAAGAAGCCCCAGGTTGGCACCCGGGAGCCGATCACAGCGCGGAGCCGTCGCCGAAGGCCGCCTTGAGCGCCGCCTGGAGCGCGGTGGGATCGAAGCCGACCAGCATGCGCCCTTTGACGTCCAGCACCGGGATCGTCCCCTTGCGCATCCCGGCCCGGTCCAGCTTCCGGTTCATCTCCTGGCGGGCTCCTTCTTCGACGTCGATGTCGTGGTAAGCGAAGGGCACCCCGCGGGCCTTGAGGAAGCTCTGCGCGTCGTGGCACGGTCCGCACCAGGAGGCGCCGTAGACGATCACCTGGGCCGGGGCGGTCGGGGCGGCGGTGGACCTCGGAGGAGGAGCGCCAGACGCCACCGCGGGTCCTCCCCGGCGCTGGGCGGCGAGGGCCTCCCACTGGGGGCGGGTCATGGAGGATACCGGGTAGGTGCCGTCCGGCCGTTTGTCCCGGAGGTTGGCCACGTAGAGGAGGTGGGTGGAGGTGCCCTCGTCCTGGGTGGTGATCACGACGCGGACGGGGTCGCGGTACTCCTGGGGGACGTCGTCGATCCGCTGGGTGGTGTGGAATTGACCCCGTGCATCGACGTACGTGAGGAGGAGGTTGGGGGTATCGTCGCGGAGGGAGAGGGGGGGGAGGGCGCGGTCGGAGGGGGAGATGCCCTCGGGCTGGTCGCGCTTGCAGGCACCTGCGAGCGCCGAGGCCGCCAGGGCCAGGAGGAAGCGGCGGCGGGTCGTCATGGGGGGGGGGTTTACCACAGGCTGGGGGAGGGGATGAGGTCGGGGAGAGGTTTTCCTGCCAGGTTTTCGGATTGGTTCCGGCGAGTCCGGGGGATTTTTTTCTTACAAGGTTAGCGAGAAACTTCTTGCGTATTCTCTTGCGGTGCCTTCATAAAGCGTTCATGGCAAACATTGAGACGACGATCCAGAAGATCGCGCATGGTTTTGTTCAGGATGTTGTCCGGGCGCTGGTCGGGGCATCCATCGAGGAATTCGCGCAGCTTGCGGGCAAGGGCGTGCGGCGCTCTGCCCCGGCCGCGGCGCCGTCTGCCCCCAAGGCTCCCCGGGGCCGTCCACCGAAGGCGAAAGCCGAGAAGGCGGAGAAGGCGGAGCGCGGCAAGAAGGCGCGCAACCGTCGCAGCTCGGAGGAGATCACGGCGCTCCAGGGGAAGATCGTGAAGTACGTGTACGACTCCGCGAAGGATTTTCCGAAGGGGATCTCGGTGAGCGAGATCGCCAAGGCGCTCCGGGAGGATATCGACGACATCACCCGGCCGATCCACCAGGCGGTGACGGAGAACAAGATCCGCAAGGAGGGGTTGAAGCGGCTGACCCGTTACTTCCCCGTCTGAGCGGGGCGATGTTCCGCCGGCGGAGGCTCCAGGGGGATGCCTTCGCGGAGCGGGCTGCGGTGGGGGTGGCGCTCAGCCGGCGAAGGCTTCGGGGGCGCCGTGGCAAGCGCTGAAGGGCTTGCCGGAGCCGCAGGGGCACTCTTCTTCCATGGCGATACGGGGCTCCTCGGGGGTGAAGGGGACGGGGGTGTCCTCGAGCATCTCGCCGCCGGGGAGGGCGGGCTCCTGGTCCTCGCCGTGGGAGGCGAGGGCGTGGGCGAGGGCTTCCTGGTGGCGGAGGAGGTCGTTCTGCTCGATCATGGCCTCATCCTCGGGGGCGTGGACCTCGACGTGGAGCATCTTCTTGACGACCTGCTCGGAGACGCTGGCCATCATGTTGACGAAGAGGTTGTAGCCCTCTTTCTTGTATTCCTGCTTCGGGTCCTTCTGGCCGTAGCCGCGGAGGCCGATGCCGTCGCGGAGGTGGTCCATGTTGGTGAGGTGGTCGACCCAGGCGCGGTCGATCTCTTCGAGGTAGATATGGCGGAAGACCCGGAGGGATAGCTCGATGCCGAGGGCTTTCTCCCGGGAAATTTGCTGCTTTTCCGCGGCCTTGTAGAGGAACTCGGCGACGCGCTCCTGGTCGGCGAGCTCCTCGACGCCCTCGGTGTCGATGCCGAAGAGGTCGTTCATGGCCTCCTGCAGCGCGTGCCAGTCCCAGTCCTCGGGGGGTTTGTTGGCGGGGCAGGCCTTCTCGACGGCGGAGCAGATGACCTCGTCGATGAGGTCGAAGAGGCGCTCGCGCTGCTCGGTGAGGGCGACGGGGACGCTCTTGAGGAGCTCGTCGAGGAGGCCGAGGACGTCGTTCTCGCGCCCATCCATGTCAACCTTGACCCCCCAGGCCTGGTAGATCTCGCGCTGGAGCTGCTCGAGGCTGGAGAGGGAGTCGGCCTTCTTGAGGTCGTCGCGGGAGAGGTCACGCGGCGAGCCGTCGTCGTTGCGGGGGAGGACGGGGGGGGAGCAGAAGGCGCCGAGGAGCTGGTGGATGACGGGGGAAGTGGCCTCGATGATGTCGGGGCGCGGCTTGAAGATCTTCTTCTTGCCGGTGCTGCGGCCGTCCTCGTCGCGGGCCTCGGTCTCGTAGCGCCCGACGAGGAGCTGCTGGCGGAGGGCGTAGACGCGCTTGCGCTGGGCGTTCATCACGTCGTCGTATTCGAGGAGGTGCTTGCGGATGTCGAAGTTGCGCTCCTCGACCTTGCGCTGGGCGTTCTCGACGCTCTTGGTGACCCAGGGGTGCTCGATGGGCTCGTCGTCGGGCATGCCGAGGCGGTCCATCATGACCTTGACCCGGTCGCCGGCGAAGATGCGCATCAGGTCGTCCTCGAGGGAGAGGTAGAAGCGGGAGGTGCCCGGGTCGCCCTGGCGACCGGCGCGGCCGCGGAGCTGGTTGTCGATGCGGCGGGACTCGTGGCGCTCGGTGCCGACGATGTGGAGCCCGCCGGCCTCCTTGACCTCCTCGCGCTCCCTGGCGCAGCGCTCCTCCAGCTCTTTCAGCAGCTTTTCGAAGGCCTCCGGCTCGGCGTCGGGGAGCCTGTTTTGCTCGCGGAACATCTGCTTGGCGATCATCTCCGGGTTGCCGCCGAGGAGGATGTCGGTGCCGCGACCGGCCATGTTGGTGGAGACGGTGATGGCGCCCTTGCGGCCGGCCTGGGCGACGATGTAGGCCTCGTTCTCGTGGTGCTTGGCGTTGAGGACGCCGTGGGGCACCTTCTTCTTCTTGAGCATGGCGGCCAGCGCGGCGCTCTTCTCGACGGAGGTGGTGCCGACGAGGACCGGCTGGCCGCGTTCGTGGCACTCCATGATCTCCTTGACGACGGCCCGGAACTTCTCCCGCTCGGTCTTGTAGACCACGTCCTCGTGGTCGACGCGGAGGACCGCCTTGTTGGTGGGGATGGAGACGACGTCCAGCTTGTAGGTGGAGTGGAACTCGGCGGCCTCGGTGGTGGCGGTGCCGGTCATCCCGGAGAGCTTCTTGTAGATGCGGAAGAGGTTCTGGAAGGTGATGGTCGCCATGGTGCGCGACTCGTCCTGGATGCGGACGCCCTCCTTGGCCTCGACCGCCTGGTGGAGCCCGTCGCTCCAGCGGCGCCCCTCGAGGATGCGGCCGGTGAACTCGTCGACGATCATCACCTTGCCGTCGCGGACGATGTAGTGCTGGTCCCGCTTGTAGAGGGCGTGGGCGCGGAGGCACTGGTTGAGGATGTGGAGGGTCTCGAGGTGCTCCGGCTCGTAGAGGTTATCCAGCGACAGCAGGCTCTCGATGCGCTCGACGCCCTCGTCGGTGAGGGAGACAGAGTGGCCCTTCTCGTCGACGGTGTAGTGCTCGTCGAGGGTGAGGCTGGGGACCAGGTTGCTGATGATCGTGTATTTCTCGCTGGAGCGCTCGCCCTGGCCGCTGATGATGAGGGGCGTGCGGGCCTCGTCGATGAGGATCGAGTCCACCTCGTCGACGATGGCGTAGTTCAGCGGCCGCTGGCAGTAGTCGAGGGCGCTGAACTTCATGTTGTCGCGGAGGTAGTCGAAGCCGAACTCGTTGTTCTGGCCGTAGGTGATGTCCG
Source organism: uncultured Polyangiaceae bacterium (assembly GCA_964605685.1). GTDB lineage: Bacteria > Myxococcota_A > Polyangia > Polyangiales > Polyangiaceae > JANWXX01. The sequence continues at coordinate 6,477 of CAZSDX010000370.1, forward strand.
CCCGGTACGCGATCTTCTTTTCCGCGTCGTCCTGCATGTTGACGACGACCCCCGTGGTCAGCCCCATCCAGTTGTAGAGCCGGGACATCCACTCGCAGTCGCGCCGCGCCAGGTAGTCGTTCACCGTGACCACGTGGACGCCCTTGCCCTCCAGCGCGTTGAGGTAACAAGGCAACGTCGCCACCAGCGTCTTCCCCTCGCCGGTGCGCATCTCCGCGATGGCGCCCGAGTGGAGCACCATCCCCCCGATGAGCTGCACGTTGTAGTGGCGCATCTTCAGCACGCGCTTGCTCGCCTCCCGGCAGGCGGCGAAGGCCTCCACCAGGATGTCGTCGAGGGAGGCGCCGTTGGCCAGCTTCTCCTTGAACTCGGCGGTCTTCGCCTGGAGCTGGGCGTCGGAGAGCTCCTGCATCCGCTTCTCCATGGCGTTGATGGCCTCAACCTTGGGTTGCAGCTTGTTCACCGCACGCTCGTTCGCGGTGCCGAAAATCTTCTTGATCGCCCATGCCAGCATGACGGGGCAGGCTAGCTACTCGAATCCTGGCGCGCAAACCAGTCCGGCGGCGATCGTTCCGGCGTACTCGCCGCCGCGGCCCCGCCGGGGGGGCGAAATTATTCCAGCAAATCGTCCTGACCCCCCGCGACCCTCCGGAGCGATTCGCTGGCGAGCTGCAGGGAACCGCTCACCGCCGCCACCGCCGCGGCGCTGGAGATGAGCACATGGGGGGCCCGGAGCATCCCGGCCGTCCCCTGCTCAAGGAGCGCCCCCAGGCTCACCCCGTCCCGGGGGCCCAGCCCCAGGAACCCCAGCGCCGCCTCCCCCAGCACCACCGCCGCCGCCGCGCTCCCGCACTGGACCGCCACCGGCCCGAGCAGGTTCGGCAGCACGTGCCCCAGCAGCACCCGGGGTCGGCTCGCCCCCAGCGCTCGCGCCGCCTCCGCGAAGGCCGCCCCCCGGAGCACCGTCGCCTGGAGCA
>CAZSDX010000371.1:0-7446 GCA_964605685.1 uncultured Polyangiaceae bacterium
GCCGGCGCGGGGGGGGGCGGCGCAGGCCAGGGGGGCGAGGGGGGAGGTGGCTCCGGGCAGGGAGGCGCCGGAACATCCGGAGGCTCCGGACAAGGCGGGAGCGCGGGGGCAGGCGGTGGCCCCCCTCCGGTCCCCTGCGGGATGCTCCAGGCCGCGGGCGAACCGGTCAACATCCCCGCCAACGCGTCGACCGCGGTGCGGTTCCCGAGGCTCTCCCTCGTCGACGGGGAGACGGCGGCGGTGGGGGGAGGGCTCCAGGCGCTCGGCATCCCCGCAGGGACGTTGCCCATCGGATACGCCACGTTTCAGCCCTGGAAAACCTGGCCCCCGGCGCCGCCGACGCTCGCGCAGATCACCTTCGGCGGAGGCTCCGCCTTCGAGCTCGCGGGCGGCGAGGGGAACCTCTGGCTGCTCTCGGCGACGGGAGCCGAGGTGCAGGGCAAGGGGCTGAGCGTGCTACGCCTGCTGGGCAGCGCACCGCCCGGGGACCTGGTGCCGGTGGATTCCCTCTCGCTGCGGCCCGCGTTCTTCTCTGTCTCGGGGGGGGCGCTGCTGGCGGGGGGCGACCTCGGAGGGTTGCTCCGGGCGGCGAGGGTGGAGGGGGAGAAGGCCACCGCGCTGTCGCCTTCCCTGGGCTGCGCGTCCCAGGGCATGCCGCTTTGGGCCGGGGCGGTGAGGCTCCCGGGGGGCGCCGATCTACTGATGGCGACCTCGCGGAACCCACCGCCCGTCTGCGATCAGTTCGAGAACGTACCGCAGGGGTCTCCTCGTCGGATCTTGCTCTACCGCCGCGACGGCCAGGAGTTGACCCTGCTCCAGGACAGGGACACCGAAGTCACCGTCACCTTCGCCGGTCTGATCCCTCGGAGCGACGGGGCCTGGCTGGTCCACCAGCTCGGCGACAGCATCACCTCGGGCTCCGTGGTGGCGGAGCGGCTGGGCGCGGACGGCGCTCCCACGGGGCAGAGCGTCGAGGTCTTCTCCAGCGGGATGATCTTCAGCCCCCTGGCGCTCGCACCCCTGGGAGACCGCCTCGCCGTCGTCTGGAGCGACGATCTGGGGCAGGTGACCAAGCTGCTGGCCAAGGTCATCGGCGACGATGGACAGACGCCTCCGGTGCTGTTTTCCAGCGATTTCGCCCCGGAGCGCCGGGCGCTCGGATCGCCGGACGGCAAGAGCCTGCTGGTCGCTTGGGAGACGAACGACGGCGCCTCCTCCTCGACGATCCGCCTGCTCCGCCTCGACTGCTCCCCGGAGGCCCAGTAAACCGAGGTGTGCATGGAAGCTCCCTACCGATCCGAGCCTGACGAAGAGGCCCCCCGGGAGCTCTCCTTCGCGGATCTCTCCCCGGAGACCCGGCGGTACCTCACCGATTCCTGCGCGGGAGAAGGTGCGGTGCTGCTCCGGTGCGATCCGCTCCCGCTGGTGGGGAGCCCGAGGACATGGCTGGCCCTGGCGGCGCTCTCCGGGATGGCGCTAGTGCTGCTGCTGCTCCGGGGGTTCGGGGACATCCGGGGCGGCCCCCGGGGGGTGAGCCACGGGGAGACCACGCTGGTCGCGGCGGCGCTGGGAGGGTTGTTGCTGGGGGCGGGGCTCGGCTGGCGGGCCCGCAGGCTGCGCCAGCCCGGGGCCCCGGAGCCGGGGGTGTACCTCTTCGCCCGAGAGCTGATCGACGCCCGGGGGCCTCGGCTCCGGGTGCTCTCGACCACGAAGATCGAGCAGATCCGGCGCCAGGCAGGGGAGCTCGTGTGCCTGTTCTCCGGCGGAGAACGCTACCGGTTCCCCGGAGGAAAGAGCAGCGCCGCGTACCTGCAAGGAGAGATCCGCTCGCTCCGGGAGGTGCTGGAGCAGGCAGAGAGCGCCGAGGATCGCGCAAGGATGGCGAGGCTCGACCCGCTGGTGCACGAGCGCGCCCGTTGGCACGAGTTTCCTGCCGCGTCTCGCAGGGGTATCCGTGAACCCACCCGGAGGCCGGTGCTGCTGGTGGCTCCGCCGCTGCTGCTCGGCGTCCTCGCCTCCTGGCCGCTCTGCCTGTGGGTGGCCGAAGAGAGCGATCTCGTCGGGGTCCACGAGGCGGCGGCTCGGCAGGATCTGGAGCGGCTGGCCCGCTACCGCGACCACGCCTTTGCCCGGTATCCCGCCCGGAGCGCCGCCGAGGAGGCGATGCTCCGGCTGGCCCGGCGCTCCCCCCGCACCGATGGGTACGTGGCCTACCTGCGCGGCGACGGAGCGCAGGCCGCCGTGGCCTCGGAGGAGCTGTTCCAGCGCCTCCGGCAGAACGAGGACGACACGGAGCTCTGGCTCCAGTTTCTGCGGGTGGGGCGCGAGCCCCGGAGGCAGCAGGTCGAGGATATCCTCTTCGAGCGAGCCAAAACGCGGGAGAGCCTCTGGCTCCTGGAGCAGCTCGCCGCCGTCGGCTCCCGGAAAGAGGAAATCTCTCGGAAGATCTTGCCAAGGCGGCGGATCGCCCAGGCCTTCGTGGAGAAGGACGCCGCCGCGCTCCGGTGGTTCGCGAAGAGCGCGGAAGACGAGGAGGTGCGGCGGGAAGCCCGGGAGACGCTGGCCTCGCTGTACCGACCGGTCCGCGAGCGGCTGGTCGCGGTCACGGGGCTGCGGACGCCGCTGGCGAGGGCGCTCCACGGGGCGCTGGAGAAGGCCGAGCAGAGCGGAAGCAGCCTGATCGCCCAGGAGGAAGGAGGTGCGCTCGGGCTGCTCCCGCTGTTCCGGCGGGTGGTCGGGCTCTACGTGGACGCGAAGCTGCTGCCGGTGGTCGACGCCAGCGAGGTGCGACCTTCCGGGGCCACGGTGCGCATGGTGCCGAAGACCCGTGTGCTCTCCGGTGTCCCCGCGGGGCTGGAGGTACGGATCGATTTTTCCTGCTCCTGGTCCGGAGAGGAAGCCTCCGCAAAGGTCCGGGAGGAGCTACAGACGGTGCGCTTCCGTGCTCCGCTCCCCGGCAAGCCCGAGAACGGGCGTACCTTCGAGCAGCTTGTGCAGACCTCGCTCGTGGATGCCTTGCTGGGGGAACGGAAGATCCGCTAAGTGTCCGCCATGCGATCCGCTGGTCTCCTCCTGCTCGTGCTGGCGCTGGCGCTGGGCTGCTCAAGCAAGAGCACGACCACGATCACCTCGTCCCCGTCCCCGTCCTCGTCCTCGTCCCCGTCCCCGTCACTGTACCCGTCCTCGTCCCCGTCCTCGTCCTCGTCCCCGTCCCCGTCTCCGTCCGTCGTGGCCGTGCCCGTGGCCGTGGCCGTGCCCGGTTCTCCGTTCCCGCTGTCGTCCGCGCCGGCGGTAGCGCTGGGCGGGGTGGGGATCACGGTCCCTGCGTCGATCAAGCCGGGGGAGCGCCGTCCCTTCGTGCTCTACCTGCACGGGCTGGGGGCCTCGGGGAGGCTGCTGGTGAGCAGCCTGGGGGTGGCGGCGCTGGCGGAGGATCGCCGGTTTGTCTACGCGGCTCCGGACGGGGCGCAGGACTCGCTGAAGCGGCGCTTCTGGAACGCCTGGGCGGCGTGCTGCGACATGGAGAAGACCGGGGTGGATCACGTGGGAGCACTCCGGGGTTTGCTGGCGCAGGCGGCGGCGCACCCCCAGGTTGATCCGCAAAAACTCTTCGTGGTGGGGTTCTCCAACGGCGGATTCATGGCGCACCGCCTGGCCTGCGAGGTGGAGGGGATCGCCGGTATCGCCAGCATGGCGGGCGCCGGTCCGATGCCGGAAGAGGCCTGCACGCCGCGGGGGCTGGTGGCGGTGCTCCAGGTGCACGGGGATGCGGACGACGTGATCTCGTTCCAGGGGGGGCACCCGCTGAAGAAGGCGAGCCTGCCGCGCCACCCTTCGGCGCCGGAGACCGTGGCCGGCTGGGCGAGCAGGAACGGCTGCTCCTCCCGGGAGCCGGCTACCACCGGCACCCTGGATTTCGAGGAGAGGATCCCGGAGGAAGAGACCCGGATGGGGCTCTATACCGGCTGCAAGAGGCCCGTCGCCCTCTGGACCGTGCGCGGCGGCAATCATTACATCGGCGCCCACCGCAAGGGGCAGGAAGCCATCTTCAACTTCCTGGAGAAGAACGCGAGGTAGGGCCTTGTGTCGAAGTGACCTGATTTCTCCCGGGTGAGGTGCGCTGGCCCTGGGTGCTGAGGTCTCACCTCGCCTTCTGTCCGAAGAGGATCTTCTTCGCCTCCTCGTCCAGCGTCTGCTTTCCGAGTTCCTTGCCCACGGCCATACCCCGCTGGACGGCAGGGCGCTCCTTGATGGCCTGGAACCACCGCTTCAGGTGAGGAAAATCGTCGAGGTTCTGCCCCTGACGCTCGTGGGGGACGACCCAGGGGTAGCTGGCGATGTCCGCGATGGAGTAGTCGCCGGCGAGGTATTCTCGATCCGCGAGGCGCTTGTTCATGACGCCGTAGAGTCGGTTCACCTCGCTGGTGTAGCGGTCGATGGCGTAGGGGATCTTCTCCGGGGCGTAGCCGCGGAAGTGGTGCGCTTGCCCCGCCATGGGCCCCAGCCCGCCCATCTGCCAGAAGACCCACTGGGCCACCTCGTAGCGCCCCCGCAGATCCTTGGGGGAGAGCTTCCCGGTCTTCTCTGCCAGGTAGGTGAGGATGGCGCCGGACTCGAAGAGCGACAGAGGTTCGCCGCCGCCGGGGGGGGCGTGATCGACGATGGCGGGCATCCGGTTGTTGGGGCTGATCGCCAGGAATTCAGGGCGAAATTGCTCACCACGTCCGATGTTCACCGGAACAACCGTGTAGGGAAGTTCCAGTTCTTCGAGGGCGATGGTGATCTTCCAGCCGTTGGGCGTGGGCCAGTAGTGAAGATCGATCATGATCCCCGAGAGCTAGCACCCTCCCCCCGGGAGGTGGGGCAAAACACCGTTGCGCCCGGGGAGGCCCGGGCGCAACGGGCCTCGGCTCACTGCCAGCGAGCGAGGGTCTCCTGGCCCAGCTTCTTCAGCGCGTCGTCGCTCTCGACCTTGAGGCGAGCCTCGATGGCCTGGCGGGCGGTGGGGGTCTTGATGTACCCCAGGGAGCGGAGGGCGGCCTCACGGGTGTTGCGATCCTGGTGGTCGAGCATCTTGGCGACCAGGGGGACCGCGTCGGGGCCGAAGGCGTGGGCGTAGGCCTTGATGGAGGGGCGGCGGAGCACCTCGTCGAGGCCTTCCTCGGAGATGAGGGCTTCGAGGGTCTTGCGGGTGTCGACCCGGGGGTAGTGGCCAAGGCCGGCGGCGGCGTTGGCGCGGTGGCGGAGCTTGGCGCTCTTGTCCCGGGCGATGGAGTCGAGGACGGCGATCACCTCGTCGTCGGAGCCAGCGCGCTTGAACTCCTCCTTGGAGGGGATGTGTTCGATGCCGCTCAGCAGGACCATCACCTTGTCGTGGACCGTGTTGTTGGAGGGCTGGGCGCCGTTTCCGGCGGGCTGGGCGTGGCTGGTGGTGTCGTTGGACTGGGCCTGGACGACGGGGGTCTGGACGTGTTCGGGGGCCGGGTGGACCTGGGGGTCGACGCAGGCCACGAAGGAGGTGGCCGCCGCGAGCCCGAGGAGAGCAATCATCGTGGAGCGCATGGTGTTACCTCGCGGGGACATCAGTGGGAGACCAGGGGGTTACGCATCAGCACGAACTGCTGGTCCGTGGTGAAGGTCTTGTTGGGGGGGCCGTTGACCAGCCAGAACATCATGTTGCTGGTGCCGGCGTCGGCGCACTCGACGTGGTCGACCCGACCGTCGCCGTTCTTGTCGAACTTGGAGGCGGGGCACTCGGGGGTGTCGTCGAGGGGGTCGAAGGCCTTTCCGGTGGCCTCCGTTGGGTGGAAGAGGCCGAGGTAGTGGCCGCCCTCGTGGGCCATGACGATGCCCAGCGTCTCGGCGTCGTCCTTGAGCAGCCCGTAGGCCACGGAGACGCCGGCGTGGGTCACCCCCAGGAGGCCGGGCGAGCCAGGGATGCCGCCGGAGATCCCGAGGACGCCGGAGCCGCCTTGGAAGGCGTACTGGTCGATGAAGAAGAAGTTGAGGCCCGAGGCGTCGTAGTTGTTGGCCAGGGCAAAGAGGCCCGCCAACTCGGAACGCTCGTCGATCACCGCGTACTGGCTCGACGACGGCAGGTCGATGTACGAGTTATCGTCGACGGTGAGGGTGATGCCGATCTGAGCGTAGGACTGCTTGACCTTGTTGACCGCCTGCTGGAAGACCGGGTCCGCCTTGGCGCTGGCCGCGTTGAAGGAGTTGCCCTGGGTGAAGTAGAAGATCATCGGCATCGTCCCCGCGCTGAGGATGCCGGAGCCCTGCTTGAACAGCACGTCGATCTTCAGATCCACCGGGTCGGTGGCCCCCATCTCGAAGGAGTAGGTGCCGCCCGGCATCGACAGCTTCGGCGTGTTCGGATAGAGCCCCGCGTAGGGGACGTTCGACAGGCCAAGGGTCTTGTACTGGGTCTTGAGCGGGTCGAAGTAGTCGTAGACCACACCCGCGGGGGTCGTCACCGTCACCGGCACCACCGCGTCCACCGGCTTGCTCGGCGTCGCCACCAGGGTGAACGACAGGGTGTTGTCCGGCAGGTTGAAGGAGACCGTCTTGAAGGAATTCGCGGTCACGCTCACCGTGCCGAGATCCTGCTTGGTCACCTGGAAGGCTACCCCCTGCTTGTCCGCCACGCAGATCCCCGTCGGGTCGCAGACGTAGCCGTCGCCGCAGGGGAAGTTCTTGCAGGTGGGCACGCAGGCGCCGGTCTTGTCGTCCGCCTGGAAGGTCTCGCCCGCGTCCGCCGAGCAGACGTAGCCGTCGCGGCAGTCCACCGACGTCTTGCACTTGCCGAAGCAGGTGTACTCGATCCCTGCTCCAAAGTCGGCGGCAAAGCAGTTGGACCCGCTGATCCCGGGGCACTCCTGCTTCACGTTGTCGGCGGTGCAGGCGGAGCTGCACATCCCGCCCGGGTACGCCTCGTTGGTGAAGCAGTAGTTCCCGTCGCCAAGGCACTGGTCCGAAGCACCACAGGGGTCGCCGGGCTTGCCCTTCTTGGTCGCATCCGGCTTGCAGAGACCGTCGGTTGTGTCGCACTTCTCCAGCGAGCCGCAGTCGCTGTCGCTCTGGCACGCCGGGAAGCACACCTTGTCGTCGGTGTTCGGGATCGGACGGCAGGCGTAGCCCGCCCGGCAGTCGCTCTGGCTGTTGCAGGCGTCCAGGCACACCGCCGCCGCCTGGACGATCTGCACGCACACCGCCCCCGATGGACACGGATCGCCCTCCGTGATCACGTCACCGGAGCAAACCTTGGAGCAGTAGCCTCCCGGGTACGAGCTCGGATCGAGGCAGGTGCCTCCAGGGCAATCGGCCGACCCGGAACAGTCCTTGCCGACCACCAGCGGATCCGCGCCGCCAGAACCGCCGTTGCCTGCGCCACCGCTGCCTGCGCCGCCGGCGCCGGCCTCGCCGCCCGCCCCCGCGTCGCCCGCT
>CAZSDX010000372.1:0-7443 GCA_964605685.1 uncultured Polyangiaceae bacterium
GTCTCCGCGCCGGCCGGTGCGGCGAGCGGCGAGGCCCCCCCGGACGCGCCCCCGCCTCCGCCTCCGAAGCCCCGGAAGGTGGACGAGATCCTGGTGATCGGGGACAAACCGGAGCCGTCCCGCTCGGTGTCCCTGACGCGGGCGGAGGTCCGGCAGATCCCGGGGACTTTTGGCGATCCGTTCCGGGCCATCGAGGTGATGCCGGGGGTGACGCCCATCGTGTCCGGGCTCCCGTTCTTCTTCATCCGGGGGGCGCCGCCGGGGAACGCCGGGTACTTCCTCGACGGCGTGCGGGTGCCGCTGCTGTTCCACATCGGCGCGGGCCCCTCGGTGATTCACCCGGCCCTGATGGATCGGGTCGATCTTTACCCCGGCGGGTACCCGGCGCGTTACGGGCGGTTCAGCGGCGGAATCGTGGCGGGGGAGACGATGCCCCCGGTGAAGGAGGTGCACGGGGAGTACAACGTGCGGCTGTTCGATGCGGGGGCGATGGTGGAGGTCCCGTTCCACGGGAACCGGGGGACGGTGCTGGCGGGGGGCCGCTACTCGTACACGGGGGCGCTGCTGACGCTGCTCTCGCCGACGGTGCAGCTCGAGTACTGGGATTACCAGTCGAGGATCTCCTACGACCTGACGCCGGACGACCGGGTCACGCTCTTCGCTTTTGGCTCCTACGATTTCCTGGCGCAGCAGACGCCGACGGGGACGATCCCTGTGTTCGGGGCGCAGTTTCACCGGCTGGATCTCCGCTACGATCACCGGCTCAGCGCGGACGCGACGATGCGGCTGGCGGTGACGGGAGGCGTGGACCGGACGCTGCTGCGGGAGGGGCGGGCGCTGCGGGACCGGCTGCTGGGGGTACGCTCCGAGTTTGACTACCGGCTGGCGTCCTGGGCGCGGCTGCGGGCGGGGACGGACGCGCAGTTTGACACCTACGACATCGAGCTGGGCCCGGGGGATCTGGGGCCCTCGGCGGCGAGGATCCTCGACCTGTTCCCCACCCGCTCGGACGTGGCGATGGCGGGGCGCGCGGACGTGGTGATGGCGGTGGCGCCGGGCTTCGAGGTGACGCCGGGGCTGCGGGTGGACTTCTTCAGCTCCCAGGGGGCGACGGCGCTGGCGTTCGACCCGAGGCTGGCCACGCGGCTCGCGCTCCACGAGCGGGCGAGGCTGCTCTCGGCCTTCGGCATCGCGCACCAGCCGCCGGCGTTTGCCATCCCGGTGCCGGGGTTCCAGCCGGGAGGACTGCGGGGCGGGCTGCAGCGGGCCATCCAGGAGAGCGTGGGCCTGGAGGTCGACCTGGATGGCTCGACGACGGCGACGGCGACGGTCTTCCGGAATGCGTTCTTCAACATGAGCGACCCGCTGGGGGCGACGCAGCGGCCAGTGACCGGGTGCCCCCCGGGGAGCTTCCCGGACGGGAGCGTCGCCGGAGACCGCGGAGGGCAGGATTTCCGGGGAGGCGGCGGCGGAGGCAGCGCGACCAACGTGTGCGGCGCGGTCTTCTTTCCCCCGGGGGTGGCGGGGCCCGACCGGAGCGGAGGGAGCGACCAGGGCGCGGACTCCCGCGGGGGGCAGACCGCCTCACGGGCCCTGGAGGTGCGGACGCTGGGGTCCGCCTACGGCCTGGAGTTGTTCGTCAAGCGGCGGCTGACCCACCGGCTCGGCGGGTTCTTCGCCTACACGCTGTCGAGGTCCACCCGCAGCGTCGGCAACAACAAGTTCGTCGCGTCGTTCGACCGGACCCACGTGGCCAACGTGGCGCTGGCCTACAACCTGGGCCGAAGCTGGAGGGCCGGGACGCGGGTGATGTTCTACACGGGGCTGCCCCGGGCCCCGGACCCGACCACCACGGAGACCCGGCTCCCGTCGTTCTTCCGCCTGGACCTGCGGCTGGAAAAACGCTGGCAGCTCGGCAAGACCGCGTGGATCTCCTTCATCGCCGAGTGGATGAACGCCACGCTCACCAAGGAATCCATCACCACCACCTGCACGCTCCAGGGCTGCGAGGCCCAGGAGATCGGGCCCATCACCATCCCCAGCTTGGGGCTGGAAGGCGGTTTCTAGCCATGATCCCACGACGCCCCCTCGCCGTCGTCCTCGTCGCCCTCGGCCTCGCCGGGTGCAACGACCTCGCCCCGGAGCCGGAGGTGCTGGCCTGCGATCAGGCATGCCGCGACGGCGTCGCCATGCGCGCCATGCGCGAGATGATGAAGCTCCTCTACAACCTGACGATCCAGGGGAAGCCGGTGGGCCCCCAGGACCACGCCCTCCCCTGCCCCTTCGGCGGCGCCGCGCGGGTATCCGGCGAGGTCTCCTCCAACGCGGAGCAGGGGACGACGGAGGTCAAGCTCACCTACGAGTTCAGCGCCTGCGGGTACCTCCAGGTCGACGACGAGGCGAACGAGAATTACGAGCTGAAGCTGAGCGGAACCTTCCGCCAGGAGGGGACGCTCACGGCCCAGTCGAGCGCAACGACGGCGCTCGTCATCAAGGGCGAAAAAGTCTCCCTGGAGGGTACCGTCCATGACCCCCCCCAGGCCTACAAGGAGCAGGATTGCACCGTGGAGATGAACCAGAACGGAAACTCCGTGTCGGGGAAGATCTGCGGCAGGAACGCGGGCTTCACGTTCTGAAGCCTTCGTGCGAGCTTGACAGGGGTTCACCCTGGTGTTCTGGTGAATACCCAGGAGAACGGTAGACGATGGACAAGCCCCTTCTCGCCCCCTTCCTCGCGGATATTCGCTCCACCCTCTCCACCGGCGCAAACACAAAAGAAACATCTTTTTATCCAGCCATTCGTGACCTGTTGAACGCCGCCGGTACCTATCTGAAACCTTCCGTGTTCGCGGTGATGAACCTGAAGAACCAGGGAGGAGGCTTGCCCGACGGGGGGCTCTTTTCCATCGATCAGTTCCCGAAACAGGGGCTTCCTACCGGGGATGACGTCTGGAGCTCGAAACCAGGCCGCGGGGCCATCGAGGTCAAGGGCCTCGGCATGGAGCTCGGAAAGCTCATCGCCTCCGAGCAGGTGGGGCGCTACCTGGATGCTTACGGCCATGTGCTGGTCACCAACCTCCGTTCTTTTGCGCTGATCCAGGGGAACAGGACACAGCGCGCCGTGCTGGAAGAATTTGACGTCGCCCCGGACGAAGGAGCCTTCCGGGCCCTCCTGGATAGCCCCGAAGCGATCCGGAACATGGAGCCTCGGTTCCTGGATTTCCTCCAGCGGGTGCTCCGGCTCCCCGCCCCCCTGCGGGCCCCGGAGGACATCGCCTGGTTCCTGGCAAGCTACGCCCGCGACGCGCTGGCCGAGATCGAGCACGGAGAGATCCCGGAGATGAGCGAGATCGCCGGGCACCTGGAGGACGCCCTCGGCGTGGGCTTCGGATTCGGCAACAGCCAGGGGCAAGACCAGGACAAACGGAAGAAGGCCCGTCATTTCTTTCACTCCGTACTCGTGCAGACCCTCTTCTACGGGGTCTTCAGCGCCTGGGTTCTCTGGTGTCGTCAGAAACATAAACCTTCCGAATCCTTTGCCTGGCGCAACACCAGCGATCTGCTCCACCTCACGATGCTCCAGGTCCTCTTTCACGAGATGACCCGACCCTCCACCTTCTTCTCCCGCTTTCTCCAGAAGAAGCTTGAACTGGCCCAAGAGGCCCTCAACCGGGTGGATCGCCCCGCCTTCTTCGAGAAATTCCGCGAGCATGAGGCAGTTCAGTACTTCTACGAGCCCTTCCTGGAAGCCTTCGACCCCGAGCTGCGCAGGGAGCTGGGGGTCTGGTACACCCCCGGCGAGGTGGTTCGTTACATGGTCGAGCGGGTGGATCGCGCGCTCCGGACCGATCTCGGCATCGAGGAAGGTCTGGCCAGCAAGGACGTGTACGTGCTCGATCCCTGCTGCGGGACCGGCGCCTTCCTGGTCGCGGTGCTGGATCGCATCCACCGGACGCTCCAGGAACAAGGGGAAGGCTCTCTCGCGGCGGCACAGGTCGCCAGGGCCGCGACCTCCCGGCTCTTCGGCTTCGAGCTTTTGCCCGCGCCGTTCGTGGTGGCGCACCTGCAAATCAGCCTCTTCCTCCAGGAGATCGGCTCCCAGGTGCCGAAGGACAGCCGTGCCTCGGTCTACCTGACCAACGCCCTGACAGGCTGGGACGGCGAGACCGAGGGACACCAGAGGCTCTGGGATGCGCTGCGAGAGGAGCGCAACGCGGCGGCCAGGGTGAAGCAGAGGCAGAAGATCCTGGTCATCCTGGGCAACCCTCCTTACAACGCCTTCGCGGGCGTCCAGCCCAGGGAAGAGCAGGAGTCCGTCGAGCTTTACAAGGAGGGCCTCCGCGCGCACTGGAAGGTCAAAAAATTCAACCTGGATGACCTGTACGTGCGCTTCCTCCGGGTGGCCGAGCGGAAGATCCTGGAGCACTCGGGCCGGGGTATCGTCTGTTACGTCAGCAACGCCAGCTACGTCTCCGACAAGAGCTTCGTCGTGCTCCGCAAGCGCCTCCTCGACGAATTCGATCAGATCACCATCGACAACCTGAACGGCGATAGCCGCGAGACAGGCAAGGTGATCCCCGAGGGACTCCCTGGCGCGGGGCAACCCGATCCCTCCGTCTTCTCCACCCAGAGCAACCCGGAAGGAATCCAGGTGGGCACCGCCATCGGCCTGCTGCTGCGAACGGGCGCGAGGCCTTGTTCCCAAGACCGTCCACACGGGTGCGGCTCTCGCCGACGAGGCCGCCGGGGTGAACCCCGGCGCCGGAACGGGTGCTGGGGGCGACGGCAGGGAGAAGGCCGCTGTGGCGGCCTCGATTCGTGCCGAAGCGAGCCCTCGGCAGAGGGCTTCCCCGCCTCGTTTCCCTTCCCCCACGTCCCGGCGCCGGGGTTCACCCCGGCGGCCTCGTCGGCGGGCCCGTGGTCGGCCTTCTGAACAAGGCCGATCGAGCCTACAATTGTCTCGCCTACGCGGCAGGAGATCTCGGGCGGGTGTGGGATCCTGCGGAGACCCCGGCGGGGAGTAAGGCGTTTTACTGGCCGCCTGGGGTTCCCAGGGACCACACCGTCGGGACGTGGCAGCAGGTGCTTGCCTCGGTGGGTTTCGCCCCTGTACCCCCGGCGGAACAGCAGGATCCTGGGTGGCTCCGGGTGGCCATCTACGGTCAAGGAGGCAAGGCAACCCACGCTGCCCGTCAGCTTCAGGATGGTTGGTGGTCAAGCAAACTGGGGGATCTGGAGGATATCCGGCACCGGCAAAGCTGGTCCCTCGCCGGAGGGATCTACGGAGAGGTGATGCTTGTCGTTGTCCGAAAACGAACGCCTGCTGACCCGTGAACAGGCTCCGGGGTGGCTCAGCGGAGCGTGACCACGGTGACGCTGTCGCCCCCCTCCTGGGGGGAGCCGGGGCGGACGCGGGCCACCGAGGAGCTGTTGCCGAGCACCCCGCGCACCGCCTCCCGCAGCGCTCCGGTCCCGTGGCCGTGGAGCAGGAACACCGCGGCGCGCTCCCCCACGGAGCGATCCACGAACTGCTCCGCCATGCGGATCGCCTCGTCCACCCGCAGCCCCCGCAGATCGCAGGTGTTGTCCGCGGTGCGGATCGGGTTCTCCTCGGGGGCAGCGGCGCCGCGGGCGGGATGGGTCTTTGTTGACTTCACGGGAGCCGCGACCTCCCGGGAAGGCTGGACTTCCCGGACGCCGACGGTGAGCTTCAGCGGGCCCGCGGCCACCCGGAGTTGATCCCCGTGGACCTCGATGACCTCCGCCTCCAGCCGGAGCCTGGGGACGTACACCCGGGCGCCCTTGCGGAGCGTCTCCGGGGCCGCCGCGGGGGAGTCGTCCAGGGCGCGGAGCCCGCTGTCCAGGGGGCCTCCGAGGGCGCTGCGGGCGGCGACCTCGTTGACGGAGCGCTCCAGCTCCCTCATTTCCCGGGCGTCGGGGGCCTTTCCAGAGCGGAGCCTGGCCTGCACGGCGCGGAGTTCCTCGCGGGAGCGGCGGACCATTTCCAGGAGCGCCTCGGCCTCCCGGGAGACGGCGGCGCGGCCCCGGCTGCGGAGCTGGGTCAGCTCGGCCTCCATCTCCTTCTGCCGCTGCTCGAAGGCGGCGCGGGCGCGGTCGGCGGCGGCGCGGGCCAGGTCGAGGGCGCGGCGCTCGTCGTTGAGGCGGGCCAGGGTCTGCTCGAAGTCGCGGGTCTCGCGGGTGAGGAAGCGGTCGGCGCGGGCGATGACCTCCTCGGGGACGCCGAAGCGGCGGGCGACGGAGAGGGCGACGGAGCTTCCCGGGGCCCCGTAGACGACCCGGAAGGTCGGGTTCATCGTGGCGACCTCGACGCCGACGGAGGCGTTGACGAAGCGATCATCGCCGAGGGCGAGCACCTTGAGGCCCTCGTAGTGGGTGGTGCAGACGACGGCGGCCCCGCGGTCGCAGAGGTGATCGAGGACCGCGGCGGCCAGGGCCTCGCCCTCGCGGGGGTCGGTGCCGGTGGCGATCTCGTCGAGGAGGACCAGCGTCCCTTGCCTCGCCCCGGCGAGGATCGCCGCCAGGTTGGTGACGTGGGCGCTGAAGGTGGAGAGGTTCCTCGCCAGGCTCTGCTCGTCGCCCACGTCGGTGAGCACCGCGTCGAAGAGGCCGACCCGTGACCCCGGCGCGCAGCCGACGGGCAGCCCCGCCCGGGCCATCGTCGCCGCCAGCCCGAGGGCCTTGAGCGCCACGGTCTTTCCCCCGGCGTTGGGCCCGGAGATCACCACCGCCCGCCCCGCCTCCGCCGACAGGTCGCTGGCCACCACCGCGACGCCGTCCAGGGAGAGCAACGGGTGGCGAGCGTCGCGCAGCTCCAGCGCTGGCTCCGGGGCGAGGTCGACGAAGGACAGGCGGGCGTCCAGCGCGAGCCGCGCGGTCGCGGCCCGGAGATCCGCCAGCGCCAGCCCGTCGAAGGCCGCCAGCACGCTCGGTAGCTTCTCGACCAGGAGCGAGGTCAGCCGGGCGTAGATCGCCTCCTCCTCCCGGCGCACCTCGGCCTCGATCACCTTGAGCCGGTTCCCCAGCGGGATCAGCGAGCGAGGCTCGACGAACAGGGTGGCCCCGGAGCCGCTGGCCGCATGCACGATCCCGGGGAACCGCTGGGCGTCGCTCCGCACCGGCAGCACGAAGCGCCCCTCCCGCTCGGTCCAGAACCCATCGTGGAGGATGCTCCGGTGGCGGCGCATCAGCTCCTCCAGCTTGTTGATCAACCTGGATCGAGCGTCCCGGAAGGCCTCCCGCAGCTCCCGGAGCCGTGGGCTGGCGTGGTCGACCAGGAGCCCGTCGGGGTCGAAGGCCGCGTTCAGCTCATCCTCCACCGCGTCGAGGGTGGGGTCGAAGGTGCAGGCGCCGTGGAGGGCGGGCATGCGCTCGCGGCGCGGCGCCAGGTAGCGGCGCAGGGCGCGGGCGGCGCCGAGGGTCGCC
>CAZSDX010000373.1:0-7425 GCA_964605685.1 uncultured Polyangiaceae bacterium
GCGTCGCCGCCGGAGCCGGTGCCACCGGAGCCACCAGGGTCGCTGCCGCCGGAGCCGGCGCTGGTGCCGCCCGTGCCGCCCCCGGACGATCCGGCAGACCCACCGGTCTGCTTCCCAGCGGACCCAGCGGATCCGCCGGCGGCGCCAGCGGCACCAGCGGCTGCTCCAGCAGCGCCAGCGATACCACCGGGATCCGTGGAGGAGGAGGAGTCGCCACAGGCGACGAGAAGGGCAAGGGAGGTTGTCCCGAGAACCTGCAAGAATCGAACGGATACCTTCATTTTTGCGACCCTGAGGTAAGGAGGGGGGGAAGAGCCCCCACCCGGGTGAAGGTAGCACCCTTCCTCCCCTGTCACGAGAACCTTCTTCAATTTTTTCACACCCCCCTCGGGGCAGGGGGCTCCGGGGGGCAGAAAGGGATTGAACTTTACCGGGGTGGCACTAGGGTGCGCGTCGCCCATGCGCACCCGAGCCTTTCCCCTTGTTTTGGCCTGTCTTGCCGCCAACTCGTCCGTCTCCGTGGCAGACGCCCAGACGCCGGGGACCCCTCTCCGCCCCATGCCCTTCCCCAACCGCCCCCTCCGGCCCGCGCTGGACGACTGCGCCATCACGGCGATGAACGTGTTCGTTCAGGCGCGGCGCACCTCGGCGATGGTCGATGTGGGGTTCCGGGTCCGCGGGGTCAAAGGCGGGGCCTGCCGCATCATGCCGGCGACGATCCAGCTCGCCACCGGCAAGGGGTCCCCCGTGAACCGAGCGTTTTCTCTCCGATTTGTGGATGGACAGGCCCAGCGTCCGGTGAACATGGTCGAAGGCACCGGCGGAGAGATGCTCTCTCCGTGGGTCAGCATGCTCCGGGCCAACGAGGAGCGGCAGGTGGTCTTGCGGTTCTACGTGGAGGGGGTCGACCTCTCGGGGACGGAGGTCGATCCGGTGGGGCGCCTGCTCCTCCCGCTCCGGAACCTCGGACCCCGGATCTACGCGGGGGCGCCGGTCCAGGTGAAGCTCCAGACCGAGGCTGGCGTCCGCGCCAACCTCCGGCTCACGCTGGGGGATCCCAGGAACGCCTCGGCTCCCCAGGCCACCGGCGCCGACGGCTCCGCCACCGCGAGCGGCGCGCTCTCCAAGGACGAACTCCTGCCTGTCATTGAGTGGCGCCACGAGGGGGAGCTCCCCGCCCCTGCCGAGGCGGACAAGTTGACCACGGGCCTCGCGGTGTTCGAGTACCTCCGCGGCGGCCTGGTGCAAGAGCTGGCCGCTGGCTTGGTCGCCGAGGGGAAGAAGGACGACAAGGACGAGAAGAAGGACGAGAAGAAGGACGAGAAGAAGGACGACAAGGAGGAGAAGGCGAGGGCAGAGGCTGCCTGGGACAAGGCGCTGGATGTCGCGCTGGCGGCGACGCGCTCCAACGATCCGGTGGTGGCGGGGATGGGGCTCCGGCACCTGGCGTGGCTGTCCAGCGGCCTCGGCGCGGCGGCGACCAGGGTGCAGGCCCCGGGGGGGACCGCGGCCCCGGACGTGGCGGAGGTCCCCGAGAAGATCGCCGAGGCGGCGAGCAAGGCTGGCGACGGCTTCCGGGCGGCCACCGGGCAGAAGGCGGCGCCCTCGGTGGGGAGCGCGCCCTTCGCCAAGGGAGCGCTGGCCAAGCTGGGCGAGCCGGGGTCCCGCAAGAAGGAGGCGGACGAGGCGCTCAAGCGGCTGGCGACTCGCCTGGAGGAGGGCAAGGTCACGGTGACCGTCGGTAGCTTCTTCAGCACGGCGCCGGCGATCGCGCTGGCGGCGGGGGTGAAGGTCCCCGGCGCCCGGCTGATCGCCTGGAACAAGCAGGGTAACCCGACGTTTGTCGCCACGAGGCCCCCGGTGACGCCGAAGGCTCCGCTGGTGCAGCGGGTGGTCCACGGGATCTCTCACGTGAAGGGGCTGGCGAAGTTTTTTGCGCTGCTGACGGCGCTGGCGGCGGTGGGGGTCGGGGCCTGGTGGGCCTTCTTCCGCGGGCGTCCGGCGGGTGAGCACGAACAGCAGGTCACCACGTTAACGGGAGAGAACCATGGCCAAGGCGAAGGTAGCGGCCCTCAAGGTCAAGCCCGGGACGATCCTGGGGGATATCCGTAGGCTCTGTGAGCTGGCGGGGATGCGAGACGCCCTCGATCCGAAGGCGACGACGATCCTCAAGGACAACATCTCGTGGCACTACCCCTTCCCCGGGGCCAACTCCACGCCCTGGCAGATGGAGGGGACGATCCAGGCCCTCCATGCCCAGGGCTACCGGGACGTCACCTGCGTGCAGAACAAGACGGTGGTGACCAACGCCTTCAAGGGCGAGGATCTCAACCACTACATCCCGATCTTCAAGAAGTACGACATCCCGGTGCTCTACAACTTCCGGGACAGCGACATGCGGTGGGTCGAGTACCGCCCCCGCGCCCGGATGCATGTCCTGCACAAGATCTTCCCCGACGGCATCCTCGTCCCCGACTACTTCTTCGGGAAGAACATCGTCCACGCGCCAACGATTAAGTGCCACATCTACACCACGACCACGGGAGCGATGAAGAACGCCTTCGGGGGGCTGCTGTCGACGCACCGGCACTACACCCACACCTGGATCCACCGCACGCTGGTCGATCTGCTGGCCATCCAGAAGGAGATCCACACGGGCCTCTTCGCGGTCATGGACGGCACCACCGCGGGCAACGGACCCGGGCCTCGCACCATGATCCCCGTGGTGAAGGACTACATGCTGGCGTCCTCCGATCAGGTGGCCATCGACGCCGTGGCGGCGAAGATGATGGGCTTCGACCCGATGAGCCTCGAGTTCATCCGGGTGGCCCACGAGGATGGCCTGGGCGTGGGCGACCCGCGGGACATCGAGATCGTGGGGGATGACGTCTCCCACGAGAGCTGGGGCTTCGAGGTGGGCGACAACGGAGCCTCGAAGGTGGGCGACTTCATGTGGTTCGGGCCCATGAAGGCGTTCCAGAAGATCTTCTTCCACACGCCCCTCGTCAACGCCTTCATCCTCGGCAGCGAGGCCTACCACGACTACTACCGCTGGCCCCTCAAGGACAAACACACCTTCGAGCACTGGAAGGCCACCACCCACTGGGGTCGCCTCTTCGAAGCCTACGAGAAGGGCGAGGCGGACAAGGTGACCAGCGCCGGCGGCTGAGCCTACCCAGGGCGGGTTTGCGCCCCGTCAGATCCGGTGGCAGAGGGGCGTCCTTGGCTACCACCTTGGCTTCCGAGATCCGCGATACCCTCCGGCTGGCGGTCCCCATCACGCTGGCGCAGGTGGCCCTGATGACCATGGGCCTGGTCGATGCGGCGCTGGTGGGCCGCGTCTCTGCCGCCGAACTCGCGGCGGTCTCCCTGGGGAATTCCATGGCCTTCGCCATGATCTGCCCCGCGATGGGCGTCACCATGGCGGTGGAGCCCCTGGCCTCCCAGGCGGTGGGGGCCGGCGAGTCCGACCGCGCCTGGACCAGCCTCCGGGCGGGCGTGCTGGCCTGCCTGCTGCTCTCGCTTCCGACCATGCTCCTGGTGGCGGTGAGCGCGCTGGCGCTGGGGCCCGCAGGGGTCGATCCGGCGGTGGTCCCGGCGGCGCAGCGCTTCATCTGGGCGCGGCTCCCCGGGGTGCCGATGTGGCTGCTGTTCATGGCGGCCAAGGCCTACCTGGAGGCTCGCGGTGTCACTCGTCCCCTCTACGTCTGGGGCTGGCTGGCCAACGTTCTCAACTTCGTCGTCTGCGCCCTGCTGGTCTTCGGCGACGGCGCCCTGGAGCGCGTCGGGCTCCCCGGGGCCGGGCTCCCCCGGATGGGGAGCCTCGGGGCGGGCCTCGCCACCTCGTTCTCCAACACGGTGCTGGCGGCGGCGGCGCTGCTCTCCGCCTGGCGTATCCGACCGGAGGGCGCCTCGCTCCTCGGGGAGCGGGAGGAGCTGAAGGTGATGAGCCGGAAGCTCATCCGTGTGGGCGTTCCCATCGGGTTCCAGATCCTCACCGAGGTCGGCGTGTTCTCGACGGTGAGCCTGCTGGTGGGGAGGCTCGGGGCCATCCCCACGGCGGCGCACCAGATCGCCCTCGGCCTGGCCAGCTTCACCTTCATGGGCGTGCTGGGGATGAGCGGCGCCACCTCGGTCCGGGTGGGCCGCGCCATCGGTGCTGGCGAGGAGGGCGGCCCACGCCGCGCCGGCGTCGTCGGCGTCGGCCTCGGAGCCGTCTACATGGCCTGCTGCGGGCTGGTCTTCCTGATCGCGCCGGGCCCGCTGGCGAGGCTCTTCTCCGACGACCCGGCGGTGCTCTCCGTGGCCGAGTCGTTGATCCGGGTGGCGGCGGCTTTCCAGATCTTCGACGGCATCCAGGGGGTCTCCAGCGGGGCGCTCCGGGGCGCCGCCGACACCCGCTTCGCCTCCTGGATGAACGTGCTCTGCCACTGGGGCGTCGGCCTCCCTTGCGCGGTATCTTTCGGGCTGATCCTCGGGGGCGGCGTCGTGGGGCTCTGGTGGGGCCTCTGCGTCGGCCTGCTGGTGGTGTCGGTGGCGCTGCTCTGGCGCTTCTTCCGCATCTCCTCGCGCGCCATCGCCGCCGTCTGACCGGCGCTCAAGCGGGTTCTCGTTTCTTCGGCCTCGGTGCGGAACTTCGCCCCCGCAAGCACTGGACCGTGTCCCACGAGGGCAAGGGGCTGGACTTCGTGCTGGACCTGGACAAGCGGATGCTCTGGGGCTGGAGGTTGCAGCCCGGCGAGAGCACTCCGGCCTTGTTCAGATCCCCGTCCGCATGGCACGTCCACGTCCACGGCCACGGAGCCCGTCCACGTGGACGTGAACCGTGGACGTGCCCGTGGACGTGGACGTGGCCGGCCTTGGGAACAAGGCCAGCACTCCCACGGCGGGGGGATCGGTCGGAACGAGCCGAGCGCAACTCGAAGCCGTGCCCCAGCACGCCCCGCGAACACGGGGAAATTTGAGGATGCCCCAAATTTTTAATTGCTCATTTCTGAGCTGCTTATAGAGTCATGTCTCATGAAAGAGCGTCTCGTTGGGTGGTGCGTGGTTTCCCTTGGTTGCTCCGTCGGTGCTTGTTTTGACCCCCCCCCCCCGAGTCTTCATCGACCTCCTCTCCGGTTGAGAAGCGCCAGGATGCTTACAGCACGGTAGCGGTTGAGCGAATCATTCCCCTGCGATTTTTGCATCTATCAGAGAATAATCCGCCGACAACGAGCACGAGTCTGGACGATATCAACGCAGCGATTGACCGGGCGAATCAGGTATTTCGTCCGGCTGGTGTTCAATTCTTTTTGCGTTCCTCAGAGGCTCACTACACTCCAAATCTTGTCAATGCGCACGTCGCTTGTGTGGATGTGAAGGGGGCGAATTGCCAAGGTTTTGATCCTCCCAAATATTTTTGGACGGATCATGTCCCTGGAGCGAGCGGTCCGTTGACACGCACCATCGGGGATGATCTCCTCGGGATTTTTCCATCGGCACAAAATCCTGGGAGTTCCATTGACAAAACACGGGCCGTATGGTTGGGATGGGCTGCCAAATACCGGGATCCTTCCGAGATCATCGTCTGGGTTAGCCCAACCTCCTCCGGAAGCTTCTCCGGAGCACCTAACTGGGACCAGATGGTCTTCATGTCTTCAGGGGCCATCAAGGGTACGGTCAAGTTTGCTCATGAACTGGGTCATTTTTTCTCTCTTCCCCACACCTTCGGCGCTATTCAAGGACCACACTACGAAGAGTTCATCAACCCCGAGACAGGCTCCGCTTCCACCGCAAAAGACTGGTGGGATCTTGTCTTCGGGGATCGCATCGGCTCGGGCTCGTTCAACTACTTCTCTTCTCAAAATCAGGCGAACTCCTGGACTTCAACCCCGATTTTCTCCATCGACCGAAAGGATAATTGTTCCTTCGATAGCAACAACAAGGTGGTCTGCAACGTGGCCACAACCTCCGGAAGTTCTTACTCGGAGACCTTGAACCACGACCACTCCGCCATGCTGGAGCGTTCGAGTTTTACCTCCAGCAATGCCGAAAATCCTTCGGGAAATCCTCCTTCCTTCAAGTATGGCGCGAACGTGATGAGTTACCTGGGGCTGGACCAGGATCGCCCTTCTTCGTTGAGCCCCTCGCAGGTCGTCATGGTTCGCAAAACGCTTCGGTTCAACGTCCAAGGAGCGATTAATTCTCAATTTCCTGGAGAATCTTCCGGTCGTCACCTGCTGGGTCAGTACCAGAATCAACCCACGGCCCATCGCCTGGATGTGGATGGAGATGGACGGCGTGATCTTGTGTTTTACGAGCCTCCTGTGGTTGCTGGAGAACAAGGGAAGTTCAGGATCTTGCTGAGTTCGCGGAACTATTCCACGGCTGCTGCCAGTTCCATGACAGTGCTCCTGGGGGCCATGGGGGATACGCCGCTGGTTGGAGATTTTGATGGGGATGGACGGGACGATGTGGCGGTCTGGGGTCGTCCCTCCGGAGTCTTTTCTAACCCGGTCTGGCGCTGGTGCGTTTCTCCATCGGTTCCGGTGACAGGGATTGTTACGTCTTGCCCTGGCCCGCAGGTTGTTGCCTTTGGAACCCCCACGGATATCCCGCTTGCAGGGCATCGATTTTCCCTCTCCGGACCAGGATTCTTGGCCTACTATCGTCCAAGCACTTGCTCGTTTAGCTGGAGAAGGACGGATACAACGACCACGCAGACGGTGGCGATGGGAGGGACTTGCCAGCGGTATCGCATGCCGCTCCCAGGTCTTTACGATGACGATCTTTTGACGGATCTGGTGACCTACGATCCACAACAGGCGCAGTTCCATTTGGTTCGTTCGATGGTGGGTTACAACCCAGCACAGGTTCTTGTTCGTCAATTCTCTCCTCTTTTTATCGCCGGTCAAACGGGGAGTAGTTATGCCCGTTCCGGAGCGGTTCCCGTGCCTGGATTGTTCCGAAGTTATCGAAACTATTTCCTGGGAGCGCATGGTCCATGGACCAATCGCCTGGGGCTAGGTCTTTGGCAACCCTGGACAGGCAAGACGGATATCCTCTGGAACCCCATTGACTTCTCCAGCATGGATTTTTCTGCTTCGTTCGGCGGTGCAGGGACCTCTTTTCCCTTCTCTGGGCAAAATGGTCAAATCCCTTTTGGAGGGATGGGAACCAACTTTGCGAACCCATCGAACGGGAGTGCTTGCAGCAAAATCGCCCTGTATTCTCCCATGAAGGCGATCTCAAACACGGACAACATGCTATCCATCGTGGAGACGCCGGTATGCACCGGAACAACGGTGACGGGGCATACCAACATCCCTCTCTTTCCCTTGCAAGGAGGGGTACGTCGAGTAGCAACGCCCGTGGCGGATATGGATGGGGAGGGTCTGTCCGCCATTCTTGGGGAAGCGAGCTCATGCACGATTTTTCTTGAAA
>CAZSDX010000374.1:0-7425 GCA_964605685.1 uncultured Polyangiaceae bacterium
GTGGGCCCCTCCGCCCGGAGTAGCGCCAGCGCCCCCACCGCCACCGGCACCAGCGCCAGGCTCCCCCGGCTCCCTCCCCGGGCCAGCCCCGCCGACAGCGCGACCACCCCGAGGAACGCCAGCGCCGCCACCACCAGCTTCCAGCACCCCAGCGCCCCCAGCAGCGGCAGCAGGCCAAACCCCCCCGCCAGCGAGCCCAGGATGGCGCCGGCGGTGTTCCAGGCGTAGGCCCTTCCGGTGTCGCTTCCGACACCTTTCGGACCCGAGCCCAGGAGGCCCACCAGCAGGGGGAACTGGACGCCGGAGATCAGGGCGGCAGGGAAGACGACGAGGGAGGTGAGGGCGATCCAGGCGGCGACGTGGCCACCAAAGCCGAGGACGCCGAGGGGACGAAGGACGACGGCGAGGACGGCGAGGCGGTCGCCGAGGGCGAAAGGGACGGCGAGGACCAGGGCTTCGAGGAGGCAGGTGAAGGCGAAGCCGGCGAGGGAGGGCCTGCGGTCGCCACCGAGGGCGGCGTAGGCAACGCTGCCAGCGCCGACGCCGAGGAGGGCGACGGCGAGGATGGTGCCGAAGGTGAAGACGCTCCCGCCGAGGATGGGGCCGAGCATGCGGTACCAGACCAGCTCCATCAGGAAGAAGACGAAGCCGACGACGGCGGTGGCGGCGAGGACCAGGGAGCGCGGGGCGTCAGGCAGCGGCGCCGACGGGGAGGAGGCGTCCGGGGAGGGAACGTCAGGGAGCGGCGCCTCCCGGGTGAGGAAGCGGGCCGCGAGGCCGATGAGGAGGTTGAGCAGCGCGGCGAGGCCGAGGGTGGCGCGGTTGCCGAGGTGCTCGAGGAGGAAGAAGGTGGCCAGGGAGCAGCCGGCGACGGCGCCGAGGGTGTTGGCGGCGTAGGCGAGGGCGAAGCCTCCGCGGCGGCGGTCGTCGGGGGAGGTGAGGGCGCGGGCGACGGCGGGGAGGGTGCCGCCCATGGCGACGGTGGGCAGGCCGAGGACCAGGGTGGACAGCAGCAGGCGGAGCGCAGTGGACAGGGGGCCGCCGAGGACGGCGCTGCCGCCGAGGAGCAGGTAGAACTTCCGGACCCCCGCGAGCAGCAGGGGCGAGGCGACCGCGGAGAGGGCGACGAGGATCTCCAGGGAGCCGTAGAAGGCGAGGGGCCTGGGCTGGCGCTCGGCGCGATCCCCGAGGAGCGCGCTGCCCAGGCCAAGGCCGCCGATGAAGATGGCGAGCACCGCCGCAGACGCCGCCGTGGATGCCCCGAAGATCAGGCGAAACTCCCGCATCCACACGGTCTGATACACCAGGGAGCAGAAGCCTGAGCCAAACAGAAACGCCCCGACGAGGCCGCGAGAGGTCATGGGTGGGCGCCGAGCCTACCGGAGCCCACCCGGAGCGGGGTAGAAGGCGCTGGTATCCGGGGAAGAAATCGTGAATTCTCCTTCAAGGTGGGCTACGGGAGAGCCCACCCCAAAAGCGACCGAGCGCGACGGATGAGCTGGCTTCGATCCTTGCCCCTGGGCGCCCGGTGCGCTGGTGTGGCGCTGCTCTATGCGCTGGCGGCGCAGCCCGGAATGACGCTGGCGATCCCGCCAGGGAACGTGACGGCGGTGTTTCCCGCGTCGGGGATCGGCCTGGCGGCGGCGTTCCGGATGTCCTGGTGGGGGGTTCTGGGGACGGGGCTGGGCTCCTTCTCGATGAACGCGCTGCTGACGCCGACGGCGACGGGCTGGAGGCGGCTGGTGCTGAGCCTAGTGGTCGGGCTGGGGGCGATGCTCCAGGCAACGGCGGGAGCCTGGGCGCTGGGTGGCTCCAGGGCGACCGAGCCTCCTCTGCGGCAACCCCGTGGGGTCTTCCGCTTCGCCGCGCTGGCCGCGCTGGGCTCCTGCCTGATCAACGCGACGCTCAGCGTCTCGGCGCTGCGGGCGCTGGGCCTGCTGGAGCCGGAGCGGGCGGCGCAGGTCTGGTTCACCTGGTGGCTGGGGGATGCGACAGGGGTGCTGACGGCGGCGCCGCTGCTGCTGGCCGAGCGCGAGCCCGCCCTGACGGAGGGCACCGCGCCGGAGGGAGGGCTGCTGCTGGTCACCGTGGTGCTGGTGGGTGCGGTGGTCCTCTGGAGCCCCTACCCGCTGTTCTTCCTGCTGTTGCCGCTGCTCATCTGGAGCGCCTTCCGCTTTGGACAGCGGGGGGCGGCGGGGGTGGTGGCGCTCCTGTCGCTCCTGTGCGTGGGAGCGGCGGTGGAGCGCGCCGGGTTCACCAGCCGCTTCCACCTGGCGGAGAGCTTGCTTCTGCTCCAGGCGTTTCTCGGGGTGGCGGCGCTGTCGGGGCTGACGCTCGGGGCGCTGGTGGAGGCGAGGGCGAGGGCGGAGCAGGCGCTGCGCCAGGTCAACGACGTGCTCGACGCCCAGGTCGACGCCCAGACGAGGGAGATGCGGGCCGCCAACCAGCGCCTCCAGGAGCAGGAGCAGCGGCTACGGACCTACAACGAGGCGCTGGAGGCGAGGCTGAGGGCCACCGTGTCGGAGCGCTCGGAGCAGCTTTCCGAGTCGCTGGCGAGGCTGATCTCCTCGGGGCCCCAGGCGAGCGGTCCCCTGCCGGGGCACACCTTCGGGAGGGTGCGGGTGGGGCGCCGGGTGGGCTCCGGCGGGATGTCGGAGGTCTTCGAGGCAGAGGAGATCGCCACCGGGCAGCGGGTGGCGCTCAAGGTCCTCCGTGACCCCCTCAGCCACCGGAACCTCCCGGACATCGTCCGGGAAGCGATGGCCCTCGCAGCCGTCGCTCACCCGACGATCATCCAGATGATCCATGTCGACGTGGCCCCGGAGGGGTCGCTCTACCTGCTCCTGGAGTGGGTCCAGGGGGAGTCCCTCGCCTCCCGGTTGAAGCGGACCTCGACGCTCTCGCTCCCGATGGTGCTGCGGCTGGGGGCCCTGCTGGCCGAGGGGCTGGCGACGGCCCACGCCGCGGGGGTGATCCACTGCGACATCAAGCCCGCCAACGTGATGCTCACCGACGACGCGCCGGGGGTGAAGATCCTCGATTTCGGCATCTCCCGCGTGGAGCGCCGCTCTGGCGTCTCCTCGCCGGGCTCCTCCCTCGCCGGGTCACCTCCCTACGTATCGCCGGAGCAGATCAGCGAGCCCGAGCAGGTCGGCCCCCCCGCGGACGTGTACTCGCTGGGGGTGCTCCTGTTCGAGGCGCTGGCGGGGACGCGCCCCTTCGAGGCCGCCTCTGCCTCCGGGTTTTTGCTGGCGCACCTTACCCAGGCCATCCCGGATCTCCGTACCCAGGCCCCCGCGATCCCAACCCACGTCGCGGCCCTCATCGGGCGGATGCTGGCCAAGGCCCCCGCCAGCCGCCCCTCGGCCGCGGAGGTGGCCGACGCGCTCCAGGCCGAGGCGGAGGCGATGGGAGCTCCTTCCCTGGAGTCGCTCCTCGCCGCCGCCCGGAGCGCCGCCGTGGCCGACACCGCGGCCTTGCCGGTGCTCCCTCGCCGGAGTACCCCGGAGCTCGCCTAGCCCGCGAGCCCCACGATGCGCCGGATCCTCCTCGTCTGCACCGGAAACATCTGCCGCTCCCCCACCGCCGAGGGGGTGCTCCGGGCCCGCGCCGCCGCCCGGGGGCTGGGCCACCTGATCCACGCCGACTCCGCGGGGATCCACGGCTACCACGCCGGCGAGCCCCCGGACCCACGCACGATCCGCGCCGCCGCTGCCCGGGGCTACGACCTCTCGCCGCTCCGGGCGCGCGTGGTCTCACCCCGGGACTTCGACCGCTTCGACCTGCTCCTCGGCATGGACAGCGGCCACGTCGAGGCCCTCCGGCGCATGGCCCCCCGGGGCCTCGCCGCGAAGGTCGAACCCTTCGACCTGGAGGATGTGGAAGATCCCTACTACGGCGGCCCCGACGGCTTCGAGCGGGTCCTCGACCAGATCGAGCGGAGGACGGATACGCTGCTGGATTCGTGGTATCCACGGTGATTCTCGCCAGAATCTGGAGATTCGACGGCGCTTCCGGTTACGCTGGGGTATGGAAGAAAAGAAGCCCATGAACCCGGCCCTGTTCGCGGTGGCAGGGATCCTGGCCGTCATCGGGGGGCTCCTGACCCTCTATGGCCTCTACAACTGGTACCAGTCCTTCGGCGTCCTCGACCGCTTCGCCGGGATCGGCGGCCGCCTCGGCCAGGCCGTCGCCCTCAAGCTCCAGTCGAACTACCGGATCAAGGGCTCCATCGGCCTGGTCCTGGGCTTCTTCGGCCTCGTCGGGGCCGGGGGCGCAGGCTTCATGGGCTTCAAGGGGTTCGGCATGAAGTCCCAGGCCGCCCCTTCTCCGGTGCTCCCTCCCAACCAACCCTACGGGGCGCCTCCCCAGGCACCCCCCGGGGGGCCCCAGAGCTACGGTGCCCCGCCCCAGCAGCCCTACGACGCCCAGCAGCAGCCTTACGGGGCTCCACCGCAGCAGCCTTACGGGGCGCCTCCCTCGCAGCCCTACGGGGCGCCTCCCCAGGCACCTCCCGGGGGGCCCCAGAGTTACGGCGCCCCGCCCGGGGTGCCGCCCGGAGGCTGGGGAGGACAGAGCTGAATCACCGCTTTGCGGGAGGCGGAGGGGCCGGAGGCCGCGGGGGAGAGGGAGGGGCCGCGGAGGGGAGGCTGTTGAGGTTGAAGAAGCCCGGAGGAGCCATCACGAGGTTGCCCTTCATCTCGCCGACCTGGCTGGCGAAGAGGAACTGGAGGTACTCGGGGAAGCGGCGGACCGCCGCGCCGATACGCTCGATCCGGGCGATGGCGACCTCGGCCTCTTCCTCGGCGAGACGGCGGCGAGCGGCCATGGACTCGACCTCGGCGGCGATGCGCTCCCGCTCGGCGATGGCCTTGTCGCGCATCACGGACTGGACGGCGCGCTCCAGGTTGGCGCTATCCATCTCCGGGGGGAACTTCAGCTCGCCCACGTTGACCTCGTGGACCTGGACGATGTGATTCTCGCGGGTCTCCATGATCTCGAGGAAGCGACGGCGGACGCCGGTGACCACCTCCGCCTGCTTGTCGTTCAGCTCGTTGGCCCGGTAGGGGGAGACGAACTCGCGGGCGGCCTCCTTGATCGCAGGAAGGATGAAGACCCGGTAGATCTGCTGGGCGGTGATGATGTTCTCCTTGTCCGGGGCGAGCTTGTTGAGCAGCAGCGCCACCGACTCGTCGCTGCAATCCGTGCTGAAGCGGATCGACAGGGTGAAGGCGAAGTGGACTCCATCCTTCGTCATGGTGTCGAAGCTCTCGGTGACCGTGCGCATCGAGCAGTCGAGCATGCGCATCTCGTCGTAGGCCCCGAGGAAGCGCGTCCCTGGATCCAAAACGGGTCCGTTGAACCCCACATCCCCCTGGTAAAGCGCCCAGAAGCCGGTACGCCCGAAGATACGCCCCCGGTGCGCCTGAGGGATATCCTGCGTCGCGCAGCCCATCATCACCACGCTCGCCAGCACGCCGATCCACCTTGAGAACATGCGGTCTCCTCTCCCGGGGGGACGCTCCCCGTGGGTGTCCCTTTTGGGGCCCTGCCCCCCGGAAAGCAACCGCCGTCGCGCCCTCCCTGGTCGATCTCCTTGAGCAGCGTCGAAGCCTCTGGGACGCTGTCTACCCATGCTCTGTGGATCCTTCTCGCTGCACCCGGTCGGTACCGGAGCCGCCATGCACCGCGCCGCGTACCTCGCCCTCGGCCTCGACGGCTGGCACTACGAGCCTTTCCGCGTCACCGACCTCACCGCGGCGGTGGCGGCGCTGCGCGCCCTGGGCCTCCGCGGCGTCGGCGTCTCCATGCCCTTCAAGCTCGATATCGTCCCCTTGCTCGACGAGCTCGAGCCCATCGCCGCCGCCATCGGCGCCGTCAACACCGTCGTCAACGAGCAGGGACGCCTCGTCGGGCACAACACCGACTGGCTCGGCGCGGTCCGCGCCATCGAGGAGATCCGCACGCTCCGGGGCGCTCGCGTCCTTCTCCTCGGCGCAGGAGGCGCCGCCCGCGCCGTCGCCCACGGCCTCCGCGAGCGCGGCGCCCACGCCGCCATCCTCAACCGCGACGCCGCCCGCGCCGCTCGCCTCGCCGACGACAGCGGCGCCTCCGTCGCCCCCCCCGAGCACGCTCGATCCCGCGGCCCCTACGACATCCTCATCAACGCCACCTCCGTCGGCATGCTCGAGGTCGACCCTCGCTCCCCTGTCCTCGATGAGGCCCTCCACCCTGACCTCCTCGTCATGGATATCGTCTACAAACCCATCGAT
Source organism: uncultured Polyangiaceae bacterium (assembly GCA_964605685.1). Taxonomy (GTDB): domain Bacteria; phylum Myxococcota_A; class Polyangia; order Polyangiales; family Polyangiaceae; genus JANWXX01. The sequence continues at coordinate 6,273 of CAZSDX010000374.1, forward strand.
ACCTCCCTCGTCCGCGCCGCCCGCGCCGCCGGCTCCACTGTCCTCCACGGCGGCCGCATGCTCCTGCACCAGGCCGCCGCCCAGTTCGAGCTGTACACCGGTCAACCCGCTCCCCTCGCCGCGATGGACAGCGCCCTCCAGCGGGCCATCTCCCCGGGAGCTGCCAGGTTAGGATATTTTTTGTCTCACCTCGCCCGCCGCGAGGGGACGCGGGTGGATAGGATCGGGCCACGACGCCATGACCACCACGCTCGCTGTTGCCTCGGACCCCGCGACCCCTTCCCACCAATTGATGTCGATGTTGACCCATCCTGACGCGGCGGTGCGGGAGGCGCTGGCGAGCAACGCGAACCTGCCGCTGCGGGGGTTGTTCCGGCTGATGAACGAGTGGCCGCTGCGGGTGCTGGCGAACGGGGCGGTGGCGCTGGCGCTGATGGAGGATCCGTGGGTGTTCACCCGGGCACCTCAGGAGCTCCGGGACCGGTGGGCCCGGAACCCGGCGATGCCCGGGTGGTTGCTGGCGCAGCTCGGGGAGACGAACGATCTGGAGATCCGGGGGGCGCTGGCGGCGAACCTCTCGACGCCTCCGGAGACGCTCCTGAGGCTGGCGCTGCCTCACGAATTCCAGGGCGAGGAGGACGACGATCCCCCGGAGCCGTGCGTCGGGGTGCTGGACAATCCTTCGCTGCCCGACGGGCTCCGCTTCGACGTGGAGCACGAGCTGAGCCAGTGGGGCTGGGACACGGATTTCCTCGATCTGAGCCCGGAGGAGCTGCACCAGATCGAGAAGTTGAGCGGGGTGACGGCGGAGCCGAGCCCGGAGGAGCCCTGGGCGGTCGCGGGCGACGAGGAGGAGAGCGAGGCGGCCACGCTGGTCTACCAGGTCGAGAACGGGGTGTTCGTCCAGACGCGAGGGGAGGAGGGCATCTTCTGGGGCTTCGACGGCGAGCCGGAGCCGCAGGAGCCCGGTTGGCGTGGGGAGGATCTCCGGACCGTCTGGGGGGGGTCGGTGTCCGAGCTGGTGAGCAACGACGCGACGCCGCTCTGGGTGCTCCGCCGCTGGCTTCACCACCCGGACGGCGAGGTGCGGGCGGCGCTGGCGCTCCACCCGGCCCTGGGGGCGGCGGAGCTGACGGCGCTGGCCCAGGACCAC
>CAZSDX010000375.1:0-7381 GCA_964605685.1 uncultured Polyangiaceae bacterium
AGCTATGGATATGGGGCGAGGGCGTCGGCGGCGAGGCAGGGGCGGCGGGGGAGGGCGGAGGCGGGGAGAGCGGAGAGGGCGGCGCCGGCGGGGAAGCAGGAGGCGGCGCCGCAGGGGCCAGCGGGGGGGGGCCTTGCGGGGCGGAGGTGGGTCAATTTCCGCTGGAACCGAGCCCACACCTGGCGACCTGCGTGCCTCTGACGTTCAGCACCAACCCGCCCTCCTCGGGGAACCACTACGGCACCTGGGCGGCCTTCAAGACCTACGACAAGGCGATCCCGCGAGGCTTCTGGGTACACAGCATGGAGCACGGCGCGGTGGTGCTGCTCTACAACTGCCCCGACGGCTGCCCCGGGCAGGTGGCGGAGCTGCAAGCGTTGATCGATGCCTTCCCGGCGGACCCGCTGTGCACCGACTCCGCTGGCCCGAAGGCGCGCCTGATCCTGGTGCCGGATCCGAAGCTGGATGTTCCCTTTGCCGCGGCGGCCTGGGGAGCCACGTTGCGCGCGCCCTGCCTGGACGACGAGACCCGGGGCCAGATCGCCGCGTTCATGCTCGCCCACTACGCGAAGGCTCCGGAAAACTTCTGCTCCCCCGGGGTCGACATCGCCACGATGGACCTCCCGGAGAAGTGCGGCGAGGAGGATTTCGTCCCGCCCGACCCCTGAACACCCTCCGGAATCCCCCGGAACGCGGGGGAAGCGCGGAGGCGAGCAGGATGGTATTTTGAGCACACGATGCCCCCCGATCCCCTGGACAAGCTCCTCGACGATCTGGCGCGGGAGTACACCGCACCGACCCCCGCGCCGACCGCGGCGACGCCTCCGTCTCCTCCGCCGCCCGAAGCGCCGAGGCCACCCCGGGGGAGCGCCACCGCTGCGCCGCTCCCCACCGAGGAGCCGGTGCACCCGGCGCTCCACGCGCTCCTGACCGAGGAGATCGAGGCGCAGCGCAAGGCAGAGGCGCAGCGGGCCCTGGAGGAAGAGGCCAGGAGAAAGCGGGAGGCGGCGGCGCGCAAGAGGCAGGAAGAAGAGGCCCAACGAGAGGCGGAGGCGGCGCAGCACCGGGAGGCGGTGGAGGCCCAGCGGCGCCAGCAGGAAGCGGCGCGGCGCCAGCAGGAGGTCGAGCGGGCCATCCGACGCCAGGCCGAGCAGTGGCTGACGAAGCTGGACCCTTACTCCATCGAGGGTCAGTGGTTCAACGTGTTCGCCGCGAGGCACAAGGACAGGCTCTCGGCGGCCATCGCCTACCTGCGGGAGGTCAAGGGGCTGGGCTAGAGCGGGCCGCGGGCCTGGGCGGGCGCTCCGGCTCTGGCTCCCGGTCGATCTCCAAGTGGAAGTGGGGCGGCCGGTGCTCCTCCAGCAGGCTCACGCCGCCCACCTCCCGGACCGCCGCCCGGAACGCCTTGCGCTCTGCCTCGGTCATGCTGGTGTTGCGGATGTCGACGGCGCCAGCCCGGAGGTGCGCCGAGATGTACGTGCCGCGCTGGATCTGCGCCTGGATCGTCGCCTGGACCGCGCTGACCACCTCCTCGGGCTTCTTCCTGGCGGCGCGGGCCCGCTCGTAGCTCTGCTGGATCTCCCGGGCTGCCTCCCGGTCGCCGTAGAGCCGGGTGAGGCTGCCGCCCAGCTCGACGACGCGGATCATGGCGCGGGCCTGGCGGGCCGGATCCCGCGTGCCGCTGACGACGGTGAGGTGCCTGCCGGAGCGACGGAAGAACGCCTCGTCGAGCTGCTGGACCCGGCTGGCCACGGGAGGCGAGAGGGTCACCCCGGACAGGACCGTGTAACGAGCCCCCGGCGGCAGCGCCTGCTTGGAGAGGGAAAGCTCCCGCTCGTCGTGGAGGTAAGCGTCCGCAGGGTCGCAGGACTCGGGCGCGGAGGCACCTGTTCGGGGCTGCAGCGCGTCGCAGGCGAGGAGCAAGCCCAGGGGCAGGAGGAGGAGCAGGCGCCGCACCGCATGGATCGTCCACCAGGGAGGCGTGATGCGGCAAATTTCCGGTCAGAACTGGACGGCGGCGCCGGCCCAGGTGAAGCCCGCGCCGAAGGCGGCCATGAGGACCCGGTGGCCCGGGGCGAGGCGCCCGTCGCGCCAGGACTCGCTCAGGCCGATGGGGATGGTGGCGGCGGTGGTGTTGCCGTAGCGCTCGATGTTGTGGACGGTCTTTTCCTCGGGGATCCCGAGGCGCGAGGCCACCATCTGGTTGATGCGCATGTTGGCCTGGTGAGGGACGAAGAGGTCCACGTCCGCCGGGGACCACCCGACCTCCTCCAGCACCCCCCGGGAGACCTCCGGCATCTTCTCCGTGGCCCAGCGGAAGACCGCCTTGCCGTTCATCTTGGGCCAGACGCGCCCCTCGTCGATCATCTCGTGGGTGAGGCGAGGCATGTACTTGCTGGCGGGGGCCTCCAGCCAGAGATCCTGGGCGCCCACTCCGTCGGCGTGAAGCCGGATCGAGCGGATCCCGGTCGAACCGTCGGGGCTCTCCCCCACGACCACGGCGCCGGCCCCGTCACCAAACAGGACGGCGATGTCCCGGCCTCGCTCGGTGAAGTCGAGACCCGTCGAGTGCACCTCGGCCCCCACCACCAGGATCGTCCGGTACACCCCGGCGCGGACCCAGGCGTCCGCCACCGAGAGCGAGTACAGGAACCCGGAGCACTGGTTGCGCACATCCAGCGCCGGCACCCCGGGGAGCCCCAGCTTGTGGGTCAACAGGCAGCCAGACCCCGGGAAATTCACGTCCGGGCTCAGGGTGGCGAAGAGGACCGCGTCCACGTCCTTCGCCTCCCGCCCGGCACGCTCCAGCGCCATCCGGCAGGCCGGGACCGCCAGGTCGCTGGCGCCGATCCCCGACTCCTCGATGAAGCGCCGCTCCCGGATGCCGGTGCGCTGGTGGATCCACTCGTCGGAGGTGGGAAACATCCCGGCGAGGTCGTCGTTGGTCACCACCTTCGAGGGCAGGTAATGGCCGGCACCCAGGATCGCCGCACACTTGCTCATCCCCCCTCGATTGCCCCCGGTGCGGCGGCGATTCAAGGCAGAAGAACCAACGCGAGGCGTCAACGGGCTGCCACCAGGGAGGTGGGGTGGTAGGCTGACCTGCCCTCCATGCCCCAGCCCGGTGAGTTGATCCACGGCAAGTACCGCGTCCTGAAGCAGCTCGCGGACGGCGGCATGGGCACCATCTACGAGGCCAAACACGAGGTGCTCGGCACGTCCGTCGCCCTCAAGATGTTGCACCCCAACCTGGCCAAGCGCTCCAACATCGCCGAGCGCTTCCTCCAGGAAGCACGCGTCTCCGCCACCCTCCGCAGCCCCCACATCGTCCAGGTGCTCGACGTGGAGCAAGGCCCCCAGGGAGCCGTCCTGGTCATGGAGCTCCTCCGGGGGGAGACCCTCCAGGCGGTGCTCGACCGGCAGCAGCGGCTCGACCTGCCCACCGCGCTGGACTACGCGCTCCAGATCCTGGCCGGCCTGGAGGTGGCCCACGCGGCCAACGTGGTCCACCGAGACCTGAAGCCGGACAACGTCTTCCTCACCCAGGGCCCTTCGGGTCCGCTGCTCAAGCTCCTCGACTTCGGCATCGCCAAGCTCAAGACCTCCTCCGAGCTGGATCGGGGTCTCACACGACCCGGCGTGGTCATGGGGACACCGGAGTACATGGCGCCCGAGCAGGCTTACTCCGCGGACACGGTGGACGCCCGGGCAGACATCTACGCGATGGGGGTGCTGCTCTTCGAGATGCTCTCGGGCCAGCGCCCGGTGCGTGGAGACGACCCGAAGGACATCGCCAAGAAGGTCTTCGCCGGGCACGTCACCGCGCTCTCGGCGCTGCTACCTTCCTTGCCGATGGGGTTGGTGTCGGCGATCCACCGGGCGATGGCGCCGGCCCCCAAGGGGCGATTTTCCTCCGTGGAGGAGCTACGCCAGGCCCTGCTGCCCTTCGTGGCGACCCCCAGCCTTGCCCCTGCCGCTCCGGCGCTCCCTTCGACCTCCGTCCTCAACCCTGCGGGGCTGCCCACCCACCCCGCCCCAACCCAACCCAACCCGGGCCCCATGCCATCCACCCCACCGAACGGCCCCGCCACGCCTCCGCTCCCCCACGCCGCTCCCCCGGGGCCCTCTCCGCCGTCGTATCCGTCGTACCAACCATCCCCCTACCCCTCCCAGCCCTCATCCCCGGGGGTTCCTCCGGCGACCCCCACCGGAGCGCCGGCCCCGGTCTGGCCCGCCGGTGCGGGAGGGGTGGCCCAGACGGTCCCCCCGGAGCCCCACGGGTTTGGCTCCACGGAGGCACGCCCACCGCTGCCCCAAGCGTTCACGCCGGCCCAGACCCCGCCCCCCACCCAGCTCCCCAACCCGGCCTGGGCGTCCACGGCGCCGGCGAGCCCGCTCCCCCACGCGACGGTGCTCCCGGACGGTACCTACGGCGCAACCGGGGTCGCCTCCACCTACGGAGTTCCTCCGGGGGCCACGGCGCTCGGCGCCGTCTACAACCCGCAGGAGTTCCCCACCGCCACGCCTCCTCCTCGGCCCTTCCCGGTGGCCCAGCCGGCCGCGCCACGGCGCAAGGGAGCCCCCACCGGGTTGATTGCTGTACTGGCGGTGCTCGCCGGGGGGTTGGCCGTGACCTTTTTCCTGCTGCTCAACCGCGGGGGAGGCAACGACGACCCGGATCCGACCCCGAAGCCTCCCCCCACGGTCCCGGTGGTTGCCACCACCGCCGCCACGCCGAGCGCCACGGCGCTTCCGCCGCCCCTCCCCTTGCCACAGATCCCGACGCAGCCCGGCGCACAACCGGGGACGCAGCCAGGGACGCAGCCAGGGACACCGCCGGGCACCAAACCTCCGGCCCGTGACGCCGGGGCGGACGCCGCGACGGAGGCGGGGAGCAACCCCCTGGGGCTCCCCTCGGCGCTGCCGCTGCCGCCCTTGCCCTCGGCGCTACCGCCGATGCCTTCGGGGCTACCGCTGCCGCAGATCCCTGGGTTTCCCGGCTGGCAGTGAGGCGGGGCCGCGGTTCTTCGCCGCGCCGGGCTTGCTGGAGGGACCATCGAACCCCTCGTCTGCAACCTTCCCGAGGGCGCCGCAGGAGGCCATCGCCACCAGCCCAAGGCCGATGAGGACGAAGATGGTACGAAAGACTGGATGACCAAGCATGATCCGGACCTCCTCAGCTGCACCCACCGCCGCCGCCGCAGCCGCCTCCGCCGCCGCAGCCGCCCCCGCCGCCGCAGCTTGACCCCCCGCCGCAGCTCGACCCGCAGCTGCTATCGGACCCGCAGCTCGACCCGCAGCTCGACGTGCTCGTGCTGGCGGTCGCCATGGTCAGGTTGCCGACAGAAGACGCGCCGAGCAGCGGGAAGAACCCGTGGAGGATCGGCGCCCCGACCAGGGCCGTGACCCCGGCGGCGGCCACGCAGAGGGCGACCTCGTCGGGCCCCGAGCGCCTCCCGGACTGAACATCCCCCCGGAGCGACAGGGTGATGCTGTCGAGCCACTTCAGGTACTGATCCTTCTTCAGCGACGTGCTCGCCGCACCGATCATCCCGAGGGTGATGGAGCCGCAGCCGATCATCAGCATCGAGAGGTGACCGTAGTTCCGCTGGAGCTCCAGGGCCCGCAAGAAGCGCACTCCACCTACCCCAAGCAGCAGACCTCCGATCACCAGGGTGACCAGGGCCATGGCCCGCTTGGTCTCCGGCGAGCGGAGGAACCCGGCGTCCGCCAGCTCCTTCTCGATGGCCGACTCGTGGCGGATCGCGGCGGTCTGGGCGGCGGTCAGCAGGCTGGACGCCGGGATGGGCACGTCGTTGCCGTACTTTTGCTGGAGCTCCGCCACCAGCGCCCGCATGACGGGCAGCCCCGGGGGCTCCTTCGGGACCAACTTGTAGACCGGGGAGGAACCCGCGTCGGGGGTCTCGTTGACCAGGTAGCCGGCGGCGATGGCCCCCGACAGCAGCGTCGCCGCCACCCCGTTGGTGCCCCCCTTGAGGTACGCGATCGCCGGGACCTCGTCGGGCTGCGGCGCCCACCCCACCTGGAGCCGCTGCCTTGCGGGCGGCGGCGACGCGGTCCGGTACCCGCCGGCCCCGGAGGAGCCATCCTCGGGCTCCGGGACCAGCTCGCGCCTGGCGGCGATACGCCCGCGGAGCAGGGCCATCAGCCCCAGCCCCCCCACGATCATCCCCGCGTAGAGCAAGGTGAACCCCGGGCCGGATTCGATGTTGAACGGGAAAAAATCGGTCAAATTCGAGATGGGTGTATCCATGAAGTCCCCTCTATTCTGCCGGGTCTGGCCCTTTTCTTCCCCCGGTCAGCCGGGGACTTCCATCCGGTCGACGTCGTCCACGGCGGCGTAAAGCAGGCGCTGGAGCGCCTGGAGGGCCGCTCTCGGATCCTCCCTCACGCGGAAGAAGGGGGCCACGTCGATCTTGTAGTGGGCCCCGCTGGCTTCCATCACCTCCGAAAGCGCCACCCCCACCCGCTTGCCGTGGAGCCCCAGCAGCGCCCTCATCGGCCCCCGGATCTGCTTGATCTTCCGCTCGATGACCCCGGTGAGATGCCGAGGCGATCCTCCCGCGTCGATCACCGCACGCCGCAGCCGGATGGCGCTCTCCCGAAGCTCCTGCTCGATCCGCAGGCGCCGGTGGTGATCCGCGATCTCCAGCGAGGAGAACGGGTCGACCCCGTGAAGCACCACATGGCTCGACCGGAGATCGTCGTAAAACAAGGGAAACACGTCCGCTGCCCGGGGGATCTCCTCCGCCACCAGCACCATCGCCTCGATCCTCGCCGCGCTCCTCGCCACCTGCAGAGGGTTCGCCATCGCCTCCAGCGCCGCCGCCGTCGCCTCCTTCACCACGACCACCAGGTCAACGTCGCTCGTCTCCTCCCGGTACTCCCCCCGCGCCGCGCTCCCGAACACCAGCAACGCTACCAGGTTGTCCCCCAGCGACCTCACCAGCTCCCCCTGCAACCCCTGGAGCCTCTTCCGCAAACCTTCCGGCAACGCTTCGATCGGGTTCTTCATCATCTCCTCACCAGGATAGCGCGTTCCTGCCGTGCCATCCCCCCGCGAAATGTGACAGCTTCTCGTCCGATGCCCCGCCTCGCCCTCGCCCTCCCCCCGCTCCTCGCCCTCCTCGCCTGCAACGGCGGGGAGGTCGTGGTCGGCTCCTCCCCCGCAGCCTCCCTGGAGACTCCCGGCACCGCCGGATTCGGAGGCTCCGGACAGAGCGCCGGCTCCGGACAGAGCGCCGGCGCCGGGGGGACCGGCTCCGCAGGGAAGGCCGGTAGCAACGCCGCCGGCAACGGCGGGGCCGCAGGAAAAAACGCCGCAGGCGGCAACGCGGGGCTGGGCGGCGAGGGCGGCGAG
>CAZSDX010000376.1:0-7364 GCA_964605685.1 uncultured Polyangiaceae bacterium
GGGCGGCGGGCGCGGGCGGGGAGCCGGTGTGCGACGCGCTGGTGCAGACCGGAGCGCCGGTCTCGGTGGCGCTGGAGGGCGTGTTCCTGTCGAACCTGAAGCTGACCGGGATGGAGAACGGGGAGGTTCTGGTCAGCGTGAAGACGCTGCCCTTCGAGTCACCGGGGCCGGTGCCTCCGACGGTGCGTTTCGCCACCGTCAACGCGCTGGGGGCGTGGCCATCGGGGCCGATCCCGCCGCTGAAGGTGGCGCTGGATGAGGTCGGTTCGAGCTACCTCCCGAGGCCCACCGGATCAGGTTCGATCTTCGAGGCGTTGTTCACCCGGGAGACCGGCCAGGGGCTGGTGGGGCCGGTGGTGCGGATGACCCTGGGCGGTGGAGCGGCGCCGACGGAGATCTTCGCGCAACCGGGCCGGGTGAGATCCTGGGCGCGGGGCGAGGGGTGGTCGCTGGCGGCGGTGAACCGGGAGGTTGCCCCCGGGGTCCATCGACTGCAGCTGGTGAACGACGGGCAGGCGGGGGCGACGCCGCTGTCGGACGAGCTGGGGTGCGCCACGGAGGCGATGGAGGCGGACGCGCTGTGGAAGAAGGATCGGTTCCTGCTTGCGCTGAGCAGCAGCCGGCCGCCCTTCTCGTGCAACGACGACGACGGCATCGACGCGGAGCCGACGCGGGTGCAGCTCTACTGGCAGGGGGAGACGCCCGGGTCCGCGGAGGCGGTCTTCCAGATGGATCACAAGAAGCCCGTGAGGTTCCTGCGGCTGCTGCGCCGGGGGGCGGGGGCGTGGCTGGTGACCGGGGTGAGCCAGGATAGCTACAACGTCCCGCTGGCGATGATCCCGGTGATGGAGCAGGGCTTCCCCGGGGCGGCGCTGGTGCCGCTCACGGGGGACGCGCTGATCCCGGCGTACGGCTCCGTGGCGTCGATGAGCGACGAGCGGGTCGGGGTGGCCTACGCGGAGGAGGGCGGGCAGGTGCCTCACCTGATGCTGCGGGCGGTGTCGCTGGATGGGGCGGCTTCTGCCGATGTTGGTCCCTTCTTCGCAACGGCCACCGCCCTGGCCTCCCCCGCCCCCGACACGCTGGTGATCGGCTGGATCGAGGGAGGAGGCGCGGTGGTGTCCCTGCGCCTGGCCCGCTACCAGTGCGTGAAGGCCGAGTGATCCGCCCCTGGCGGCGCCGCACCGGGGAGAGCGGGCCGGGCTACTCGACGAACTTGGTGCCGAGGAAGGAGACCAGGGCGCCGGGGTTCTCCTGGAAGAAGCGGAGGAGGTCGTCGCGGCCGATCTGGAAGACGCGCCCCGGGGAGGTCACCCGGGCGGTGGTGGTGAGCTGAGCCCCGTGGCGGAGCGCGTCGAACTCCCCGAGGAACGCGCCGGACTGGAACGGAGCCAGGTCGCCGCTGGCGCTCTCGATGGTGATGACACCATCCTCGATGAGGAAGGCCTCGTGGGCGGGCTCGCCGGCGAACCAGAGCGCCTCGCCCTGCTGGATGGGGCGCGAGGTGAGGTAGGACTGGAGCTGGGTCTTCTGGGTGGGCGTGAGGGAGCGGAGCACCGAGTTCCGGTTGAAGACCTCCCAGGAGCGCTCCTCGCGCATCTTGGCCAGCCGCGCGAGGCGGCTGGGCAGCGTCGTGTCCCGCAGCAGGTAGAGGAAGTCGTAGCGCTCCACCTCGACGAGGGTCACGTCGGTGACCGCGATGCAGTCGGCGACCCGGGGCTGCCCGAGCACCAGGGCGGTCTCGCCGAAGTAGTCCCCGGCGCCGTAGGTCTTGATCTCGCGGCCGTTCTGCCGGACCGACACCACCCCGTTGAGGATGATGTAGAAGGCGTCCCCCACGGACCCCTGGGCGATGATCGTGTGCTCCGCGGGGAAGCTGACCCGCCGCGCCACCTGGAGGATCTCGCTGGCCCGCGCCAGGGGGAAATCGCGGAAGAGGTCGACGGACAGGAAGGCGTCCAGGATGGAGATCGCCTCCGCGTGGGGCGACGGGACGACCTCGATGCGGATGGAGTTCTCCAGCCCCACCTTCCCCACCCGGAGCCCGCTGTCCCGGGGGAGATCCTTCTCGGCGATGTGGACCACCAGCAGGCGCTCCTTCACGTCCTCCGGGAGCTTCGCCAGCACCGAGGCCGGCGTGTGCAGCGGCGGGACCCCGGCCTCGTGGAGGATCAGCGAGTGGTGCCAGGGGAAATTGATCAGCGCGTTGGCGCGCCCCGGGCTGAGGACGCCCGCGTCGCGCTGGGCCAGGATCCGCTCCGGGTCGTAGAGGGAGTCGCCGGAGAACGCCAGGCTCTTGCCCCCGAAGAACAGCTCGAAGCCCAGCGCCGGGATCGAGTGGAGCGTGTAGAAGAACTTGATCTCCGCCCCGTGGACCCGGGTGGGCGCCCCGATCTTCACCGGGTTGAAGATGAAGGTCCGCCGGAGCATGTCCTCGCTCAACCCGGAGAGCGCCGAGTACTTCCGGAGGAAGGAGCCCATGATCGTCGGGGTGGTGTAGACATTGACCCTCCCCTCGTCGAGGATCTTCTGGAAGGTGCCGGAGTCGTGGTCGGCGTGGCAGTGGGTGAGGATGATGCCGTCGATGAGCTTGGAGGGGACGCCCTGCTCGCGGAGGGTCTCGGCGGCGTCGACGGGGGGGTCGACGAGGAGGCCGCGGCCGCCGATCCAGATGAGGAAGCCGGTGGTCTTGCCGGCGGGGTCGAAGCCGTGGCTGGAGCCGAGGACGGTGACGCCGAGCATGGGGGGCCGGAACTGGCGGGAGGGGACGACCTCCGAGTCACGGTCGGGCAGCTCGACCTCGGCGGGGACGCGGGCCAGCGTCGTGCCGCGCTCGATCACGTCGTAGCCGACGCTGGTCTGGCGCACCTCGACCTCGTCGGAGACGCGGGCGCAGCCCTGGGGGTCGAAGCGGAGGAACTCGACCAGGGTGTCGACCTCCAGGCGCTTGCCGTCGACGCCGCGGCGGAAATTATCCATCTCGCGGCGGAAGTCGGGGCGGATATCCGGGGGGTAGCTCTCGTCGAATTCGAGGTCCGGGGGGGCGACCAGGGGGCCGAAGAGGGATTCCTGGAAGACCGCGCGCACCCGGGCCTCGATGCTGGCGTCGTCGACGATGAGCCGGATGCGGCGCTTGAGGAGGAAGAAGTTGTAGTACGCGGGGAACTCGCACTCGGCCACGTTCAGCCCCCGGCGCCGGTGGAACAGCTCGTGGGGGACCACGTAGACCGTCGGCACCGGGAGCTTCAGCGCCATGGAGTCCTTGATGGTCTCCGGCGGGATGCCGAACTGGATCGGCCCCGCCCCGGTCTTCACGTAGGTGCCGCCCCGGGGCAGCGAGATCACGGCGTCGGGTTCGTGTGAGACAGAGGTCGTCATTCCATCCGTGCGGCTGCCGGGACGTGGTCAGCGCCGGGCGAGTGTAGCCGAGGCCCCCCGCCCCCGGTCCAGGTTTCAACCGAAACGCTCCTCGAACGCCCGGTGCGCCTCCCGCCCGGGCGCTCCTCGCTCCGCGGGGCGGTAGCCGGAGCCGAGGCGATCCACCTGCACGCGCTCCCCTTCCACGGAGAACCATACCCGCCACTCCTTGAGCGAGAGCTTCCGCTGGCCGCCCGCCTCCACCCGGATCCTGCGGTACGGGTGTGGGTGTGGGCTGACCGCCAGCACCGCCTCCACCGCGGCCTTCAGCGCGACCCCCTGCTCGTCCAGGAACCGCCGCTGTTCCTCCGCCACCTCGCTCCAGCGTACCTCGTAGCGCGGCCCCGGATCCGCCTCCCCGCCGAGCCACCCCCCGGAGGCCTCCCCCACCGCGTCGGTGTAAGGAACGTAGGGCTTGATATCCAGCACCGGCGAGCCGTCCAGCATGTCCACCCCGCGCACCTGGAGCCGCAACCCTTCCGCCGACTCCAGGCGTACCACGCTCAGCCCGAGGGGGTTTGGCCGGTACGGCGCTCGGGTCGCCAGGACCCCCCTCCGGCGCTCGCTCCGGGGCGGCAGCACCTTGGGCCTCCACCCCTCGTTCCGGTCGAACACGAAGATCACCCACAGGTGGCTCCACGCCCCGATGTCCTCCAGGGCGTGCTCGTAGTTCTTCCCGGGGAACAGCTCGATCTGTCCGGCGACCTCCGCTGCTTCCGCCGGCTGCCTCGGCGCGCTCAGGCGCTCCCGGAACGGGGTGTGGATGACCCCGATGGGCTCGAAGATCCAGGGCTTCATCCGGGCCAGCTTACCGGATCGCGCGGCGCTGTTCCTGCGGTCGGGGGGAGGCCGTCCTTGCGCGGCGAAGTCTTGCCGCTGCTCGGACCGCGGGGTCAGCCCCCGTCGGAGAGCAGCTCGTAGCGCTCGCTCACCACGTAGCGCCCGGAGCCCATCGTGGTGACGCTGCTGGTGGCGTAGTAGTCCGAGAAGCGAAACTCGGTCCGGGCCTGCCGGAGGAGCCCCCCCTGGAGGTACGAGGCGCTGGCCTCCCCCCGGGAGGAGGAGGGGGCGCCGAGCTGGCGGGACAGATCCTCCACGATGGCGCCCTGGACGCCTGCGGCGGCCCCGGCGTCGTCGCTGGATCGGACCGTCCCCACGGACACCAACCGCTGCGCCGGATCGAACTGGAAGTAGACCTCCTGGATCTTGAGGGAGCGCGGCGCAGGAGGAAGCGCCTCGCCAGGGACCGCCGCGCAGACCAGCCGCTGCGGCCCTTGGCGCCCGTGGCAAGCGACGCCGTGGCGCTGGGCCCAGGACTCGACCTCCGGGCGCCCGGTCTGGCCGAGCAAGAAGGCCAGGGCGGGGCGGGCGGGGCTGGGCGCTGTGCCGCGGAACTCCGCGACGGAGCGCTGGCGGGCGGCCTCCGCCTCCGCAGGGGAGCTGCCCTGGTCGTAGCCGAGGGGGCAGGCTCCCCCGCTCTTGCCTCCGGTGGCCTTCTGGAGCGCCACCAGCATCGGCTTGAGCGGGCGTCCGGGCCTGGTGTGGGCGAAGCCGACGAGCCCCACGAAGAGGCCCGAGGCGACCACGGAGCCGGCGAGGAGACGCTTCCAGAGCACGGTGATTCCCCTGGGATCAGCGGTTGATGATGCTGTTGACGAAGGCGGTGTCGGTCACCACCGGGGCGAAGCAGCTGGTGATGTCGCCCTCCGGCACGCCGTTGTCCGCCAGCGCCTTCACCACCACGTTGGCGATGAAGTAGTCGTACTGCGCCTGGGTGATGGCAAGCGCCAAAGCCATCTTCTTCATCCGGAAACCTCTCGCATGTGGTTTATTTCGACCCACCCGGCGCCACGCGCCAGGCAAGGTCCTCCCGGTACGATGCTCCTCCCCTTCCTGTTGCTGCGTTTTCTGGGTTGAAAGTCACTTTCAAGAGCAGGGCCTGCCTCGAGCGAGGGAGAGGTGGTCGCTCGGGCCTCTGCCTTCTCCATGGAACTTCCATAATTTTCCGGCGGGGTTCCCGGCTTGCTGCGGCGCAGGCAGGCCTGTAGCCTCGTCGAGCGAGGAGACGCGCATGCGCTCGGAGATGGTCTTCACCCACCTCACCTGCAACCAGAATTGCCGCTACTGCAGCGTGCGGCGGGCGGAGGACGAGCGCGCCTTCATCGCCGGGCCGGCGGTGCGGGAGCGGATCGCGGCGGCGATCTCGTCGGGGGCCCGGGAGCTGGTGCTGACCGGGGGAGAGCCGACGATGCGGCGAGACCTCCCTGGGCTGGTGCGTTTTGCGCGGGAGCGGGGGGCGGAGGCGGTGATCCTGGAGACCAACGGGACGCTCCTGGACGGGAGGCGAGCGGCGGAGCTGGGGGACGCCGGGCTTGTGCGAGTCCGGCTGAACCTGTCGGCGTGGGGGTCGGTGTCGGACGAGGTTACGCGGGATCCCGGGGGGTTCGAGCGGACGCTGCGGGGGCTCGCGGGGCTGATGGAGGCCGAGCTACCGGTGGAGCTCTCCGTGGCCCTGGTCCGCTCCACGATCGAGGGGGCGGGCAGGTTGCCGGAGCGCGTGGTGGAGCACCTCGGGTCCGCGCGGGGGCTTTGGGGGATGGTCGTCCGGGTCCCTACCTCGTCGCCGGATCCCTCGGAGCTCGTCTCCTACGAGGAGGCCGCTCGGGCCCTGGAGCGCCTGGACGCCGGCGCGCGGAGGGTGGGGCTGCGGGTGAAGCTGGCGGCGGACAGCGGGCCTCCGCCCTGCGTCTTCGGGGGGAGCGGCCGCGTCGCTCACCTTTTCTCCCTGACCCCCGGGGCGCGTCGCCGCAGCGATCACGAGCAGCTCCCAGCCTGCGCCGGGTGCCGGGTGAACGATCGGTGCTCGGGGATCCCACGGGCCTACCTGCAGCGCTTCCCTCCGCCGGAGATGCGGCCGATCACCGAGGACCGGGTGCGCCGGCGCCTCTCCCTGATCTCCACCGTGGAGGAGCAGATCCAGCGAGAGTTTGTCCAGCCCAGCCGCGACACGGACCCCAGGACCGGAGAGCCGGTCGAGGGGAGCCTGATCCGCGTTGTCTTCCACTGCAACCAGGCCTGCCGGTTCTGCTTTGTGTCGACGCACCTGCCTCCGCCGGAGGAGGACGCGGTGGAGCGGGCGATCCTGGAGGCGGGGCGCGCCGGGAAG
Organism: uncultured Polyangiaceae bacterium; assembly: GCA_964605685.1. Classification (GTDB taxonomy): domain Bacteria; phylum Myxococcota_A; class Polyangia; order Polyangiales; family Polyangiaceae; genus JANWXX01. The sequence goes on from CAZSDX010000376.1 coordinate 6,584, forward strand.
CAGGTGACGCTGACAGGCGGCGAGCCCACGCTCCACCCGCGCCTGGCCCACTACGTGCGGATGGTGAGGGAAAATTCCAGGTATCCGGTGTCGCTCCAGACGAACGCCATCCGGCTGGCGGACGCGGCGCTCACCGACGCGCTGGCTGATGCTGGGCTCGGCTGGGTGCAGGTGTCCCTTCATGGGAGCACCGCCGAGCTCTCCGACGCGATGACGGAGGCCCCGGGGACCTTCGACAAGCAGGTGCTTGGCATCGACAACCTCCACCGCCACGCGGACATTGGCCTCACCATCAACTTCGTCATCACCCGGCGCAACCACGCGGACCTGGTGCCCTTTGTCCGGATGTGCGCGGCGCGCTGGCCCAGGGCCTTCGTCAACATCTCCTTCGTCGGCGCCTCCAGCGACGTGGTCCCCCGCGACACGGAGATGGTCCCGCGGTACACAGAGGTGCTCCCTCACCTCTCGGCGGCCCTCGCGGAGGGGACGCGTCTGGGGATCCGCATGGGGGGCTTCGAGTCCATGTGCGGCATCCCGCTCTGCCTGGTCCCCGACGACGCGCGGCCCACGCTGCTCGCGGAGATCCCGGAGGGCTACGATCAGGGAGAATTCCTCCATCCTTCGGCCTGCGAGGGGTGCAGCCTCCGCCGGAAGTGCTGGGGAGTGCGGCGTGGGTACTTCGAGCTCTACGGCGCGGGCGAGCTGGCCCCCCTGCGCTCGTGAGAGCGCTCACGGAGCGTGGCGGGGGCGCGGGAAGAGGTCCAGCTCCGCGGACGCGACG
>CAZSDX010000377.1:0-7338 GCA_964605685.1 uncultured Polyangiaceae bacterium
CAGCGGCGACGCCGGCAGCGGCGGCAGCGGCGAGGGTGGGTGCGGGGCGAGCTGCTACCAGAAGTGCCTCTGCGAGGGGAAGGGGCACGAGGCGTGCGTGGAGGGGTGCTGGGGAGGCCCCTCGCAGCTCCAGCGGGTGGTGCTCACGAGCGAGACCTTCACCATCCAGGCGGGAGAGGAGGTGTACCGCTGCCAGAACTTCGCCAACCCGTTCGGCAAGGACGTGGAGATCCAGGCCACCGAGTCCTTCATGTCACCGGGCTCCCACCACCTGTTCGCGTTCTACAAGGAGGGGGCTACCGACGGAGCCCTGGAGGAGTGCTCGGGGCTGGAGTTCTCCAGTTCGCTCCACACGGCGCAGACGCCCTACAACCTGTTCGACTACCCGGCGGGGGTGGCGGTGCCGGTGAAGGCGAGCCAGGGGATCCGGCTGGCAGCGCACTACATCAACCCGTCGGACAAACCCGTGGAGGTGGCGATCACGGTGGCCTTCTACCTGGCGGAGCCAGGGACGGTGAGCGAGCACTCGGGGCACCTGTTCTTCAACAACCCGCTGATCTTCGTGGCGGCGCACTCGGCGGGCAAGGCCACCAAGACCTGCACCCTCCCCCGGGACATCAAGCTGTTCACCGCGACCAGCCACATGCACCGCTTCGGCAAGAAGTTCACGGCGGAGGTGGACGACGGAACGCCGATCTTCGAGACGACCTCCTGGAGCGACCCGGAGTTCAAGCGCTTCGACCCGCCCCTGCTGCTGAAGAAGGGGCAGAAGATCACCTACACCTGCGAGTACCAGAACAGCGGCGACAAACCGCTGACCTTCGGGGAATCGGCGGTCACCAACGAGATGTGCATCCTCTCGGGCCGCTACTTCGGCGAGGGAAACGGCGCCCCCATCGACTGCCAGTGATTTCAATACGTAGGGGCGCAAGATCTTGCGCCCCTACTTTTTCGACACGTAGTAGGGGCGCAAGATCTTGCGCCCCTACTTTTTCGACACGTAGTTGAGGGTGATCCCCATGAAGAAGGCGTTGTAGGCGAAGGGCATCACCGAGAGCGTATCCGAGGAGTTGATGCCGAAGGTCAGGTAGAAACGGAAACCGATCTGGGGGACGTACCCCATCCAGTCGACCTGCACCCGGGGCTTCCTCCCGCCGGGAACCCCGAAGTAGTACAGCGGCGGGACGGTGATGACGCCGGTGGTGAGGCGAGCGCCGATCATGGGCTCCTCGCCGAGGGTCTGGAGCAGGTACCGCTCCGGCAGGAAGGACCGGGTCCGGAGCACCAGCGCCGCCTCGTAGAGCGTCGGTTCTGGCTCGATCGCGTAGGAGAGCTTCACGTCGAGGAAGTCGCTCGCCCCGTAGCGATCCAGGTTGATGGTCCGGAGCAGGCGGTTTCTCGGGGAAGGCTCGCTCTCCGCCGGTTCTTCCTTCCCCTTTCCTTCCAGGTCGACCGGCGGCCGGAGGAACACGTTCTGCCGGAAGGAGGGGGCGATGTACCCCACGGTCTTCTCGATCTTCTCCCCGATCAGCCAGTCAAACTGGCTGATCCCCACGTTCAGGTACGGGAGCCTGTCCAGCGCCAGCCCGTCGTTGATCAGCGAGGTGGCGAAGAGCCGGACGTGGTGCTCCGTGAGGTTGGTGAAGAACCCCTGGGAGGCCAGGTAGCCGACCCCGACGGCGCCCACCGAGGGATGCTTGAGGCTGGCCCCCAGGATGAGATCCGTCGTCAGGGTGTTCTCGAAGAAGCTGCGCTTGAACGGGGCCGCAAGAGAGAGCGCCACCCCGGTGAGCCCGCCGAACGCCAGGCCCACGCGCTCGTTGTTCTTGCGCCCCGCGGTCCAGAGCGTCCCGCTCCCCGCGAGGAAGAAGGAGAGCGGCCCCACCGAGACGCCGCCGCCGAAGGTGGAATTGGCGATGTCCACCTTGGCCATGGCCACGCCGCGCCCCTGCTCGTCCAGGCAGTAGGGGGCGCGCACCGCGTTGAAGACGGAGACGAACTCCTCGTGGAAGACGCCCTTCACGTCCGCGCCCTTCATGTGGAGCGACGGCAGGATCTTGCCGTCGAGCACCGAGGCCGCCCCGAAGGCAAGGCTGTTGCTCTGCACGGCCTTGGTCAGCATCTCCGCCCCGACCGTCCCGCGGACCAGGGAATTTTGCGCGGAGTTCCCCATCGTACAGAACGGGTGCGGGAGCTGGGCGCTGGCCGTCGACGCCGGGAGCAACGAGAAGACCCCCGCGAGCAACGCGAGGGCACGCCGTACCCCATCACCTCGGAGAGAGCACATAGTCACAGGAAACCCCGAGCTCCAGCGTGTCGTTCTTCAGCGCCTCGCAAGCCATGCCCTGGATCGCCTTCCGGCACCCGGCCAGATCCGCCTCCCGGCCGAAGGCAGAGGGAAATTTGTCGTAGCAGGTGAACTTGCTATCCATCATCGGAATCACCCAGGAGAGGGAATCTCCATAGGTTTCCCCGGTGCAAGAAGCCCGTCGCATCGCCACCTGCTGAACGAACCGCCAGCAGTCCGGATCCCGCGCCAGATCTCCCGGAGGCGCCGGTCGTATGGTCCTGGTCGAGCTCCCCACCAGCAACATGCACTCGTGGGAAGACCCCACCCACGTCTCCAGCCTGTCTCCGTAGGATGCGACCGAATCACAGCTCAGATCGTTGAGGTTCTTCACGCAGCGGAAGCTGTTGGCCGAGAGGTTCTCCGCCTTGCAGGTAAAATCCTTCTGGAAGGCGAGGTAGCGGTCGTTGGCCAGCTTGCCATCGCCGGTGCAGGCGAAGGTCCGGGAGGCGATGGCGTACCCGACCTGCCGGCAGGGCTCGTCCTTCTCCATGTCGTAAGGCCCTCCGCAGCACCCGGACGCCCCCAGAGCCCCCAGGAGGAGCAGCCCTCCTCGTACCCAGCGACTCATGTGGCCCTCCTTCGCTCCGCTCGCCCGCGACGACGCCAGCCCCACAGGGCCACCAGGAACATCCCCCCTGGCCAGGCCCAGGGCGACGAGGATCGCCCCGCCGCGTGGCAGATGCAGTCGATCGGTGTATCTCGATCAAAGGTTCGACCTCCTGCGGCGAGGACGCACCAGCCCTCCGGGGTGCAGGTCAAGAGCGCCCCCGGGCAGGTCCCCGCCGGGGAACAGCGAGGAGGCCCAACGCACCAGCCAGCCAAGCACACCTCGTCCTCCTTGCAGGGGATGGTTTGCTGCGTCGCCTCGTCGCGAACCGTTCGTGCATCGAGGCAGCTTCGACCGCAGGCTGGGTCGTCGAGATCGCAGCAGCGCCCCTCCACGCAGAGCCCGCTGGCGCAGTGCCGTCCCTCGCCGCAGGCCGCGAGCGAAGGCAAGGTGCCGCCGACGCATTCCCGGACACCTCCAGCCTCGTTGCACCGCTCGAAGGGATCGGAGCAGCGAAGCGGGGCGCAGACCCCCGCCGTCTCCGCGCCGCTGGCCACGGCGCAGGTCTCGCAGAAGGCACACTCCTGCTCGCAGCAGGTTCCGTCGAGGCAGACACCGCTGGCGCACTGCTCCCGCAACGAGCAAGGCTCCCCCGCCTTCCGCTCCTGTCCCTTGCAGACCCCGAAGAAACAGGTGGTCGCGCAGGAATCCGGGTCATCTCCGGAGACGGGCTGGCAGAGCCCTTGCGCCCCGCACCGCTCGCAGACGCCGCAGCTGTCCTGGCCGCAGCAGACTTCATCCACGCAGGAGCCCGAGGCGCACTGCGGCGCGACCTTGCAGGACGCCCCCGCCGGGAGCCCCGCCTCGATGCAGGTCCCTGCCTCGTCGCAGACGCCAGGGCAGGCGTCCGGATCGGGTCCCGAGAGCACGGGAGAGCAGAGCCCTTCCTGCCCGGGGGCGTCGCAGCGCTGGCACGCTCCGCAGGTCTGCTCGCAGCAGACGCCGTCGACACAGCGGCCAGTGGAGCACTCCGGATCGGTGTCGCAAGGAACCCCGAGCCGGTCGAGCACCCAGGTATCCCCCAGGAGCTGCGCAGGAGGGATCTTGGAGAGGTCGCTCAAGGTCAGGGTGTTCTCCGTCCAGCGGGAGCCTCCGACGAGGAAGATTTGGCGGTGAGTCTCGTCCCAGACGGCGGCGGGGTACACGCGGGCAGGGAGGCTGACCTCCGGGAGCTTCTCCCAGGAGAGGCTGACCAGATCGAGGATCCAGGTGGCGGTCTCGCCGGGGCTGCTGGCGTCCTCGATCAGGCCGCTGGCGTCCTGGCCCCCCACCAGGATGGCCTTCTTCTCCGCCTCGTGGACGACCAGCGCCGCCCCCCATCGGGCCTGGGGCCCGCCGGGAGCCTCGGGGAGAACGGTCCACGCAGGTTCTCCGGGCTTCCAGGTGGAGAGCTCGCCCCAGACGGCGCAGGAGGCGACGCTGTTGGCGCAGGATCTTCCCCCGAAGGCGAGGGCTTGCCCCGAGGAGGAGGACCAGGCAGCGGCCAGATCGATGCGGGATGGAGGCAGGACCGACAGCGATTTCCACGAGCCGCCCCGGAAGGAGGACAGGGGGGTGATCTGGAGAAATCCTTGCTGTTGCGCGCCCATGAGCAAGAGCACGCCCGTGTCGCTGGTGCCTCCCAGGGCGGCGGCTCGCCAGCGGTTCCCTGGCTCCTCGGCCCCCTTGGGAGGCTGGCTCCACTGGGAGCCGTCCCAGATCCAGGTGTCTCCGAGGGCGACGTCGAAGGCAGGTTTCCCTCCGAAGTAGAGGGTCTTGCCGGTGGAGGCATCGAAGGCAGCGGCCCCCATCCACCGGGAGGGGCTGAGGGGAACCGGGGAAGCGACCAGGGACCAGGAGGCTCCATCCCACTCCCAGACGTCGTTCTGGATGGATGCAGGGCAGCAGGTCGCGCCCCCGATCAGGACGGTGCGCTGCCGCAGGGGGTCGTGGACCATCCGGTGGCCCAGGGAGGGAGGAGGCGAGGGGGTTGGCTGGAGCTGGCGCCAGCGCCAGCGAGGTTCCGCCCAGGCCGAGGAGGAGAGGAGGAGGGTTACGAGGAGAGCACCGAGGAAAGCAAGGGAGGGAGGAGATGTTGGGGAGGGGGCGAGGCATTCCCTCATCGCAGGTAACCCGTGAGGGTAACGCGACCTGGCCCCTCCCGACAAGGACGAAAGGACGACCGGACCTGGTTGACCCGAGGGGAGAACGGGTCAAGAACGGGGACATGAGCATCCAGCCGGTCTACATCGTCAGCGCGACGCGCACCCCCATCGGTTCGTTCCTCGGCTCGCTGGCCGAGCTCCCCGCCCCGCGGCTCGGCGCCGTGGCGATCAAGGCGGCGCTCGAGCGGGCGGGCGTGGCCCCGGACGCCGTGAACGAGGTGTTCCTGGGGAACGTCCTCTCCGCCGGGATCGGCCAGGCACCGGCCCGGCAGGCCAGCCTGTTCGCCGGTATCCCGAACAAGGTTCCTTGCACCACCGTGAGCAAGGTCTGCGGCTCCGGGCTCCAGGCGGTGATCTTCGGCTTCAAGACCGTGGCGCTGGGGGAGGCCGACCTGGTGGTGGCCGGCGGCATGGAGTCCATGTCCAGCGTGCCCTACTACCTGAAGAAGGCCCGGGGCGGCTACCGCATGGGGAACGACACCCTGGTCGACGGGATGATCTTCGACGGGCTGTGGGATCCGTACAACGACTTCCACATGGGCAACGCCGGCGAGCTCTGCGCCCGCGAGCTGCAATTCTCGCGGGAAGCCCAGGACGACTTCGCCAAGGAGAGCTACCGCCGGGCGCTGGCCGCGCAGAAGGAGGGCCTCTTCGCCGACGAGCTGGCGGCGGTGGAGGTGCCGCAGAAGAAGGGCGATCCGCTCCGGGTGACCGAGGACGAGGAGCCGGCCAAGGGCAACCCGTCCAAGATGGGCGCGCTGCGGCCCGCCTTCACCAAGGACGGCACCATCACCGCGGCGAACGCCTCGAAGATCAACGACGGCGCCAGCGCCCTGGTGCTCGCCAGCGAGCGCGCGGTCAAGCAGCACAACCTCGCCCCGCTGGCCCGCATCGTCGGCCACGGCGCCGCCGCCCAGGCCCCCGAGTGGTTCACCACCGCCCCCGCGGTCGCCATCGACGAGACCACCCGCCGCCTCGGGATCGCCAAGGCCGACATCGACCTCTACGAGATCAACGAAGCCTTCGCCGTGGTCACCCTGGCCTGCGCCAGGAAGTGCGAGCTCGATCTGGCCCGGGTCAACGTCCACGGAGGTGCCGTCGCCCTCGGCCACCCCATCGGCGCCTCCGGCGCTCGCATCCTGACCACGCTGGTCCACGCCATGAAGCACCGCGGCGCCAAACGCGGCCTGGCGACCCTCTGCATCGGCGGCGGCGAGGCGGTCGCCCTGGTCGTCGAGCGCTGAGGACTCCCGTCCTCACTCCGCGGCGGCGGCCTTCTCCTTCTTCTCTCGCTGGGCGCGGCCCCGCGCCTTGCCGCCCTCGCGACCGATGCGAGCCATGTGCTCCCGGTCCTTGCTCACGCTGTGGCCGCCCTTGCGCCCCGCCTCCCGGGCCTCGTCGGCGGTGAACTCGTGGGCCCTGCCCTTGGCGTGGGCCGCCTTGCCGCCCTTGCTGGAGATCGCTCGCTGGAGCGATCCATCCATGACGGCGAACCCTCGACGGCTCCTCGATGGAGCGCCCTGCGGGGGGGCGCTGGCGTTGGTGGTGTTGCTCGTGCTCTCCGGCGTCCAGTCGCTCTTGTCCATGGCGAGACCTCTATTCAGGTTCCGTGCCGCGCGGCCTCTCCCCGGTTTTCCTCCGGGCACGCCCCCCTGCTCGCCTCGCACCGGGGCGTCCTTGTCGCTGCGTTGAGGACAGGAGCACGCACCGGGCTCCAGACGGGCTGAGGCGTGGAGGCATCACTCCCCGGAATTTCCGGACCTTTCCGGCGAGCGTTGACGCTGACGGCCTGCCCCCTTACGCCGCGACATCCATGGCCACCTGGGCTCGACTCCTGACCTCTTCCGGGGCACGCTACGCGGTCGCTCGTGCCTCGACCTGGGACATCCTCTCCGCCGCCCCCTGGGTAGGAGGCCAGCCCACCGGGGAGGCCGTGAGCACCAGCGACGCCCGCTTGCTGGCGCCGGTGGAGCCCTCCAAGATCCTCTGCGTGGGGCGGAATTACCGGGCCCACGCCGCGGAGCTGGGCAACGACCTCCCCGCCGAGCCGCTCCTCTTCTTCAAGCCCCCCTCGGCCCTCGTCGGCCCGGGCGACCCGATCACGCTGCCGCCCGCCAGCCAGCGGGTCGACCACGAGGCGGAGCTGGGGCTGGTGGTAGGGCACCGCTGTCATCGGGTCGCTCCGGACGACGCCCGCGCGGTCCTCGCCGGCTTCACCTGCGTCAACGACGTCACGG
>CAZSDX010000378.1:0-7324 GCA_964605685.1 uncultured Polyangiaceae bacterium
TGCCTACGTAGGCTGTTCCAGAAGAGGGTCGCTTTTGCAAGTTAGAAACCCTCTCCAGGTCACCTGCGAGCAGTTCTGCGCCCAGGGCGAGCAAATCTGCGGCGAGCCGGGGGCTGGATGCGTGGAGGGCTGCAAGCAGTCCGGCCTCTCGGAAGCCTGCCTCTCCTGCTTCTTGACGCTCCCCGATTTGTGCTCGGGCGATCCTGATCCCACCCCGTGCGCGGCGGTCTGCTCCGGCGGTCAGGGTGGGTCCGGTGGCTCCGGTGGCTCCGGCGGTGCGGCGGGGACCGCTGGTTCGGGTCCAGTCGCCGGCAGCGCCGGGTCGGGTCCCGTCGCGGGCTCCGGCGGCTCGGGCCCCGTCGCCGGCTCCGGCGGCAACACCGGCGGCACCACCTCCTCAGGGGGCTCCGGTAACACCGCGAAGTCCGGTGTCTGCCGCGCCATCCCCAACAACCAGGGCGGGAGCAACCAGGGCGGCAGCGGCGGCTCCGGTGGCGGCGGGGTGAACTGCAACGCCCTGTGCAGCAAGGCTTCCGGCTGCCAGAATTTTGACGCGAACACCTGCGCGACCAACTGCCCCCAGGTCTCCGAGGGCTGCCGCGTCTGCATCAACAACGCCCCGGATATCTGCAACACCGTCGCCACCAACCCAAGCTCTACCAACTGCCTCAACGAGTGCTCCGGCGGTCAGGGCGGCAGCGGCGGCTCGGGCGGGTCGAACACCAGCGGTTCCGGCGGGTCGGATGCGGGCTCCAGCGGCTCCGGTGGCAGCAGCACCTCCGAAAACACCTGCACCCTCAACGGCACCAAGTACAACTGCCCCAGCGCCGAGGCGGCCCAGAAGTGCTTTGACGACTTCGCCCCCGGCGAGTGCACCCCGGCCTGAGCGGATCGCCGCGCGAGGGGAGGGGGTTAGCCGGGGGGCCACCCCTTGGTGTCGCAGCCGAACTCCAGCGTGGCCTTGTCGCCCGCCCGGTAGCGCTCGCAGCTCACCGGGCACAGCTCGACGGCCCTCGGGAAGCCGCTCTTCGGATCCAGGTCGTAGCTCCAGCCGTCGCCGGAGCAGCTCCCGCCCACGTAGGGAAGCTCGATACGACCGCAGGAGCCGGTGAGCACCACGTTCAGCTTGGCGAGGTCCGCGTCGGTGGCCACCGCCGACGGGAGCTCGAAGGAGCAGGCGACCCGCTGGCTGGCGACGGCGCGGAGCGCGGTGGCCATCTGCCCGGCCAGGTCCGCCGAGGGGGAAAGGCGGGTGGCCTTGCCCGTGCCGCCGCCCTGGGCGATGGCGTCCAGGACCGCCATCGCGCCGGAGCCCAGGTCGTTCACGCCCAGGATCCCGATGACAAAGGTCGGGACCGGAGGATCCTTCCCCTTGGCCTTGGCGCCCTCGGCGGCCAGCGCCCCCAGCCCCGCGGCGGACACCGGATCGCAGGAGGACGGCAGCCCGTCGGTGGCCAGCACCACGGCGAAGGAGGTCTTGGGCTGCTGGCGAGCCCACCGGCGTGTCTGCTCGATGGCCCCGGCGAGGGCGGGGCCCGTGGGGGTCGCTCCCTCCGGGATCACGCCCGTCATCGACGACAGGATCGGCCCGCGGACGCTCCCGGCGGGCCCGAGGCTCACCGCAGGCTGCTCGTACATGGCGGGCTCGCAGAGGTTCCCGCTCGCCGGGAAGAACTGGGCCGCCGCCGACAGGGATGGCACCGGCGGGTTCTGCAAGAAATCCTGGAGCGCGTCGGTGAGCGCCTGCCACTTGGTCTCCCCTCCGCTGGTCAGCGCGTTCATCGACCCCGAGCGGTCGATCATCAGATACAGCCCCAGCGGCGGCGGCACCGCCTGGAACGAGGCCGCGTCGCATGCCTCCGAGGGGGGGGACGGGGGCGGGCAAGGCGCCACGGTCGCCGTGGGGGCGGTTCCGGTTGTGTCCGGCTTGATGGGCTCCTTGCCACCCCCGACGACGGCACCTGCGGGGGCCGTTGAATCGTCTGGACCTCCCTCCGGCAAACGTCGCGTCGCATCGCCTCCGCACCCGGCGAGCACCAGGCCCGCGAGGATCCACCACGGCCACCCGCGCGTAAGACGCATCTCTTCATTGTGTACGCTCGCCGCGGTCGGCACCAGAGCCCGCGGCAGGCTCAAGAAAATCCGCAACCTTCCCTGAACCGGGGTAGTCTCCCCCGTCGAGGCTCTGCATATGGTCAAACGTCTCCCTCTCGTTGCCGTGCTCCTGGCCACGGTCTCGCTCGTCCACTGCGGTAAAAAGAAGGACGAGGATCCTCCCCCGCCTCCTCCAGCGACGACCGTGGAACCGGCGCCTACCCCACCGCCGGTGGCTCCTTCGGCGCCTCCGACTACCGTGAACCTCCAGCCGGTCCCCCCCGCGCCCGGGCAGGCCCCCAACACCCTCGGTGAGGCCATCATGTTTGCCAGGCCCCAGATGCGCGACTCCACCGGGGCCCCCGACGAGGGCAGCGCCACCCTCCTCAACTACTGGAAAGACAAGAAATACGCCTGGGCCCAGCTCGAAGCCGTCCCTCCCACCACCGAGGCCGCCTTCCTCGCCAACCCCGAGGCCGAGCGCGGCAAGCGCATCTGCGCCCCGGGCACCGTCCAGCAGATCAACCAGGTCAACCCGCCCCCGTCCCCCGTTCATGAGGGGTTGCTTGTGACCCAGGCCAACGAGACCATCTCCTTCGGTGCGGTCGGGGATGTCACCGGCATCCGCCAGGGTGGCCCGGGGAAGTTCTGCGGCATCGCCACGGGCATCCAGAACATGACCAACGCCAGCGGCCAGCCGGTCCGCGCGATCCGCCTCGTCGGCATGTTCGACACCCCCGCCAACCGCGGCGGTGGTGGCGGTGGTTTTGGATCGCTCCGGGCTTGCTGCCAGGCGCTCCAGCAGAACTCGGTCTCCATGCCCCCTCCCCAGAACATGTACGCAGCCGCTGCGGCCCAGTACTGCCTCGCTTCCGTGAACGCCATCAGCTCCCCTCAGCAAAAGGATGCGCTGCTCGCCGGGATCCGCGGGGCGCTCCGGGGCGCGCCCATGCCCGGCGCCTGCCGGTTACCTGCCTTCCCGGCCGGATCGCTCCCGCCAGGCCGCGAACAGCCGGGCCTCGCCCCCCGGGAAGTACGCCTCCGGGGCGGTGCTCCCGTGGTAGGCCCGGAAGGCCACCGCGAATTCTTCCGGGGAAGCCTCGAACCAGGCGTCCGCCTCCGGGCTCCCGCAACAGAGGCGCTCGAAGCGCAGCCGGGCCACCAGCAGCGCCGCCATCCGGAAGCCATCCTCGTCGATGGCGCCGAGCCAGGCGCGCACCGCAGCAGGGAGCGCAGGATCGCTCCGTTCGGCGGCGAGCGCCGCGCTCGGATCGGGGGACACAAGGGCGCGAAGCAGGGACGACTCGTAGACCTCACCCCCCCCGGCCCCCCTCTCCCGGTCGGGTCGAGGGGGAAGAGGGAACGGGGCCGTGGGGGGAGGAGGCTGCCGAGAGCGATTTTCCACGGTTTTTCGGATCCTCTTCAGCTCTTGCTGGAGCAGGGGGAGGTCCGCAGACTGCACGGTGCCTTCCATGCGCTCCAGGGTGACGCCGCGGAGGTTCGGGCAGCAGGGGAGGACACGCTCCAGCAGACGGAAGACCTCGTCGGGGACCGCGCTGTCGTGGCTGTCCAGGCGCATCGTGCGCCCCCCCGGGAGCCACCCCGGAGCGCTCTCGCTGCCGCCGGAGACATGGATCTCGATCACACGGGTCAAATCCAACCTGGACAGGTAATCTTCCGGGTCAAAGTCGTTGTGGAGGGCCACGGTCCAGAGGTTGTGGAGGTCGAGAAGCAGGTGTGTGCCCGGGGCCGCGAGGGCTCGCCGCAGGAAGATGGGTTCGTCCAAGGGGGCGTCGGGGGAGAAATAAGGGACGGAGTTCTCCACGCCGACGTCGGGGACGACCCGCTGGAGCCCGGAGAGTGCTCGCCGGACCCGCGCCGCGTGGTCGTCGGTCCAGGGGAAGGGGAGGGGGAGCGTTCCGTTGAGGCCCGCAGGGGAGGTGAGTCCCAGGTGATCGGTGAGCCAGCGGTAGCGAAAGCGCCGCTGGTCGAGGGCGAGGCGGTCGAGCCAGCGACGCTGGCGGGGCTCGTCCTTTTCCCCGGAGGCCACGGAGAAGCCGACCCCGTGGGCGACGAAGGGTTTTTGGGTCGCCTCGCCCAGCTCCAGGAAGCGGCGGGCGTAGCCGTTCTCGACCAGCGTCCCGTCAGGTTGCTCGCGCCAGGTGGTCTCCGGGGCGACCTCGAAGTAATCGGGGCCCTCCCGGAGCAACGGATCGAGGAGATCCAGGAATTCCGGGTCGGGCTGGAGGGTGAAGCCGACGGCGATCAAGGCTTGGCGGAGGCCACCAGGAAATCCAGGAATCGCCGGCTGCGCTTGGGGACAAAGCCCATCCCGCAGCCGACGATCCTCTCCTCATCCCTGTCCTCGGGCTCCTCGTAGGAGACGCCGCAGCCCATGGACTGCGCCCAGCGCCCCCCGGGCGGCGGCTTCTTCACCACCGCGGCCCTGGCCTCCCCCGCGAGGCGCTCGACCTCCGGAGCAGGGGCCTCCCCCAGCCCCACCCGGACCAGCCCTGCCACCGCGGCGACCCGCCGATCGATGCTCTCCTCGATGGCTTTTTCCTGGGTGGGTGAGCCCGGACCACGGCGGGGATACTCCTCGTTCGCGTGGGGAGGGATCGCCCCGTCGAGGGGAGCCCAGGTCCTCTGCCGTGGATCGTGGACCACCATCAGCGGTTCCCCCTGGATCGACGCCTCCAGCGCGGCGTTCAGATCCGCCGCTCGGGCGCAGACCACCACCGCCGAGGCCAGCGGGGCCAGGTCCGCGTTGCTCCCGTGGTTGAGGTACTCCCCGAAGAGCTGCCCACGCTCGTAGCGCGAGCTCAAGCTCTCGGGGATGACCAGCACCAGCAGCCGCTTGCTCTCGGCTCGGGCGCGGCCCACCGCCTCCCGGAGCAGCTCCGGCGCGGGCTTGCGCCTGGACTTCGGGGCCGGAGCCTCGGGGGGCGGCCTCTTCATGGCCCCCTGGTGGCAGGGCTCCGCCTCCGGCTCGATCTCCCGGACGGTGGTCTTTCCCCCGCCAAAAGCCTCCTGGAGCCACAGGGGAAAGCCCGCCCACACCGCCGCCGCGGCTCCCGCGGTCCCCGCCCCGACCAGCAGCACCTGTCGTCGTCGCATCCTGGAATGATCCTCCAACCAGGCCAGGACGCCAGCTGTTCCCGCCCCTCAGCAGGCCTCGCCCCTCCGCAGGCCTGCCCCTCACCCCCGGGAGATCTTCTTCTCCACGAAGAGCACGTGCTTGCGGGCGATGGGGTCGTACTTCTTGAGTTGGAGCTTCTCCTGCGTCGTCTTCTTGTTCTTCGTGGTCACGTAGGCGTAGCCCGTCCCCGCCGTCGACACGAGCTGGATGTTGTCTCGCATGGTCCGTTCTCCTTGGTACCGGCGTGATCTAAAGCAACCAGGTTGTAGTTGCAACTGGATTGCTAAAATGGCAGGAGGTGAGCCATGAGCGAGACGACGAGCGAGACGAGGAAGCTGCCGGTGACGGTGCTATCCGGGTTCCTGGGGGCGGGGAAGACGACGCTGCTGAACCATGTACTGAGCAACCGGGAGGGGCGGCGCGTGGCGGTGATCGTGAACGACATGAGCGAGGTGAACATCGACGCGAGGCTGGTGGCGAACGGGGGGGCGGCGCTGAGCCACGCGGAGGAGAAGCTGGTGGAGATGAGCAACGGGTGCATCTGCTGCACGCTGCGGGAGGATCTGCTGGTGGAGGTGGCGAAGCTGGCGAAAGAGGGGCGCTTTGACAGCCTGCTCATCGAGTCGACAGGGATCGGGGAGCCGATGCCGGTGGCGGCGACCTTCTCGTTCCGGGACGAGGCGGGGTTCGCGCTGGGGGACGTGGCGCGGCTGGACACGATGGTGACGGTGGTGGATGGGGCGAATTTCCTGAAGGAGTACGTGGAGGGGCAGGAGCTCCAGGAGCGGGGGATCGGCCTGGGTCCGGAGGACGACCGGGACATCGCCAACCTGCTGGCCGACCAGGTGGAGTTCGCCGACGTGCTGGTGCTCAACAAGATCGACCTGCTGACCGAGGAGGAGCTGGGGCGGCTGGAGGGGATCCTGAGGCACCTGAACCCCGGGGCGAGGCTGGTGCGGTCCAGCTTCGGGCGGGTCGAGGCGGGGCAGATCCTGGACACGGGGCTGTTCGACGAGGCGAAGGCGTCCCGGTCCGCCGGGTGGGCGAAGGAGCTGGCCGGAGAGCACACGCCGGAGACGGAAGAATACGGGATCCGTAGCTTCGTCTACCGCTCCCGGCGGCCCTTCCACCCGGCGCGCCTCTCCGTGTTCTTCGCGTCGGAGTGGACCGGCGTGCTGCGCTCCAAGGGCTTCTTCTGGCTGGCGACCCGGATGACCGAGGTGGGAGCCTGGTCCCAGGCGGGGCCGAACTGCACCGTCACCCGGGGGGGCTTCTGGTGGGCCGCCGTGCCCGAGGAGAGCTGGCCGCCGAGCGCGGAGGCCAGGGCCACGATCCGGGAGAACTTCGAGGGCCCCTGGGGTGACCGGCAGCAGGAGCTGGTCTTCATCGGCGTGGGCATGGATGAGCCGTCGCTCCGGGCGCAGCTCGACGCCTGCCTGCTCCGCGACGAGGAGATGGCGCTGGGCCCCGAGGGCTGGCGGAACTTCGAGGATCCGCTGCCCTCCTGGGAGGTCCCGCCGGACGAGGCTCCGTAGCGGAGGATCGGGAGGCTCCCCGGGGCGCGGCGGGTGGGTTTCCGCGACACCAACCAGAATCCGGTTGACGTTTTTCCTGGTGGCTGTTCTCCTCACCAAGATCAAGGAGTTTTCCAACATGAAAACGGCACAAGTCATCGTTGGCACGATCTTTGCGGGGGGGTGCTGGTAACTCCTTACCATGCTTCGGCGACCTTGCCTCTCTTTCCTCGGTTCTCCGGGGCTGGGTTTTATGCAACGGTGGGGAGTCCGTCCAATTCCCAATGCGAGGGGGCAGGCAACGATTTCCCGCTGACGGAATCCAAGCTCGAAATCGCCTTTCAGCTTGTTTCGGCGCCTTGCGCTGCAGGTATCTCGGAGGCTCAGTGCCTCAACAACAACATCAACGCTACGGAATGCATCGATGTTTGTCTGAAAGGCGATGGGGTTGATCTGTTTTGCCCGGGAGATGCCTGGTGCGATTCTAAGCAACAAAACCCTCCGGCCGCAGGGAAACCGTACGTTTATTATTCCAAAAAATACGATAAAATCGAGAAGCTTGTTGGGATCCTTGTCA
>CAZSDX010000379.1:0-7287 GCA_964605685.1 uncultured Polyangiaceae bacterium
CGCCTCCGCCGCCGAACGAGCCGGACCGGAGCCGCCCGGCGCGCCCCGCCAACGCGGCCTGGTCCTGCTCCCACCTGTTCCCTCCGGAGGCCGACGCGGAGGGGATCGACAACGCTACGGTCTCCATCGCGGTGACGGTGCGCCCGGACGGCTCGGTGCAGTCGGTGAAGGTGCTGAGTGATCCCGGCAACGGCTTCGGGCGGGCGGCGCGCACCTGCGCGCTCTCGCAGCGCTTCGAGCCCGCCTTCGACCGCTCCGGCCAGCCGACCACCGCCACCACCGCCCCCTTCACCGTGCGCTTCACCCGGTTAGCGCCGACCGCCCCGGCTTCCCCCCCGGGCGGGGCTCGCTTATACCCGCCGGCTCCGATGCCTGAGTCCGCTCGCGAGCCCGAGAATTTCGCCCCGTACCTCCGCTTCTCCGAGGCCGAGTGGAGCAAGCTGCGGGCCGCCACCCCGCTGCCGCTGACGGAGAGCGAGTTGGCGGGGCTCCGGGGCATCAACGAGCGGCTCTCGCTCCGGGAGGTGGAGAACTTCTACCTGCCGCTGTCCCGGCTGCTGAACCTCCACGTGGCGGCGACCCAGGGGCTGCACCGGGCCACGGACGCGTTCTTGGGGCAGAGCTCCGCCAAGATGCCCTACGTCATCGGGATCGCCGGGAGCGTGGCGGTGGGTAAGAGCACCACCGCCCGGGTGCTCCAGGCGTTGCTGGCCCGGTGGCCCGATCACCCCCGGGTGGCCCTGGTGACCACCGACGGCTTCCTCCACCCCAACCGGGTGCTGATCGAGCGGGGCCTGATGAACCGCAAGGGGTTCCCGGAGAGCTACGACGTGCGGAGGCTGCTCCGTTTCATGATCGACCTCAAATCGGGGCAGAGCGAGGTGCGGGCCCCGGTGTACTCCCACATCGCTTACGACATCCTGCCCGACCAGGAGGAGGTCGTGGAGCGCCCGGATATCCTGATCCTGGAGGGGCTCAACGTGCTCCAGGCGCGCACCCACCCGGAGCGCCTCGGCCCCCAGGTTTTTGTCTCCGACTTCTTCGATTTCTCCATCTACGTCGACGCGGACGAGGCACAGATCCAGCGGTGGTACGTCGACCGCTTCCTCAAGCTGCGGGACACCGCCTTCCGGGATCCCCAGGCGTACTTCCACCGCTACGCCAGCCTCACCGAGGAGGAGGCCATCGAGACCGCCCTCCGAATCTGGCGCGAGATCAACGGGCTCAACCTCCACGAGAACATCGCCCCCACCCGCACCCGGGCCGACCTCATCCTGGAAAAAGGCCCGGACCACGCTGCCCGCAGCGTGCTGCTGCGCAAGCTATAGGTACTCAACCCAGCCGTCGTTCACCACCAGGCACAGGCACGCCACGTCCGGGTCAAGGGGGACCTCAAGCGTGTGCTCGCTGCCGTCCTTGCTGGCCAGCACCCCCCCCGCTCCGAGGAGTTTTTCGGGATGTGCCGGATCGAGCAGGCAACCCTGGAGCACCACCATCACCTCGGGGCCATGGTGGCGGTGCACCGGGACACGCCCCCCGGGGTGGATCTCGGCGAACATCGCCCCCAGCGCCTCGCGACGGTTCGCCCCGGAGCCCACCACCACGGGATGGATCCGGACGCCAGGCAAGGGAGGGATCTCCACCCAGCCCCGGGCGTCGGAGAGGTCATGGAGCGCGCGCCGGGCATCGTGGAGGTCGATCCGGAGCGTTGCGGCGACCTGCGGAGCGTGGGCGGCGAAGCGCTCCAGCCTGGTGATCCCGGAGAAGATACGGGCCCGGACGGCGGCGAGGGAAGGCGGGGAGGCCGGCTCGTCCAGGAGCAACCCGAGGTCATCTTCGGAGGGAAAAGGCAGCGACACGGCGGACCTGACAGGAGTACGGAGCAGACCTCGGGAGAGGTTCCCCGAAGATGCATCAGGTCGCGGTGGGTGGGATGCGCCAGCCCGTCCCCGGGTTGTGCGCCCGGGTGGCCCCCGGGAGCGCCGCCTCGCTCCGCCCCCTGCGGAGGAGGCTCAGGGGTTCACTCGAAGTTCGCGGCGACGTCGTTCCAGATCTCGGTGGCGACGTCCTCGGGGACACCGATCAGCTCGGCGAGGTCTTCGTAGAAGGCGCCCTCGGAGTCCGCGTCGTACTCGCCGTCGCCCAGGATGACCCCGGCGGCGACGATGAGCGCGGCCTGACGGGCGTCGTCGGAGGGGAGTTTGGCGGCGATCTGGTTCATCCGGGCCTCGAAGCCCTCGTTCTCGAAGGCCTCCTCGCAGGCTTCGAGACGGCTGAGGATCTGGTCGAGGTCGGCCTGGCCGTCGAGCATGGTGTGGACGACGTTGGCCAGCATCTCGACCTCCTCGTCGGAGACCTCGCCGTCCGCCTGCGCCGCCAGGAACGCCGCCTCGCAGATACCATCTAGCGCATTTTGGACCGCCTGCTCGCGGGCCTTGCCGATCGCGCTCTTCTTCTTCGCCTTACGCGCACCAATCGCCATGATCGTGATCTCCTTGGTAGAACGACAGCACAACATCAAACACGACGGCCCCCCCTGCTGCAGCTGGATATCCCTGGCCGTTCGATGCGGGAGAGGGGAACACGATCCAGGGAGCCGTTCAAGAGGAGTTTCCGTCACGCCCACGTTTCCGGGAGCACCCCCTGCTACTCCCCGGAACGTCCATACCTTCCCGAGGCGGGATCGACACCGGAGGAGCTTCCCGCCGGGGGGGGGCGGTGGCACCCTGGGAGGCCATGGAAGACGAGGAGAGGAGGCTGGCGAGGTTCGAGGGGAGCGCGTGGAAGCTGGAGGGGGTCCAGGCGCTCCTCTTTCGCTGGGCGCGGTGGTTGTTCCTGGCGCCACTGCTGATCGTGCCGCCTTTCACGCTGCTGAACCTCCACGGAGCACGGATGATCCTGAGCCTGTCGGTCAGCGCAGCCTTGCTGGGGGCGCCGGCGCTGGCGCTGCTCGGGATCGTGATGGAGATCACATGGCCCGCAGGCAAGGGAGAGGCGCGGGTGGCCGGGAACAAGCTGGTTCTGGAGCGGCGGCGGGGGCGGAGGGAGATCCCGAGGAAGGCGCTGCGGGCGGGGTGGCTAAGCCCGGAGGGGCTGGAGCTGGAGACCCGGTCAAGGAACGTGCTGAGGCTGCGAGGGATGCCGCCGGAGGAGGCGCGGAGGCTGCTGGCCGAGGCGGGGCTGGACGCGCGGCAGCGGACGATCCAGCTACGCCTCGGTCCCTCGGATTTCCTGACGGCGATGCTGTACCTGGTGGGGCCCGGGGTCGCCTACGCGGGGGCCATCGCGGCGGTGATGGCGCTGACGAGCCTCCTGGGGCTATCCAAGGGGGACGTGTTCGCGGTGGGGATGCTCTACCTGACGCCGCTGCTGTTTGCGCTGCTGCGGGGGGCGGTGCGTGCCTTCCTGGCGCCGGCGCTGCTGACCATCGGCGCCGACGGGGTGAAGATCGAGCAGAACCTGACGACGACGTTCCTGCCCTTCGCGAAGATCCGGGACTGGACGGTGCAGCGGGACGGGGTGACCTTTCTGCTGCGGGACGGCAGCTCGGTACGCGCCCGGGGCCGCCACCTGCTCCTGGACGGCAAGGCGACGGCGGTGGCAGAACGGCTGGAGGAGGCGAAGAAGGTCCACCTGTCGGGGCGAGCCCCCGAGGAGGCGCGGCTGCTGCTGGCGCGGGGCTCCCGCTCGGTGAGCGAGTGGCGCGACGCACTGGGGAAACTCCTGGAGCGCGGAGACTACCGGGAGACCCCCCTCGACCCGCACGAGCTGTACCAGGTGCTCTCCAGCCCCGAGGAGCCCGCGGAGCTGAGGCTGGGCGCGGCGCTGGCCCTGCGAGAGCACGACCCCGCGGAGGTCAAGAAGCACCTTCGGGTGGCTGCCGACACCAGCGCCAACCCAAAGCTCCGGGTGGCCTTCGAGGCGCTGGCCCGGGGCAAGGACGAGGACGAAGCACTGCTGGCGGCGCTGGAAGCCGAGTCCCAACGCCGCGGGAGCGCGCTCACGCCACGGGACGGGTAACTGGAGGGTGCGGGTCCAGATGTCGCCGTTGACGCCGTTGTTGCCGCTGGAGTTGCGGAAGTCGATCCAGACGACGGCGGAGCGGTTGACGAGGGGGGAGGTGAGGATGATGGGGTACTGGCTGTCGGCGGCGGCGCCGGCGGCGGGGTTTCCGCTGTTGATATCCATGCGGAAGGTGGTACCGGCGGCGGGGTGGAAGTTCGCGCCGAGGTCGAGGGAGACGTTGGCGAGCACCGCGGAGGAGGAGAAGCGGAGGTCCTGCCAGGTGACGAAGACGGTGTCGTTCTGGCCGAAGGCGACGCGGGGGGTGAGGGAGGCGGTGGCGCCCAAGCCGTCGCCGGTGTCGGCGCGGGCGCTGGAGGGCTGCCAGGTCTTGCCCGCGTCGGTGGAGAAGTTGACGCGGATGTCGGTGGCGCCGCTGCGGGTATCCTCCCAGACGGCGACGACGCGCCCGCCCCAGGCAGCGAGGTGGGGGGCGTTGGCGTCGGCGAAGGTGCTGTCGAGGTTGACCACGCCCGCGGTTGCGCCGTTGGTGTTGCTCCAGGTAACGCCAGCGTTGTTGGTGTAGGCGACGCGGATGGTCTTCTTTGGAGGCCGGAGGTCGACCCAGCCCACGTAGGCGTTGTTCCCGGAGTCGGCGGCGATGACGATCTGCTCGGCGCTGGCGTTGGCCGCGTTGGGCTGGAGCGCCGTGACGCCGGTGAAGGTGGGGTTGGCCAGGTTGAGGTCGATGCGGCCCACGTAGGTCTGGGCCAGGCCGGCGGTGCGCTTGTCGCGCCAGGCGACGTAGACGATCCCGTTGCCGTTGGAGGCGATCACCGGGAGCTCGCCCTTGTCGGCGCCGGCTCCGCTGTTGACGAGGGAGGTGGTGCCGTAGGTGGCGCCTCCGTCCTTGGAGAAGCGGAGGTAGACGTTGCGGGTGGGAGCGGCCTGGGTGCCGGCGATCTCGCTCCAGAGGACGGCGATGATGTCCTGGGCCGGGGTGGCGCCGGCCTTGGCCACGACGCCCTGAGGGCCATAGCAGTCGACAGTGTTGTTGGGTGCGCCGTCGACGCGCACGCCGGCGGACCAGGTGGTGTAGGGCGTGTTGGCGCTGCGGACGTAGATCCGGCGGATTCCCCCTTCGAAGCGGGAGTACGCCACGTAGGCGCGCCCTGGGCGGAGGAAGACATGGGGTTCGACCTCGACGTTGCCCTCGCCGGCGATGAGGAAGTCGTTGTTCCCCCAGGAGGTACCGGCGTTGGTGGAGGCGCGCCCGTAGATGTCCCCGGCGCCGCTGCGTCCGTCGGCGTAGGCCACGAGGAAGTCGCTGTCGGCCGAGGCGCCGGAGAGCTGGAAGCTGGAGTGCTGCCCCTGGGTCGAGTTGAGGGTATCGAGGCGGGTGATCCCGGCAGCGGGGAAGGCGCAGCCCTCGTTGATCTGGCCGTTGCAGTTGTTGTCGAAGGCGGTATCGGAGGTGTTCGCGGGGCCGTCGCACACCTCGGAGGAGGGCTTGACATCGCCCACGCAGGTGAGGGAGCCGGCGATGCACTGCTGCACGCCGGGCTTGCAGGCGCCGACGCTGCTGCCGCAGGCGCCGCCGACGTCGGTGGGGCTGTCGTCGACGAGGCCGTTGCAGTTATCGTCCTTGCCGTTGCAGGTCTCGGGCTTCGGGTTGACCTGGCCCTGGCACTGGATGGAGCCGTTCTGGCAGACGGTCGTCCCGAACTTGCACTCCCCCACCTGGGAGGTGCCGCAGGGGATACCCACCTGCGGCAGCGGCCCCTCGTCGACGTTGCCGTCGCAGTTGTTGTCCACCCCGTCGCACACCTCGGTGCTGGGGCTCACCACCTGGACGCAGGTCGGCTGGCCCCCCTGGCACAGGGTCTTGGACTGGCAGGCGCCCACCGACGCGCCCGGGTCGCACTGCTCCGGCAACGGAGGATCGAAGACGCCGTTCGGGGGGTTGTCCGGGATGCCGTCGCAGTCGTTGTCCAGGCCGTCGCACACCTCGGGCCCCGAGGGGGTACAATCGTACTCGCAGCCGTTGGCGTTGTTCCCGTCGCCGTCGAAGAAGCCGGGCTTGCACCCGGTGAACACGCAGGTCGGCTGCCCGCCCTGGTCCTGGCAGGCCACCGTCGCGTTGGGGAAGAGCACGTCGCAGCGCTTGCCGCAGCTCCCGCAATTGTTTGGATCCGACGAGAGATCGAAGCCCTCGTCGATCTGTCCGTCGCAGTTGTTGTCCTTGCCGTCGCAGAGTTCGCTGTCGCCCGTCGGGATGCAGGCGTACTCGCAGCCGTCCGACGGCTCCTTGTTCAGGTCGTGGTAGCCGAAGAGGCACTGGCCGAAGGAGCAGGATCCGTCCGGGTTGCAGACCCCGGTGGCGAACGGGAAATTGCAGACCGACTGGCAGCTATATTCACAGCCGTCCGACGGGTCCTCGTTCTTGTCGAGGTAGCCGTCCAGGCAGGCCCCCAGGACGCACTGCCCTCCCTCGCAGGTGGGCACCGCGCTGGCGAACTTCCCGTCGCAGCTCACCCCGCAAGCGCCGCAGTTCTTCGGGTCGCTGCTGGTGTCCACCTTGTCCGGGTCGTCGACGACGTTGTTGCAGTCATTGTCCAGCCCGTCGCAGATCTCTACCCCGCCGTTGGACACCCCGCAGGCGTACTCGCAGCCGTTCTTCGGGTCCTTGTCCAGGTCGGTGAAGCCCGGCAGGCACTCGGCGACGGCGCAGGCCCCCTGGGCGCAGGTCGGCACCGCGTTCGCCAGGATGCACGGGCTCTTGCACGCACCGCAGTGGTTGACGTTACCGGACGTGTCGACGTCGTCGTCCACCAGCCCGTTGCAGTTGTTGTCCACGTCGTCGCACAGCTCGACCCCGCCGTTCGACGGCGTGCAGGCGTACTCGCAGCCGTCCGACGCGTCCTTGTTCAGGTCGTAAAAACCCGCCGCGCAGTCCAGGACGCACTTGCCCCCGACACAGGTCGGGTTTGATCCGGCGATCTTGCAGACGTTGCCGCATGCCCCGCAGTTCTGCGGGTCGGTCTCCAGGTCCGCGTTGCAGTCGTTGCCGGCGGCGCCGGCGTTGCCGCCGACCACCACCACCGAGCCGCCGCCGCCGCCCTGGCCTGCGCCGGCCTGCTCGGAGCCGCCGACCCCCGCCGCGCCGCCGCCTTGGGGGCCCTCGCAGTTGAAGCAAAAAGCCTCGGTGGAGCACCCGGCCAGGAGGACCGCCGGCCCCGCCGTGATCAGCGCCGCCAGCACGGCCCAAAGGTTGGAACGAGCCAT
>CAZSDX010000380.1:0-7278 GCA_964605685.1 uncultured Polyangiaceae bacterium
CACGATCTCAACTCAACGATTTTTCGGGCTTTTGGCATCCCCCTGAACGGTCCCGGGGGAAACGTCCGTTCGCGTTCACGCTTACGTGTCCGGGAACCGCTCACGGGAGCCGGAGGCCGGAGGCCGGGAGCCGGAGATCGGAGCCCGGGAGCCGGAGCCCGGGAGCCGGAGCCCTCCCACGCAACCTGGCGAACCACGAGTCACCCAACGGCGCACGTCGAGTCGGAACAAGGCCACCTGGCCAAAAATCGGGTCTCCCCCCGTTTCTTCGAGGTTTTTGCAGAATGCATCCCTCACAAAACGGCGAAAGTCGAGTCTGAGAGGCCCCGAGCCAAGGCTTCAGCGCGAGCCTCCAGGTGGCAGGCGGCCAGGAGGCGAGGATCGTGGCGACAGTAGAGAGAGGGTGGTGGAGAAAAAGGGTGCAAAGAGGAGGAGGAAGAGGTAGAAAGGGTTGCCATGGTTTGGGGCTTTCTTCTGTGGAGTGGAATCAACAGAGTAAGCACCCAAACCATGGTTGAGAACAAGTCGTACCATCGCACAGAAAGAACGACCTGGACTTACCTGAACATCAAACCACTCGCGGGAAGCGGTGGGCGGAACGAAGGAAGAGGCCCACTGATTGAACAGTGTTCGGAGCTGCTGTTCCGAGAGGGGCATAATGCTCCGGGAGGGTACTCCGGCGCACAGGGACGGTCAACGGCGCGGCCAATCTTAGTCTGGTTCGACGCCGAGGGAGCGGGGGTCGAAGGAGAGGGGGAGGAGGTTTTCCACGTCGTCGAGGCGGTAGAGGACGCCGCCGCGGCTGTCGAGCAGCACGAAGAGGGGACGCCGCGCCCGGAAGCGGGCCTCGCTCAGCACCTGGCGACAGGCGCCGCAGGGGCGGATCGGCAGGCGCTGCTCGGGGGGAGGTTCGAGTCCCTCGTCGCGGAGCCCGCCGGTGATGGCGATACCGAGGATCGAGGCCGCACGGCCCTGGAGCCAGGCGCGCCAGACGGCGGTGCGCTCGGCGCAGGCGGTCATCCCGTAGGAGGCGTTCTCCTGGTTGGCGCCGAGGATCGTGGAGCCGTCGTCCAGGAGCAGGGCGGCGCCGACGAGAAAGTTCGAGTAAGGAGCGTAGGCCTGCTGGCGGGCGGAGCGTGCGTCGAGGACGAGGCGCCGCTCGTCCGGCGGGAGCTCGTCGAGGGAGGCGAACTCGGTGACCGTGGCGGAGAGCGCGAAGGTCCTCATCGGCGAGCATAGGCGAGGGCGAGCGCCTCGCTGGCGTCGGTGTCCTTGCGAGAGAGGCGCAGCGCCGGGGCGGCGCGGGATCCGGCGGGGCCGCGGGTCTCGGAGCACATGGCACGGAGGATCTCCACCATGTCCTCGCGCTGAGGGACGCTGGCGCGCTCCAGGTTGTCGGCGAGACCGATGCCCGGGAGGTGCTTGCCGGCCAGGAGCCGCGGGGCGGCGAGCAGCTCGTCGAAGAGCTCCTCGACGGTGCGGCGCAGGAGGTGCTCGCCGAAGTTGGTGATCTCCGTGTCTTCGTTGACGAAGAGGACGCGGCGGGTGCGGCGGACACTGGCCTTGAGGCCATCCCAGTCGTAGGGGTGGAGGGTGCGGAGGTCGATGACCTCGATGTCGAGGCCCTCGGCGACGAGGTCGTCGGCGACGCGCCTGGCGACAGGGACGTGGCGGCCGTAGGTGACGACGGTGGCGTCGCGGCCAGGGCGCACCAGGCGCAAGGGTCCGATGGGGAGGAAGAGGTCGGGGGTGTCGGGCCAGCGAGGCTC
This sequence comes from uncultured Polyangiaceae bacterium, assembly GCA_964605685.1. Lineage (GTDB taxonomy): Bacteria > Myxococcota_A > Polyangia > Polyangiales > Polyangiaceae > JANWXX01. The sequence goes on from CAZSDX010000380.1 coordinate 1,770, forward strand.
CCAGGAGGAGCGGTCGCCCACCGGGGCGTCGATCATTTTGCTGAGGGCGCGGTCGTCGTCGGGCTCGCCGGGGATCAGCTCACCGGGGCCGGCCTTGACCCGGAGGAGCGCCTTGGGCAGCAGGACCATGACCGGGTTGGGGTCGACGATGGCGGAGAGCATCAGGCCGTAGGCATCCAGAGGGTTGGAAGGCATGACGATCTTCCAGCCGGGGAGGCGCGTGGCCTGGGCGTCGAAGGAGTGAGAGTGGTAGATGCTCCCGCGGATGCCGGCGCCGACGGGGGTCATCAGCACCAGGGGGCAGTTCCAGTCTCCGTTGGAGGACCAGAGCGTGTTGCCGATGAGCTTGAGCAGGTCGATGGTGTTGAAGGCGTAGTCGCAGAACTGGATCTCGGCGACGGGGCACTGACCGGCGAGGGCGAGGCCCATGGCGGCGCCGACGATGCCGCGCTCGTCGAGGGGGGTGTTCCAGGCGGTCTTGAGGCCCTGGGTGGCGGTGAAGACGCCGCCGAGGGGAGGCCCCACGTCCTCGCCGAAGATGTCGGTGACCCCGAGGCGGGTCTCGCCCACGTGGAGGGCCATGCGAACCGCTTGCACCATCGTCGCCATAAGAGTCCCTCCTTGACGTAGTTGCGCTCGGCGAAGACGTGGTTCCACACGGTGGAGCCGTCCGGCTGAGGCTCCTCGATGACGCGACGGGAGGCGTCGAGGAGATCCTGGGTGATACGCTCGCGCATCTCGTCCATGCGGGCGCGGGTCAGCAGGCCACGCTCCTCGAGCTTGCGCTCGAAGTCGGCGAGGCAGTCGACCTCGTGCCTGGCGAAGTTGGCCCCGGAGGCGGACGAGTGGCCGTAGAGGCGGGAGACCTGCGCTTCGAGGAGGAAGGGGCGGCGCTCGGTGCGCACGTAGTCCATGGCCTCCTTGAGCTCGTGGTAGGTCTCCTCGGGGTCGTTGCCGTTGATGACGCGGGTGCGGATGCCGAAGGCCTTGCCCCGGTCGGCGATGTATTTCTCGCCGTGCTGGGTGCTGGCGGGCGTGGAGATGCCCCAGCCGTTGTTGGTGACCAGCATGAGGATGGGGAGCTCAGCGCCCGGGCGGCTGGACCAGACCAGGCAGGTGGCGAAGTCGCCCTCGGCGGTGCCGGCGTCGCCGCCCTGGACGATGGTGATGCCCTGGCTGTTGGCGCGCTTCTGGGCCATGGCGGTGCCAGGAGCGATGGAGAACTGGACCTCGATGGGGGAGGTGATGGGGACGACGTTCCAGGCACGGATGGAGGAGTGTCCGGCGAAGTTGCGGCCACCGGAGTAGGGGTCGGTGGCGGTGTTCTTCATCTGCCGGAGGGCGTCCACGGGGTCGGAGCCCATGGCGAGGAGCGTGCCGGTGGAGCGGTAGTGGAGGTGGAGGTAATCGTGGTCGAGGCCGCGTCCCTTGCGGACCAGGAGGCCGAGGGGGATGTTGAAGGCCTCCTCGCCGGGGCCGCCTATCCAGAAGAAGCCGTCGCCCTGCTTGTACATGCGGATCAGCCGCTCCTCGAGGACGCGCGTGGTGAGCATCAGCTCGTGGATCTTGAGCTGGAGCGCCGGGTCGAGGGGGGCAGGCCCATCGAGCTGCTGCGGGAGCGGAGGGGAAATTACCTGGGACACCACGGGATCTCCTTGAACGTGGCGCCAACCTAGTCGATCCCCCCCGGAGGAACCAGCCCCTGTCGCCGGTGTTCTCCGGGAAAAGATGCCGCGGCGAGTCACGCTCGGCGGGGGCTCAGGAGGGGGTTTGCTTGCTCTCGGCGCTGGCGCCGGCGTGGTCGTAGGTGCGGGCGCGAGGCTTGACCTGGCGGACATCCACCTCGTCGGTGACGTGGATGGTCCCGTCGAGCCCCGGGTAGTCGAAGGAGCGGAGGAAGCCGACGGAGCCGTCGTCCTGGTGGCGGGCGAAGGTGGTGCGGAGCCAGTTCTCGTCGTCCCGGTGGGGGAACGCGGGCTTGTAGTGGGCGCCCCTGGATTCATCCCGGCGCCGCGCGCCTTCCACGATGACCCGGGCGAGCACCAGCATCTCCTCGAAGCTCCGGAGGAACTGGGCGCTCTGGTTGAACCGCAGGGAGAGGTCCGTGAGCTTCACCTTCTTCACCCGCTCCTCGGCCTCGGCGATGCGGGCGAGGGTCCGGTCGAGGACGGCGTTGTCGCGCTCGATGGTGCAGTCGCGGAGCATTTCCTCGCCGAGCTCCTGGTGGAGCACGAAGACGTTCTCGCCGTCGGTCGCGCCCTGGTTGCGGGTCAACAGCTCGTCGAAGCGCTGCTGCTCGCGGCGTACCGCCCGCTCGAAGACCGAGGAAGGGACGTCCTGGGCGCTGCGCCGGAGGCTGGCGCCGTAGCTGGCCATGGCGGGCCCGGTGATCAGACCGCCGTAGAGGCAGGAAAGCAGCGCGTTGGCGCCGAGGCGGTTGGCGCCGTGGTACTGGTAGTCGACCTCGCCCACGGCGTAGAGGCCGGGGAGGTTGGTGGCGTGGTTGCGGGGCGAGCCGACCTTGATGGATCCGCGGGCGTCCGCCTCGTAATCGACCCAGAGCCCGCCCATCGTGTAGTGCACCGCGGGGAAGACCTTCATCGGGTGGTGGTAGGGGTCGACCCCGGCGAATTTTTCGTAGATCTCCAGGATGCCCGCCAGCCGTTCCCGGAGAACGGACTCGGGTTTGTGGGTGAGGTCGAGGTAGACCTCCAGCTCATTTTTCCTGGTCTTGGGGCTGTAGATGCCTCGCTTCTCGTGGAAGCACACCCGGAACAGCTCGCGGCTGGCGATGTCCCGGGGGACGAGGTTGCCGTAGCCCGGGTACCGGTCTTCCAGGAAGTAGTCCCGCTCTTTTTCCGGGATATCCCTGGGTAGCCTGGGATCTTTGGGGTTCTTCGGGACCCAGATCCGTCCGCCTTCACCCCGGGCGCTCTCGCTGATCAACCGGAGCTTGTCGGCGCCAGGGATCGCCGTCGGATGTACCTGGACGAACTCACCGTTGGCATAGATGGCGCCCTGGCGGTAGGCGGCCGCCGCAGCGCTCCCGGTGCAGATCAGGCTGTTGGTGGAGCGGCCGAAGATCATGCCAGCGCCGCCGGTGGCCAGGCAGACCGCCTCGCCGCGGAAGGCCAGGATCTCCATGGTCTTCTGGTCCTGGGCGACGATCCCGACGACGACGCCCTCGTCGTCCTGGACGACGGAGAGAAAATCCCAGAACTCGAACTTGCGGACCATGCGCTCGCCGGGGATCTCCGCGCCGGAGCTGTCGAAGACGCTCCGCAGCTCGAAGGAGCGAACCTGCTCATCCAGGGCGTAGAGCATCTGCTGGCCAGTGGTGGCGCCAGCGAAGGCAGTGCGGTGGTAGAGGGAGCCTCCGAAGCGGCGGAAGTCGATGAGCCCCTCCGGCGTGCGGTTGAAGGGGACGCCCATGCGATCGAGGAGGTAGACCAGCCCGGGGGCCGCCTCGACCATGCCCCGGATGGGCGGCTGGTGCGCGAGGAAGTCGCCGCCGTAGGCGGTCTCCTCCAGGTGAATCTCGGGGCTGTCGCCCTCGCCCTTGGTGTTGATCGAGGCGTTGATGCCGCCCTGGGCGCAGACGCTGTGGGAGCGCTTGACCGGCACCAGAGAGAAGAGGTCCACGGGGATGCCCGCCTCACAGAGCTTGATCACGGTCATCAGCCCGGCCAGCCCGCCGCCGACCACGATGACCCGGCGGACCGCGCCCTGGGCGCTGCGAGGGGAAAAGGTCTTGTTCTCCATGGTTCCCGGGGTCGATCCTGTACACGCATCCCCGGCGGTGGGGCAGGGGTCCTGCACAAAAGCTCCTCGGAGCCACCCAGGACCCCTTCGCTCCGGGGGCTACGCTCTCCCGTCGTGGAGTCTTCCTCGACGTCTTCCTCGGTCTCGCCGACCCCTCCCTGGTCCGCGGCGTCCTTCGCGCCGTCGGCCCCGATCCGCCTCGGGGTGGTGGTCAACCCCAGGGCGCGGCGGCTGCGCGACGAGGGAGCGCGGCGCGCGCTGCGAGAGGCGGCCCGGTCGGCGCTGTGGGCGGAGACCTCGTCCACGAGCGACCTCCCCGCCGCGGTGCAGGAGCTGCTCCGGTCCGGGGTCAACGTGCTGGCGACCGCCGGGGGCGACGGCGCGCTCCATTTCGTGCTCAACGAGCTGACGCGCCACGAAGAGCGCTGGCCAGGCGCCCTGCTGCCGCTTCAGGGCGGGACGCTCAACATCGTGGCGCGCCACCTGCAGCCCGCCCTGGATCCCGCGGCGCAGCTGGCTCGCTTTGCCCGCCAGGTAGCAGGGACATGCTTCGGCGCCCTGGTCCCTCGGTCCATCCCCTTGCTCCGGGTTACGGGGGAGTCAACCGAGCCACGCCACGGTTTCCTCTTCGGCTCCGAGGCGGTCAAGAACGCCCTGGAGCTCTACGACGGCTTCGGCGGCGGCTACGGGGGGCTGAGCCGCTTTCTCTTCGAGGTGGGGCGCGGCTACCTGCTGAACACACCGCTCTGGCAGCAAGAAAAGTGGAGGTTGACGCCGCCTCCCTTCGGCCTGCGCGTGGCCGACGAGGGCCAGCAACACGAGGTCGAGGCGTACGCTGCGGCCATCGGCTGCGCGCTGGATCTGGCCATCGCAGGCGGGGCCATCCGGACGCTCCGCCGGGCCCCGGGGGCCCGGGGGTTCCACGCGCGCGTCATCCGGGAGACCCGCACGGGGCCGCTGCTCCGGATGATCCCGGCGCTGATGCGGGGTGTCCCTCTGGATGCTGTGCTCGATGTACCCGAGGCGACCCGCCTCCACCTCCACGGGTCGTTCACGCTGGATGGCGAGTGTTTTGGCGCGTCTTCCCGTGCTCCTGAGCTGCCCTCCTCGCTGCTTGTGGAGGCGAGCGGCGAGGTCTCGCTGGTCGGCTAGTGCTCAGTTGTTGGCGAAGAGGACCAGGTTGAAGTTGTCGAGGATCTGGCTGTTCCCCTCGGGGAGTTCGATACGAACGACCTGGGCGTTCTCAACCACGCCGAGGAACGAGGAAGATGTCCAGGAGGAGACCTTCACCAGGAAGGGCTTGCTGGTGGCGTCGTAGCGCACCTTGGTGCCGTTCTCGGTGCGGCGCAGGGTCAGGGCGCAGGTGACCACGCCATCGTTGCAGGTGATGTCGCCGGTGGAAGCGTTCTGCCCGGTGATGGTGATCCCGAGGAGTTCTTCCTTCGCGGGGTCACCGCCGGCGATGGCCAGCTTGGACTCCTCCGGGTTGGAGGAGAGCCCGCCAACGCAGAGCTGCCAGGGTGCCCCGGTGGCGATCTGAACAGAGCCGGTGGCGACCGGTAGACCATCGCTGCGGCAGGCTTCCTGAGGGGCCCCACCAGAGCCAGCATCGCTTCCGCCGCTGCCCGCGTCACTTCCGCCCGAGCCCGCGTCGGAGCCGCCGCTACCGGCGTCGGAGCCTGCGCTGCCCGCGTCGCTCCCACCGGCACCAGCGGCTTCGCTGCCGCCCGCCCCTGCGTCGGAGCCA
>CAZSDX010000381.1:0-7254 GCA_964605685.1 uncultured Polyangiaceae bacterium
GGCTCCGCTTGCCTCGCTGCCGCCTGCGCCCGCAGGTTGCTCCACGCCGCCTCCCGCCTGCCCGGAGCCTCCCGCTCCTCCGCTTCCCCCGGGCTGCCCGGAGCCCCCCGAGGATTCGCTACCTCCCGCGCCTGCCGCTGGCTGCCCGGAGCCCCCGCTCCCGCCGGAGCCTGCTTGCCCGGAGCCTGCCTGCCCGGAGCCCCCGGAGCCCGCGGAGCCGCCGTTGCCGCCCTGGGCAGGGGAGCAATCCTGGACGCGGAAGGTGAGGAACATCCCGGGGCCGAACCAGGCGCGTCCCTCGTCGACGAGCTGCCACTCGGTCTTGTAGACGCCGGGGGCGGAGGGGGCGACGGCGCTGATCCCTCCGTTCTTGGCGAAGACGGTGCGGCGGCAGGTGGGCTTGTCGTTGCAGTCGGCGCCGTCGCTGTGGACGTCCGGGTTGGTGGCGTCGTTGATGCTGACGCGGGTGGTGCCGGTGAGGGGATCTGGCTTGTCGCCGGGGACACCGAGGCGGACCCGCTGGCCGAGGGCGTTGCCGCCGTCGCCCCAGTCGACCCAGGAGGCGGTGCCGGTGTTGCGGAGCTCGAACCAGAACTTCAGCGGCGCGCCCGCGCAGACCTTGTAATAAGCCTGACCGGTCTCGTCGATGGCGGCGTCGCTGCCCTGGTCGACGTACTGGGCGTCGAGGGTGGGCTGAGGCGGAGCGACGCAGCTCCCCTCGGCGGTGACCAGCCCGATGTCCTCGCCGTAATAGAAGCGGAGGATCTTCATGTGGTCGTACCCGGCGGTCTCCAGGCAGCGGGAGCCCCACTGGGACATGCAGCCGCGGTTGCGGTAGTTCCCCGGGTTGACCCAGCCGAGCGTCGTCTGCTTGATGTTGTCCCCGGAGAGCCCCTCGTTGTACGTGACGTACTTCTCCGTGGGCACGTCGTTGACGCCCTTGCAGGCCGGGGGCGACTGCTTGGAGCCGGCGACGTAGAAGGCCGCCACCGTCTGGTTCTTGTAGCGGAGCACCTGGCCTGCGGTCTCCTTCACCGCCTGGTAGTGCTTCTCCTGGGGTTGCGCGCCGCAGGTGTAGACCTGATCCCCCTGGCCATCGACGATGGTGCCGGAGGTCTCCATCTTGTAATAGAGGTACGACCGCGCCGCGATGGCCTGGGCCTTGAGCGCCTCCAGGCTGGCGCCGCCGTTCTCGCAGGTGATCACCCGCGGGAGGTAGTCCGTCTCCACATCCTTCACGCCCTTATCCTGGACGTTCGCCGTGCAGTACGCCGCCAGCGGGAACGAGCGGCTACCGGTCGAGGATTCCTCCACGTCCGCCGAGCACCCGATCGCGAGGACAAGGCAGCAGAGCGAGAGCAGATGGCGTGATGCGCGTGCCATGGACGCAAGCATACGCCAGCCCTCCCCGGGGAGAAGCCCGGTCGTGGGGTCCGATCAGACCGTCCAGGCCCGCGCGGCCTTGAGCCGGGCTCGCAGCGCCACCAGCTCCTCGGCCCCCATGGTCTCAAGCTGGGCACGTCGCTCCGGTGTCAGCTCGATCTCCAGGACCTCGCACAGGTCCACGATGGCTTCCCTCGCCACCTGGTCCACTCGCTGAGCGAGGGAGTCGGCGCGCTGGGCGAGGGCCTCGGCTTCCGTGGGGAAGAGGGTGCGTCCGGTGGGGCCGGTGGCCAGGCGCAGCAGCGGGTACCCTGGTCCCTCCACTTCCCGCAAGCAGCAGCCCAGCTCGAAGCTGGGGATCCAGTCCTCGCAGGTCTCATCCACCCGTACAAACCCCTTGCCTCGTTCGGTGGCGAACACCTGGAAGCGCCTGCCATCCACCCGGGAAGCCCACTCCGGGTCGTAGAGGATCAGCTCGCGCACGCCGACCTGCTCGTAGAGGAGCGGTGCCTCGATGTAGTCCTTGCGCTTGTCCTGGGAGACGATCTCCAGGGCGAAGGTGGGGGGGCCGTGCTCCCAGAGCAGGATGCTGGTGGGGGCAGCGTCGGGGGGGAATCCCGGGTGGACGTAGAGATCCGGGGCGACCCTGCGAGTGGCGTCGAACTGGCGGTAGTAGACGAACTGGTCGGCGCCGACGAACATGCGCTTGCCGTGGTGGGCGAGCCAGCGGGCGAGCAAGGGGCGAAGGAGCTCACGGAGGATGAGTTCGAGGGAGTTGGTCCCCATGTCGTCGGTGGGAGGGTAATAGGTGGGATCTTCGCCACCGTGGGCGAGCCTCCAGGGCAACGCGGCGTTGGCCATGGTGGAGCAGGGTAGCATCGCGAAGATCAGACCGCCCAGGCCCGCGCGGCCTTGATCCGGGCTCGCAGCGCCACCAGCTCCTCGGCCCCCATGGCCTCAAGCTGGGCACGTCGCTCCGGTGTCAGCTCGATCTCCAGGACCTCGCACAGGTCCATGATGGCTTCCCTCGCCACCTGGTCCACTCGCCGGGCGAGGGAGTCGGCACGCTGGGCGAGGGAGTCGGCACGCTGAGCGAGGGAGTCGGCGCGCTGGGCGAGGGCCTCGGCTTCCGTGGGGAAGAGGGTGCGTCCGGTGGGGCCGGTGGCCAGGCGCAGCAGCGGGTACCCTGGTCCCTCCACTTCCCGCAAGCAGCAGCCCAGCTCGAAGCTGGGGATCCAGTCCTCGCAGGTCTCATCCACCCGTACAAACCCCTTGCCTCGTTCGGTGGCGAACACCTGGAAGCGCCTGCCATCCACCCGGGAAGCCCACTCCGGGTCGTAGAGGATCAGCTCGCGCACGCCGACCTGCTCGTAGAGGAGCGGTGCCTCGATGTAGTCCTTGCGCTTGTCCTGGGAGACGATCTCCAGGGCGAAGGTGGGGGGGCCGTGCTCCCAGAGCAGGATGCTGGTGGGGGCAGCGTCGGGGGGGAATCCCGGGTGGACGTAGAGATCCGGGGCGACCCTGCGAGTGGCGTCGAACTGGCGGTAGTAGACGAACTGGTCGGCGCCGACGAACATGCGCTTGCCGTGGTGGGCGAGCCAGCGGGCGAGCAAGGGGCGAAGGAGCTCACGGAGGATGAGTTCGAGGGAGTTGGTCCCCATGTCGTCGGTGGGAGGGTAATAGGTGGGATCTTCGCCACCGTGGGCGAGCCTCCAGGGCAACGCGGCGTTGGCCATGGTCGAACAGGGTAGCACCCCGATGGGCGACGGACCGCGAAGGAAAACCAGGCGTTGTGTCCCCGGGTCATCCTGGCGTGCTTGTCGCCGGGTACGGTCGTGCTACCGCCTGGGGGATGCAGCCGCATTTGATCGTCGAGCCCCTGGGGGAAGAGGACATCCTCACCATCGTCCACTGCATGCTGATCGATGCCCTGAGCTTCCCGCGGCCCGGCTTCGTCGCCGCCCGGGATCTCCCCCGGGTGGGGTTCCGCGCCTGGGTCTGCCGCTCGACGGACGCCCCCGAGCCCTGGGGGTTCCTCGGGTGCCTTCGCAAGCGCGATGGGATCCACATCACCGCCGTCGCCACCCACCCGGAGCACCGACGCAAGGGGGTCGCCTACGCGCTGATGCGTACTGCGATCCTCCAGGCTCGTCACGCACGCCTCACCCGTATCTCCCTCGAAGTTCGTCCTGACAACCAGGCCGCCATTGCCCTCTACGAGAAGCTCGGGTTCTCCACCTCCGACCGCATCCCTTCCTACTACGGCCCCGGCGACGATGCCCTAGTCCTCGTGCTGACCCTCGCCCAGCCCAAACCTCGCCTCAAGACGCGCTCCTGAGCCGCGGGTGCGTCGCTCGATCTTCCTCGCGCTGCTCGCGCCCACCGCCTTTCTCCTGCTGCTCCATTTCTTCTTGCAGACCAGGAGTTCCCCCCAGGGGGCGGTGGTTCCTCCTGCTCCCTCCGCGCTCCTCCACGGCGAGGAGGCTCGCCGGGTCCACGCCGCCTGCCGGGGGCGTGTGGTCCTCGACCCTTACCGCCTCGACCCTCACCCGATCCACCAGGTCGGCTTCGAGGTTTCTTCCGCCCAGGAGACCCGTTTCTGCCAGCTCGCACCGGGGCCTGATGGCGCGCTGAGCGCTTTTCGCTGTCCTCCGCTGAGCGCGGAGCTCCAGGGGATGACCCTCATCAGCGGGAGCAAGGGAGACGCTTTTCTCCTGGCGGGCCTCGACCGGATCACCACTTTGGAGGGGACCACCGTCGCTGCCACCGCTCCGGGGCGAGCGTCCGTGGATCGGGTGCACGTCACCTCGACCGGGGCCGCGGTGAAGCTCCGGGATCCGCTGGGAGGGCAACCCCCCGGCGCCGTCTGGAGCAAGGGATCGCTGCGCTTCGAGGTGGACGCTCCCTCCGCGGCCTTCCTGGTGGCTGGCCACCTGCTCCGGGAGGCCGACGGCGTTCTGCTGGCCAGGCCCCTGCTGGACGAGGCACCCGGTTTCGGTCCCGAGGTTCCGGTGGGGCCTGGCGCGGGCCTCGCCCAGGGACGCCTGCGCGCCTGCCGCCACGGCGAGGGCTGGGAGGTCGTCCTCTCCGAGCCTGCGGAGGCTCCGGACCGGACCTCCGTGCTCTTTCGCGTCTACTCGGCGCGCCGCGGGGGCTGGTCCGGCCCTCGGGAAGGTCGGGGAGAGGGCGTCCCCGGGGAGAGCTGGACCCTGGCCTGCTCCCCGGGGGAGGCCCGCATCGCCTGGGGGGTTTCCCGCGTCGAGGGGACCCTGGACGTGAGCGCTCTCCGGGTGCTCCGCTGCGGGGCGCAGGCGTGCCAGGAGCAGCAGGCGGTCGTGCGCGGCCTCGGGCTCCCGAGGGCCGGGGCCTGGGTGGAGCCTCCCTGGCTGCTGTCGCTGGGAGGGGAGGTTGCGCTGCTCTGGTCCCGGGGGGCCTCCACCGAGGCCCGGATCGCTCCGCTGGACCGTCTGGCCGACGCCTCCTCGCGGATGCTCGCGGGGGAGCCTGTCGATCTGGCTGCCTCCGAGGCCATCGTCCGGGGGGACGCGGCGCTGGTGCTGCTGAGGCCCCGGGGGCAGGCGCCGCATGTGCTCCCGTTCCGGCTGGGCAAGGGCGGAGCGAGGGCGCTGGGCTGCGGGGCTCCCGGCGGGTGAGATCGACAACGGTGGAACCGTCGTTCTGGATACGGGACAGCTCTCTCCTCCGCGGTGAACCCGTCCTTTTTCCAGGAGAGCTGTGTCCCCGAAGACGGTGGTACCGTTGTTTTGCGAGGAGATCCGTGCCCGAAACGACGGGTGTGCCGTTGTTTGTTGAGGAGATCCGTTTCCGAAACGACGGGTGTACCGTTGTTTTGCGAGGAGATCCGTGCCCGAAACGACGGGTGTACCGTTGTTTTGCGAGGAGAGTTGTGTCCCCGATGAGGGGGTCACCCCGTGAGCAGGCGCGGGCCTTGTTCAGATCCCCGTCCGCGAAGCACGTCAACGCTCACGAAACGCGTCCACGTGGACGTGCTCCGTGGTCTCCCTAGACCTCTCCGTTGGTCCGTCAGTTGGGCCAGGTCTTGCGCAGCTTGAGGAGGGCGCGGAGCTCCCGGAGCGCAGGGAGGTCAAGGGAGGCGAGGCGAGCGAGCCGGTCTGGCGTCAGGGGGATGGCGAGCACCTCGCATAGGTCGACGATGGCTTCTTGCGCGTCTTGCCGCGCTTGCCGTTCGGCGGCCTCTTTGGCCTGGCGCTCAGCCTCGGCTTGTCGTTCGGCGGCTTCCTTTGCCTGACGCTCGGCTTCGGCTTGCTGTTCAGCGGCCTGTGCCTGCCGTTCGGCGGCCTGTGCTTGCCGTTCGGCGGCTTCCTTGGCCTGGCGCTCGGTCTCAGCTTGCTGTTCGGCGGCCTGTACCTGCCGTTCCGCAGCCTCCTTGGCCTGGCGCTCGGCCTGGAGACGCTGCGCGTCTTCCTCTTCTTGCGTCGGGAACAGCTCCTCGCCGTCCTGCCCCATCCCCAGCCTCAGCAACGGTTCCTGCTGCACCTCCACCACCCGCAGCCAGCCCTCCAGGTACTCGCTCCACACCCGGTCCTCGTTGCTCACCACGGGACGCTTCCACCCTCCCCGGCGTTTCCTCCGGTACACCTGCCAGCGCCAGCCTCCCTCGCGGTGCTCGTACTTCGGGTCGTAGATCACCAGCTCCTTTGTCCCCAGTTCCTCGTACTTGCGCGGGGCCACCACGTAGTCTTTCCCCTTGTTCTCCGACACCACCTCCAGGGCAAAGGGCACCGCACCGGGGCCCAGTTCCCACAGCTTCAACGCATCCGGCAACGCCTCCGGGGGCAGCGCCGGGCAGAGGTAGAGGTCGGGGGCGACGCACTTGCTGGGGTTGAAGCGCTCCCAGTAGACGAACTGATCGGCACCGACAAAGCAGGGGCGACCCTGGTGGGCAAGCCAGCGACGAACGAGAGGAAGGAGGAGCAAGCGAAGAAAGAGCTCGAAGGAGGAGGTGCCCATGTCGTCGGAGACGGGGTAGATCGTGGGGTCGTGGTCCTGGTGGGAGAGCACGTCGGCCATGGGGTCACCGAAGAGAAGAGAAGACGGAAGGCACCGAACCAGAGAGGCGACCAGAGAGGGGCCAGGGAGGGAGCGTGGCCATGTCCGCCATGAGGAGAGACGGTAGCAGCGGGACGAAACGAGGTCGAGGCGTCAGGCAGCACGACGCCGCGTCCTGCGGGCTGGTGCCGGCGGAGCAGCGCGCCTGGGGGCCTTCTTGAAGCCACCCGCTCTGCGGGTGGTCCTTCACTCCGTGAGCAGGCGCGGAGAGGCGGCGAAGAAGCGCTCGCGCTGATCGGGGGCGAGCAGCTCGGCGGCGGGCCGGTCGTGGATCGTCGTGGCCACGATCATCAGCGAACGCTCCACCTTCTCGATGGGGTTCACGTTGCCCTGGATCACCGTGTCCATCAGGGTTTTGTCGAAGCAGTGGGTGGCGGCGAGGACCACGTGGAGGCTCGCCTGGTGGATCGGTAGCGTGCCAGACCGGGAGAGGGCGTCCAGCAGGTCGAACGCCTTGTTCTTCTCCGTCTCCTGCTCCTTCGCTCGCAGCGTCGTGGTGATCGGCTCCGAGAGGAGCCCCTTCTGCGAGGTCTTCTGCCACGTGTCGCCCGGGTTGATGATCGTGGGGCGCAGGGCCGCATCCTCGTCGATCTCCTCGAATCTCCGGTCGAGAACCGCCGGGATGCGGGTGTAGTCCACCGGGCCGCCTGGCTCCGCGGGGCCTGGCTCGCCGGCCCTGGTAGGCGGCGGGGGTGGCTTGGGCGGCTGGGGAGCCGGTGTCGGGGCCGCCGCGGTGGTGCTGATGGGCTTCGGTGCCGGCGGCGCGGCGGGCTGGGGGGC
>CAZSDX010000382.1:0-7228 GCA_964605685.1 uncultured Polyangiaceae bacterium
GGGCTGGCGGGGGCCGCGCTCGACGCCGGGGTCGCGCCCGACGCCGGCCCCTCGCTGCGCTTGGCCTGCCGCGCCACCGCGTCGTGATCCCAGCGGTCGACCTTACCGTCGAAGTCGAGGTCAATGCCGACCCGCTCCAGCCGACCTTGCTCGTAGAACTCCCAGACGTCGGGCTTCTCGTCGAAGTTGAGGTCGCGCTGGACGCGCTGGAGCTTGAGGGCTCCCTTGGCCGGGTTCTCCCGGGCGGCGGGGGAGTCCTCCTGGACGTAGAACTTCCAGACGTCGGGCTTGCCGTCGCCGTTGGTGTCGCGCATCTCCTTGGTGAGGCGGCCGCCGGTGAAGGAGAGCCAGGTGTCCATGCGCCCGTCGTAGTCGCTGTCGGCCTCCTCGCTCTCGATCTCGCCCTTGTCGTTGTAGAGGCGGACCACATCCTTCACCCCGTCCTGGTTGACGTCGACCTCGCGGCAGACGAGGACGCGGCGGCGCTCCTCGCCGTAGGCGGTGATCTGGTACACCCGGCGGACGTTGTGGAGCAGGGCGCCCTGGCTGGCGGTCTCGATGGCCTCGCGGTCCTCGCGTTGCTTGTGGTCGCAGCGGCTCTGGTCGTCGGTCTGGATGCTGCTGGTGGCCCGGCCTCGGTCCGCCACCACGGGGCCCGCCTTGGTGTTTTGCTTGCTGCAGGCCAGGGTCAGGAGGGGCGCCGCGCCGAGCAGGAGAAGGAAGGGAGGGGTGCGCATCGGGGTCTCAGGGGGCCGAGCCGGCCGGGGGAGGGGGGGGAGGGGGGGCAGGTGGGGGAGGAGGAGGCGCGGAGGCCGAGCCGGTGTCGTAGACCGGCAAGGTGCCCGGCGCCAGCGCGTCCGAGGGAGGGCGGCACGAGTCGATCATGGTGCCCGGGTCTGGGGTTCCGTCGCCGTCGAGGTCCTTGACGACGACCACGCAGGGAGGGTCGCCGGGCTCCTTGCCCGGGCTGTACTGCCACCACTCGTCCACGTAACCGTCGCCGTCCGTGTCCCGCTCCTGCTTCACCGGCGCGCCGTTCTCGTAGTAGACCCAGGCGTCCAGCCGCCCGTCCAGGTTCATCTCCCGGTGCTTCTCCGCCAGGACCCCGGCGCGGTAGAGGGCGATCTCGTCGATGCGCCCGTCCCGGTCGTAGTCGCTCTCCACCCGCCGCAGCAGCCCGTCCCGGTCGTAGTAAGCGTACCGATCGATCCGACCGTCGTGGTTCAGATCCATCGCCCGGCACGCCTGTCGCCCTCCGGACATCACCGTGGTGAGCTCCGGCTTGCCGTCCCCGTTGGCGTCCGTCCGCTGCGCCGACGACGAGTTCACGTCGCACGCCTCGTGCACCACCTCCACGGACCTCGGCGGCTCGCTCGTGGCGCTCCGCGGCACGCCCAGGCTCGCCGACTTGCTGCAACTCGCCAGCGCCATCCCACCAACCGCCGCTCCCAGCAGCACCACCAACCATCGTGACGTTTTCCAACCCATGGATACTCCCGCTAGAGGCACCGACCCGGCGAAAGGAGCCTAGCTTTCTCGCCTCGCGCTGAGCAAGGTGCCGCGCCTCTTGCCCACCCTACCGCCCGCAAGGGACGGTTGACAACACGTATAAGATAATATAAGGCAACACATGGTCACTGCAGGTCGGGCATAAGATCATGGCTCGCAAGAAGATTTCATCGACGGTCTACATCACGCCCGAGCAGAACGAGCGGCTGAAGCTGCTGCACGAGCGGACGAAGGTGCCCATCGCGGTGTTTATCCGCGAGGGGATCGACCTGGTGCTCAAGCAGTACGAGAGCTTGTTGCCGGGGCAGGTGGCGTTGATCCCGGAGGCGTCGTCGCCGTCTCCGCCGCCGCCGGGGGTGGTGCCGCCGGTGCCGAAGAAGGAGCCGTGATCGGCCGCGGCGCGAGCGAGATCGAGGGAACGATGCGCGGTGGGGGTTGGGGCCTCCGCCGTTTCGTGCTTTGTCAGGGGCGCAAGCTAGAACCCTCCCCCTGTATCCATGGCTTTCCCACTCCAACAGATCCGTAATTTCTGCATCATCGCCCACATCGACCACGGCAAGTCGACGCTGGCGGACCGCATCCTGGAGATCACGGGGGCCCTGGCGGCCCGCGAGATGCAAGACCAGGTGCTCGACAAGATGGACCTCGAGCGCGAGCGGGGGATCACCATCAAGGCCCAGACGGTGCGGCTGAAGTACACCGCCTCCGACGGGCTGGAGTACCGCATCCACCTGATCGACACGCCCGGGCACGTTGACTTCAATTACGAGGTGAGCCGCTCGCTGTCGGCCTGCGAGGGGGCGGTGCTGGTGGTGGACTCCACGCAGGGGGTGGAGGCCCAGACGCTGGCCAACGTCTACCTGGCGATCGAGCAGAACCTGGAGATCCTCCCGGCGCTCAACAAGGTCGACCTTCCGTCGTCGGACGTGGACCGGACCCGGGAGGAGATCGAGCAGGTCGTCGGCCTCGACTGCTCCGAGGCGGTGGCCTGCTCCGGCAAGACCGGCGTGGGGGTGAAGGACATCCTGGAGCAGGTGGTCAAGAAGGTGCCCCCCCCCCGGGAGCGGGTGCCGGGCGGGCCGCTGCGGGCGCTGATCTTCGACAGCTGGTACGACTCTTACCGGGGGGCCGTGGTGATGGTCCGGGTGGTGGACGGGGTGCTACGCAAGGGCGACAAGGTGCGCTTCCTCGCCACCAAGCGCGACTACGAGGTGGTGGAGCTGGGGGTGTTCACGCCCCACCCGGTCCACCTCGACGAGCTGGGCCCCGGCGAGGTCGGCTTCTTCGCCGCCAACATCAAGAGCGTCCACGACACCAAGATCGGCGACACGGTGACCACCGCCCGGGCGGCCAACACCGGGGTCGTCGAGCCGCTGCCGGGCTTCAAGGACGTCAAGCCCATGGTCTTCGCCGGGATCTTCCCCACCGACAGCGCTGCCTACCCGGATCTCCGCGACGCCCTCGAAAAGCTCCACATGAACGACAGCGCCTTCTCTTTCGAGCCGGACACCTCGGAGGCGCTGGGTTTCGGCTTCCGCTGCGGCTTCCTGGGCCTGCTCCACATGGAGATCATCCAGGAGCGCCTGGAGCGCGAGTTCAACCTCGACCTCATCACCACCGCCCCCAGCGTCGTCTACCAGGTGCTCCGCAACAACGGCGAGGTACTCCGGGTCGAGAACCCGGCCAAGCTTCCTGCCCCCGGCGAGTACCAGCACATCGAGGAGCCGATCGCCAAGGTGACCATCCACGTTCCCTCCGAGTACGTCGGCGCCGTGCTGTCCCTCTGCCAGGAGAAGCGCGGCGTCCAGCTCGGCCTCCAGTACGCCTCCAAGGAGCGCGTCATCGTCACCTACGAGCTGCCCTTCGCCGAGGTCCTCTTTGACTTCCACGACAAGCTCAAGAGCTGCTCTCGCGGGTACGCCTCCATGGACTACGAGCTCATTGGCTACCGTCGGGACACCCTCGTCAAGGTCGATATCCTGGTCAACGGCGACCCCCTGGACGCCCTCTCCATCATCGTCCACAAGGACCGCGCCTACCACCGGGGCCGCGCCCTCTGCGAAAAGCTCAAGGAGTTCATCCCCCAGCAGCAGTTCGAGGTGCCGGTTCAGGCCGCCATCGGCGGCAAGATCATCGCCCGCGAGACCATCCGGGCCATGCGCAAGGACGTGACCGCCAAGTGCTACGGCGGCGACATCAGCCGCAAGCGCAAGCTCCTCGAGAAGCAGAAGGAGGGCAAGCGCCGGATGAAATCCGTCGGCAGCGTCGACGTCCCCCAGGAGGCCTTCCTGGCCATCCTCAAGGTCGAGGGCTGAGCCATGCCTCGCTGGGGTACCCTCCTCGCGCGCCAGTTCTCCCCGGCGGCCTCCTTCGTTCTCGCGGGCTGCGCCGCTCCACCCCCGCCGGAGAGTCCTCCCCCTCCGGTCGCTCCGGTCGCTTCGGCGGAGCCCCCCGTCGCGCCTCCGTCGGTCCCGCTCCCGGATCCTCCGGGTGCTCCCTCCGGGCTGGGGTTTCTTGAACCCCTCGGCGCCCGCGAGGGAGGGGCGAGCCTCTCGATCCAGCAGGAGCGGCTCGTCCCGTTTGGCCTCGGGGTGCTCGCGGTGGGGGAGATCCCGGGTCGCCAGGACGGCGCCACGCCGTGGTGCTTGCTGCCGCCCACGGACGGGGCCGGGTGCAGCCTGTTGCGGGTGGGGCGCTGGAAGACCCCGGTCGCCGGCGGGGCGTTCCCCCGGGAGGTCGTCGCGGAAGCGATCTCCTCTTGGAGCGCGCCGGTCCGGGGGCCCACGGGCTGGGAGAGCTTCAGCGGCGGTGTTCGGTCGGTCTACGCTGCGGGGGGCGAGGGTCAGCTTTCCCTCGACCGCATCGACGAGAAAGGGCAGGTCACGCGCCTGCTGGATGGAACTGGCCCGGCGCTCCGTGGGGTGCAGGTCGTCGAGACCGCCGCGGGGCTCGCCCTTGTCGGGGCCGAGGCCGGGGACGAGGGCATCCCCGAACTGGTCGTCGTACCCCTGGAACCGGAGGGGAAGAAGCTCTTTCCAGGGTCAACCCAGCCGACCAAGATCATCCCCTGGACCGAGGGGATGCTGGCCATGAACGTGCGCCCCTGGGTGAAGGGAGGGCGCCGGGCCACCGTGGGGCCCTGGGCGACGGCGCCGGTCCTCTCCTCCGAGGGCGCGCTCACGGACGAGTTCTTCCTGCTCTGGACCGAGGCCACCCTCCCGCCGCGCAAGGGCGGGGCCATGCCCACCAAGGTGGCGACGCCGGATTGCGGCGGCTGCGGCTGCCTGTCCAGCCGCCTCCTCGAGGACGGGAGCGTCCGCAAGAGGGTCCACCTCACGCGGAGGAGTTTTGGCGGGAAGATCCTCGACGACCGGGTCCTGGCGCTCAAGCCTTCCTCCCGGCCCGAGGACGACGGGATCCCCCAGTCGCGCTCGCCCCGCCTCGTCCCGACGCCGCAGGGGGTCGAGGTCAACGGGCAAGGGTTCGACCTCAAGGGCAAGCCGACCGGCCAGGGGGCGTCTGCGTCCGGAGGCCAGCTCGTCGCCTCGCCGCCCATCGAGGGCGCGACGATCCAGGCGCTGGAGGGGGCCGGCTTTGACGAGGGCTCCGGGCAGGGGTTGGTGCTCCTCTCGGAGGGCGAGTGGCTCGGCGCCGCCCGCTTCGATGGCCTGGGGCGTCGGGTCGGGGAGCTCTCCTGGATCAAGCGCGCCCCGCTCCCTCCGCGCTCCGGGGCACCTGTGCGGGCTGGCGACCGGTGGGTCTCCCTCGATCCCACGGGCCATCGCGTCGTCGTCCTGGCGGGGGCCGACGCAGGCAAGATCGTCACGGTGGGAAACCCGCCGGAGAAGGCCCCGGAATTCGGCTTCACCGCGGTCGTCCCCTGGCGCAAGGGGCAGGTGCTGCTGGTGCGCCAGACCAGCCGAGAAGAGGATCCTGACACGCCAGGGGCGCTCCTGTTCGCCGAGGTAGATTTTGACACCCCAACGGCCTCCCCCTGGGAGCCGGTGAAGGGCTGGTTCACCGGGGAGCCGGCGCAGCCCCGGCTCCGGGATATGCGGGCCGTCCGCGCTGAGCCTGACGGGACGCTGGTGCTCACGGGGCTCCTGGTGAAGGGAAAGCAGGCGGACTGGGCGGAGCTACGGCGCCGCCCCGAGGGCTCCTGGGGAGAACCCACCTCGCTCCCCCAGGAGAACACTCCTGCGGAGATCGTCGAGGCGGACAGGCTGCGCCCGAAGGGCTGCCTCTTCCGCTTTGTTACCGGCCCGAGGAGGGTGGTGCTGGCCTGCAACGAGGCCGTGGAGCCGGAAAAACCCTCCGCGCGGGTGGGGCTCCGGGTGCTGCGGCTCCCTCCGTGAACGCTCGATACAGGAGGCGACTTACCGCGGGGTTATCCACCGTTGCAGGCGTCCTCGGGGACGCAGGCGCCACCCTGGCAGTGACCGCTGAGGCAGTCGCGATCCGAGGAGCAGGCGGCCCCGTTCTTGACCGGGGCCTTGCAGGTGCCCTCGGGGGAGCAGAACAGCCCGGAGGCGCAGCCGCTCCCCTGGAACGGCTTGCCGCAGGGTTGCCCCTCCGCGGGGATCTTCTTGCAGGTGCCGTCGATCACCGGGGGCTTGGCGTTCAGGTCGACGCCGTCGCAGTACTCCCCGGCGGGGCACACCTCCGGGATGGCCACCTTGCAGGCCGCGCCGGAGGCCACCTTGGAGGCACAAGAGAAGGACGCTCCGGTCGCGTCCAGCTTGTCGATCTGGCAGCTCTGCCCCCCCTGGCAGAGCTGGGTCTTGGTGATGTCGCAGGCCGCGCCGCTGGCCGCGGAGAAGATCTCCGAGAACGGCTTGCAGGTTCCGGTGACGCCGTTGCCGCTGGCTCCGACGCAGAGGGTGCCGGCCACGCAGACCGGGGTGGTGCTCCCGCAGGGGCCGCCGCTGGCGACCGGCTTCGAGCATTGCTGGGATCCCTGGATGCTGTCGCAGGTCAACCCGCCCTGGCAGTCATCATCGCGGGAGCAAGCGCCCCCTTCCGCGCCGCGGGGGGAGCATTTCCCCGGGCAGGCGCCGCCCACCTCGCAGCGCAGATCCTGGGCGCACTGGGCGTCCGAGGTGCAGTCTCCCCCTGCGGCGGTCTTGCCCACGAAGAGCCCCTTGCACGACGGGAGCTCCAGGAGCCTCGTCGTCTGGAGCGAGCAGCCGAGGGTCCGGATCTGGGCCAGGCAGGCGCTCGCCTTGCTTCCGTCGTAGGTGGCCTTGCCCGCCTCCACGTCGGCCTTGAGGGTCGGCAGGGAGGCCTCGTTGAACTGGGCGGTCTGCTGGGTCTTGCAGTCGCTCGCGCCACCGAGCGCGTCCGCCAGGGGGCCCAGGCAGGCGAGCTGGGCGTCGCAGATCGCGGCGATGATCTGGGGACCGAGCTCGTCCAGCGTGGGGGCGCCGGGGGTCGCCCCCCCGGAGCCGTCGTCCCCGGAGCAGGCTGGCACCGCCAGGAGCGAACCCGCCACCAGGAGCAGGGCTGAGAAGATGCGAGAACAAGGCGAGGGGGTCATGTGGGTGTCCTTGCGTGGGTTGCTCAGAAATCGTAGTATAGGCAAATCTTGGGCCTGCTGAGGCAGATCCTGGGTTTGGTGGATGGGGGCTTGGCCGTGGTCCGGGGGGCAGGCGCCGCGCTCGCCGGTGCGCTGACGGAGGCGCTGGCGCTGGTGGGCGGCCCGGCGGAGGCGCTGGCGGGG
>CAZSDX010000383.1:0-7212 GCA_964605685.1 uncultured Polyangiaceae bacterium
ATGGTGATCGACCGCGGGGCCATGCTCGCGGGGGAGTACGCCCGGGTCTACGACGAGATCGCCCGGACCAAGGAGGCCTGCGGGGCCGCGCACCTCAAGGTTATCCTGGAGACCGGCGAGCTGGGCACCTACGACACCGTGCGCCACGCCAGCGACCTGGCCATGGCGGCGGGGGCGGACTTCATCAAGACGTCCACCGGCAAGATCACCCCCGCGGCCACCCCTCCGGTCACCCTGGTGATGCTGGAGGCGATCCGCGATTTTTACTACGCCACCGGGCGTCGCATCGGCATGAAGCCCGCCGGCGGGATCCGCACCGCCAAGCAGGCGCTCCATTACCTCGTGCTGGTCAAGGAGACCCTGGGCGACGCCTGGCTCACCCCGGACCTCTTCCGCTTCGGCGCCAGCACGCTGCTGAACGACGTGCTGATGCAGCTCGAAAAGGAGCGCACCGGCGCCTACCAGGGGCAGGATTACTTCTCGAAGGATTGAACCATGAGCATGACCCATGAACCCGAGGGGGCGGTGGTCCCGGCCCTCGACTTCGGCTCCGCGTGGTCTTACGCGCCGGCTCCCGAGGCGACGGACCACGTCAAGATCAGGCCCCGCCACGAGCTGTTCATCGACGGCGCCTGGCAGCCCCCCCGCAGCGGCCGCTACTTCGACACCATCAGCCCCAGCTCCGAGGCCAAGCTCGCCGAGGTCGCCGAGGCCAGCGAGGCCGACGTGGACGCCGCCGTCCAGGCCGCCCGCCGCGCCTACGAGGGCGTCTGGTCCCGCATGAAGCCCATCGAGCGCGGCAAGTACATCTTCCGCATCGCGCGGCGCATCCAGGAGAAGGCACGCGAGCTGGCCGTGGTCGAGAGCCTCGATGGCGGCAAGCCCATCAAGGAGAGCCGCGACGTCGATGTCCCCCTCGCCGCCGCTCACTTCTTCTACTACGCCGGCTGGGCCGACAAGCTCGCCTGCGCCTTCCCTGGCGCCTCCCCGCGGCCCCTCGGCGTCGCGGGCCAGGTCATCCCCTGGAACTTCCCCCTGCTGATGGCCGCCTGGAAGATCGCCCCGGCGCTGGCCTGCGGCAACACCGTGGTGCTCAAGCCCGCGGAGACCACCCCGCTGACCGCCCTGCTCCTCGCGGAGATCCTCCGGGAGATCGACCTCCCCCCCGGCGTCGTCAACATCGTCACCGGCGCGGGCCCCACCGGCGCCGCCCTCGTCCGCCACCCCGGCGTCGACAAGATCGCCTTCACCGGCTCCACCGCCGTCGGTAAGCACATCCAGCGCGCCGTCGCCGGCTCCCGCAAGAGGCTCACCCTGGAGCTCGGCGGGAAGGCCGCCAACATCGTCTTCGCCGACGCCCCCATCGACCAGGCCGTCGAGGGCATCATCGGCGGCATCTTCTTCAACCAAGGCCACGTCTGCTGCGCCGGCTCCCGGCTGCTGGTCGAGGAGTCCGTCCACGACCTCGTCGTCCGCAAGCTCAAGGATCGCATGGCCTCGCTCCGCCTCGGTGACCCCCTCGACAAGAACACCGACGTCGGCGCCATCAACTCCCGCATGCAGCTCGACAAGATCCGCGAGCTGGTCGCCTCCGGCGAGCAGGAGGGCGCCGAGCGCTTCAGCGCCCCCTGCGCCATCCCCGCCCGTGGCTTCTGGTTCCCCCCCACGATCTTCACCGGCGTCTCCCTCTCCCACCGCATCGCCCGCGAGGAGATCTTCGGCCCTGTCCTCTCCATCCTCACCTTCCGCACCCCGGAAGAAGCCCTGGAGAAGGCCAACAACACCTTCTACGGCCTCTCCGCCGGCGTCTGGACCGACAAGGGCTCCAAGCTCTTCTGGATGGCCAACCGGCTCCGCGCCGGCGTCATCTGGGGCAACACCTACAACAAGTTCGACCCGACCTCGCCCTTCGGCGGCTACAAGGAGAGCGGCTTCGGGCGGGAAGGCGGCAAGGCGGGGCTCCTGCCTTACCTCGAGGTGACCTGATGAGTTCCGAACTATCCACGACCCAGGAGTCCACCGCTTCCCTCATCCCCGCGAAACACGACGCCCCGCTGGCCCTCCACGCCGACAGCGGCGGGCGGCTCCGGCTCCGGGTCCAGAAGACCTACAAGATGTTCGTCGGCGGCCAGTTCGTCCGCAGCGAATCCGGGAGGTATTTCCAGGTGACCGATGCATCCGGGGCAGGGCAGGGGGCGGCGGAGAACATCCCCCTCGCCTCCCGCAAGGACGGCCGCGACGCGGTCAAGATCGCCCACGGCGCCTGGCCTGGCTGGAGCGGCCGCACCGCCTACAACCGCGGCCAGATCCTCTACCGCCTCGCCGAGGTCATGGAGGCCCGCGCCGACGAGCTCACCCACGAGATCCATCGCTCCCTGGCTCTTCCCGAGAGCGATGCCCGCGCCGAGGTCGAGCGCTCCATCGACCGCGTGGTGAGCTTCGCCGGCTGGAGCGACAAGTTCCAGGCGCTCCTCTGCTCGTCCAACCCGGTGGCGGGGCCTCACTTCAACTTCTCCGTCCCCGAGTCCATGGGCGTCGTCGCCGTCCTCGCCCCGCCCCGCCCCTCCCTGCTGGGGCTGGTCTCCGCCGTCCTCCCCGTCGTCGTCGCCGGGAACGCCTGCGTCGTCCTCGTCAGCGAGTTGGACCCGCGCACCGCCCTCTCCTGGGGCGAGTGCCTCGCCACCTCCGACCTGCCTGGCGGCGTGGTCAACCTCCTCTCCGGAAAGGCCAGCGAGGTCGCCCCTCACCTCGCCAGGCACCAGGAGGTCGCCGCCCTCGACCTCTGGACCGACGACGACGCCCTGGCCCGCCAGCTCGAAGACCTCGCCGTGGGCACCGTCAAGCGCGTCCGCCGCCACCTCCCCGCCGCCACCGATTTCTCTTCCGCCTCCCTGGAGGGACTCGCCTCCATCGAGCGCTTCGTCGAGATGAAGACCGTGTGGCACCCGGTCGGGGTGTTATCCGAGGTTGTTCGCCGTCCCCTCACCCCCCGGCCCCCTTTCCGCGGGAGACGGAGAGGGGGAGACTCCCGGCAGTGGGTGAGGATGAAACCGGGAAAGAGCGCGGGCCTTGTTCACAAGGCCGGCCACGTCCACGTCCACGGCCACGATTGCCGTCCACGTGGACGGGCTCCGTGGACGGGCTTCGTGGACGTGGACGTGGACGTGGACGTGGACGAGCTTCGTGGACGGGGATCTGAACAAGGCCAGAGCGCGCAATCTGGCCCAGGAAAGGACGAACAGCACTGGGCGGAGAACAACACTTTCACCCCCCTTCTTTGTGCGCTCTCTCTTCCTCTATCTGCTGAGGATCTCCCCCTCGCCGCGGGAGACGGAGAGGGGGCCGGGGGGTGAGGTACAGGCCCAACCACGGACGACAGAACCCGTGAGCATCCTCCGGCCACCGCAAAGCCTCACGGGGCCATGAAGCGAGGAATCTTGAGGAGCCATCGAAGAGATTTCCTCGGAAAATTTCCATTGGCACGTTCTTCTCAAGAATAAGGGAGGAAGCAGCGGATTGATCCCATAGCGAGGAGTCCATGAGAAATATCTTGGTTGCAATCCTGTTGGTGCAGGTCGGAACTGCCTGCACCACGGTCCAGCTCCCCGGAGGGGAACAGGGAGGTAGCTCCCCCCAGAGCGGAGGGGGGAACCAGGGAGGCAGCTCTCCCCAGGGCGGAGGCCAGGCGGGAGGAAGCGCCGGAGAGAGTGGAGGCGCCGGAGGTTCGGCGGGTGCAGGGCAAGGCGGTTCCAGCCCGGGAGGCACGGGCGGAACCTTCGCAGGTACCGGAGGCGTTGGGGGAGCCTCGGGTCAGGGAGGGACCGGAGGGGCCGGTGGGAATCCCCAGGGCGGAAGCAGCGGCCAAGGAGGTGCAGGCGCAGGTGGAAGCGGAGGCACGGGCGGAGGCGGAGGTGCGGGCGGAGGGATCGAAGATCCGCCGGAAGGCCCCTGCGGCAAGATCCCGGAGGAGGGGATCTGTCTGGACAAACATACCCTCCAGCGATGCCTGATTCCCACGGGACAGGGGGAAGCTCAGCTCATCACCCAGGTCTGTCCAGCGCCCAAGGTCTGCGCCAAGGTGGGTGGAGGAGAGGCCCAGTGTTTCCTGGATCCTTCCCTCTGCGAGCCTGGATCTTCCAGGTGCCTTGACGGGAAGACCAAGGGGGTGTGCGACGCGACCGGCAAGTACGTTGCTTCTCCCTGTCCTGGTTGCAAGGATTCCGCGGTTGGTCCCACCTGCCAGACGACGAACACCACCACGATCAGTGGTGTCGTCGACTATGAAGTCCGCGGCCCGAACGACCAGTGGAACGACTGGGGGAGCACGAAGTACCTGAGCTCGGCGCAAGGGCTCCTGGCGATAAGCTGGCGCAAGGTGGGCGCCACCTACGAGGCGCTGGACTCGACGCTGCTGGACTCGGAGGGAGCGTTCTCCATCCAGATCGCAAGCCCCCCTGGGCCGGAAGATCTGGTGCTCTTCTATGCGGCCAGACCGTCTCCCGATGGGAAATCGGTCAGCTTTGCCGTCGCAAAGCCCAAGGTGGGCAACGGGGAGCAGGATGCGATGACTTTCTTCACGCAGGGGCAAGGGGATTCCATCTGGTCCTGGAGCGCCAGCGTCTCGAATATCCTCCAGAGTCCCGGAGGAAAGCTCACCATCACCGAGGACATCGGAAGCGGCGCTGTCTACGTCTTTGACTACCTGCGCTACGCCTACGAGTACACGGAATACCTGGCAGGGAAACCCGGGAAATCGCTGGTGGTCTGGATTCGACCCAACACCTCCTGGAGCTGCGGTGCCTGCTACATCGGCTGGCCAACGCAGGGGCTGGAAGGGACATCGTTCGATGCCCAGATCCTGATCCCCGCGGTGAAGCAGGACCAGAGCTACTGGTCCGGGGCGGTCAACGCTCATGAACTGGGGCACTGGGTCATGGACAGCTACGGGGTATCCCCCGGAGAAGGGGGGCCTCACACGCTCGACTGTCCGACCTATCCCGGTCAGGCGTGGTCGGAGGGGTGGGCGACGGCGTTCTCCAGCCTGGCCCGAGGGAATTCGATCTACTACGACAAGCAGCAGGGGAGCTTCTTCTGGCTCGACATCGATCCCGCCGGAGGTTCTTCCGGGACGATGTGGCCCAAGCCGAAGCTGTCGGACGGGTTGTACCAGCAGATGTCGGAGAACGAGGTGGCGGGGCTCCTCTGGAACCTCGCGACCAAGCCCTCCGGGAAATCCGAGTTCCTCGGGACCAGCAAGCACCTGATGGACGCGCTCCGCTCCGATCGCATGACAACGCCGCCGTTCCTTCGCGGATACCAGCAACATTCCTGGGATATTTCTCCGGGGAGCTGCACGAAGAAGAACGTCCAGACCTACAACTACACGGTCCCGATGCTGGCCGATTACCTGGATGCCCTGGCGTGCAGCGGGATCTCCACGTCTGCGATCTCCAGCGCCCTGAAGGCAGGTCAGCCCTCCGGCGCGGGCTACCCCTACGACCCCACCGCGCCGCTCTGCAAGTGACCCCCGGGAGACTCTCCATGAAGACTCGAACGTTCTGCTTTCTCGCTCCGGTTGTCCTGCTCGTCGCCTGCGAGTCCGCTCGCTCCTCGACCCATCCGGACCCGACCACCTCCCCCTCGAAGCCTCCCGCTGGACCCAACGAAGGCCACCGCAACGCACAGCCTCCCGTGATCGTCAAGCTTCTTGGCCCCGAGCGCGTGCAACCGGGGGAGACGATCACGCTGGAGATGCATGTCGAAGCGATCCGGACCAGCGAACCGCTCACCTTCCGGTTCCAGGTGCCTCCCGGAGCCCACCTGCTGGAAGGCAGCACCGAGGAGATGCTGTCCGCCGCTCCACGGATTACCCGGACCCTCCGGCTGCGCGTCGATCAGGTTCCTCCCGAGGATCTCTCTGTGGACGTCGTGCAGCAAGGCCCGGGCTGGGGGGTCCGCGCGACGGCCAGCTATCGCTTTGGACGCCCGGAGCCCATGCTGCCGCAGACCGACGCGCGAGCGATCCGACGCCCAGGGATCCCGGGGGCAGCGATCCCGATCCCTCCGAGGTAAGCCGCCGGTGCGACCGGCCCCGCTCGCGTGAGCAACGGATCCGCCGGCGCGGTGCTCGCGAGGGTCGGGATTTTCCCCCCTCGTTTTCCCTCGTTACGTGGGAAATCGTCGGTACATTGGGCGCCGCCATGACACGAACCACCACCGCAGAGGGGCCTGCCCCTGCCCCTCGCGCGTACCAGGACACTCATCCCGTCTTCCTCGTGGTCCACTGCGGAAAATCTTTCCTGCCGAGGCCCGTGGTGCTCCCGCTGGCGCAGCTCCCCACGGAGTCATTGGAGAAGAATCGACCCCTCCGTCACGTCTTTGGACGCAGCGTCCTGCCGCAGCTCGGTCTGGAGGACTCGGGCATCTCCCAGCGGCATTTTGCGGTGTGGCAACGGGGGGATCAGCACGGGAGCCAGGTTTTTGTGGAAGACCTCGGGTCGAAGAACGGGACGTACGTGGACGGAGATCGACTCCCGTTCGATCCGAAGGATGCTCCCGAAGATCTCCGAAAAGATCTCCAGGGCGTCCTGGTGAACCAGGCGGAGATCCGGGACGGCGCGATGCTCCGTTGCGGGAAGACGATCCTGATTTTTCGCCAGCATTTCCCGAAGAGTGGCGGGGTCGAGGGGCCCCTTGCGGGGGTGTCCGGGGAGATCATCGTGAGTCCCTTCGGGCTGGGGCGGCTCCGCCGGGAGCTGGACGCTCTCGCGAGGGACTACCGGGGGTCATCCAGGCTCGGGCGGCTCAACATCCTGCTCCAGGCGGAGACCGGCTGCGGCAAGGAACTGCTGGCCACCCACGTGGCGGAGCGCCTGGGCCGGTCGTCTCCGTTCCGGGCGGTCAACGTCACGGCGATCCCCACCACGCTGCTCTCCTCCGAGCTGTTCGGGATCGAGAGCCTGCAAGGGGCGCAGAGGTCACCAGGGCTGGTGGGCGCCAGCCACAAGGGGACCCTCTTCCTGGACGAGATTCATCTCCTCGACCCGAGCGTCCAGAGGCAGCTCCTCCGGTTCCTGGAGTCCCGGGACTACCAGCGGATCGGCGGCGTCGACACGCTCGTCGCGGACGTGCTCGTGCTGACCGCCACCAGCCAGGATCTGAGAGGTTTTCTAACTGTTGACATTTGCTAGGATGTGCTAGAGTACCCCTATG
>CAZSDX010000384.1:0-7209 GCA_964605685.1 uncultured Polyangiaceae bacterium
GTCCGGGGGGTAGCCCGCTCCGCGAGGAGCGGGCTATCCCTACCGGGATGCCTTGGGAACAAGGCCTGACGCTCTACGGGCACATTCACACGTACCATCCGTTCTCGAACGGAGGGATCCCGGCGTACATCTCGGGGGGAGGCGGGGCGATCCCGGAGCGGCTGGACGGGATCGGGCGTCATTTCATGGTGGTGGACGTGAATCCGAAGGCGGTGGAGCAGGTCGGGATGGTGCCAGTGGATCGCTGACGCCGGCCCCGGCACAATGGGGCCGTGACGCGAGCTCGCTTTCTTGCCCTCTCCCTCGGCCTGGGGCTGGCTTCTGCCTGCGGCGCCCGGACGACCCTCGACATCGACGATCGACCCTTCTTCACGCCGATCCCCTCCGATGGTGGCTCCGGTGGCTCCGGTGGGGTGGCCGAGGCGGGTGGGGCCGGGGCGGGCGGGGTCGCGGGGCTCGGGGGGTTCCCCGGGGGGAGCGGCGGGGAGGACGCGGGGGTGGACGCGGACGCCGATGCGGAAGCGGACGCCGATGCGGACGTGGTGGTGACGGACGCGGGGTGCCAGGAGGACACGGCGTGCGACGATCAGATCCCGTGCACGCTGGACGTGTGCGACACGGCGGTGGGGGTTTGCACGCACATCCCGCAGGACGCGCTGTGCGACGACGGGCTGTTCTGTACGGGGAAGGAGACCTGCGACGCGGCGAAGGGGTGCGTGGTGAAGCCGGTGCAGTGCGGGGATGGAGTGGGCTGCACGGTGGACAGCTGCAACGAGGCGGCGCAGGGGTGCGATCATGTACCGGACGATGCGCTGTGTCCGCTGAGCCACAAGTGCGGGGTGAAGGAGGGGTGCTACGCGCTGGCGTACGCCCACTCGCCGTCGGCGCTCTACGAGATCCGGCTGCCGTCGGGGCAGGTGACGGAGATCGGGAGCACCTTCGTGCAGTTGACGGATATCGCGCTGGTGTCGAACACGCAGCTCCTCGGGTTGACGTACACGTCGCTCTACGACGTGGACACGATCACGGGGCAGGCGACGTTCCTGCTGAGCACCAACACGTCGGGGATGGTGGCCTTCGATCTGGCCCCGGACGGGCAGCTCTACGTGGGCGGGGGCTCGACGCTCTACCGGCTGGACGCGAGCAGCGGGCAGATCACGGCGGTGGGGGAGTATCCGCAGGGGTGGCAGGCGTCCGGGGATCTGGCGTTCCTGCAAGGGAGGCTGCTGGCGACCTCCCGCACCAGCACCTCCTCCGAGGACGCGCTGACGGAGTTTGACCTGGCGACCGGCCAGTCCAAGAACCTGGGGCCGACGGGGTTCACCTGCATCTGGGGTCTGGCTGCCTTCGGGGAGACCCTCTACGGGCTGACCTGCAACGGGCAGGTGCTGGGCATCGACCCGAACACCGGGGCCGCGAAGGTGCTGTCCTCCGGGGGGCCGGCGTTCTGGGGGGCTTCGGCCCGGTAGCGGGGGCCGGGTGGCTGGTGTAAGCGGGGGGGATGGATGACAAGGTAGGTTCGCTCCGGGTGACCGCCAGGGAGGGCGCGGTGCGCTTCTCCGTCCGCGTCAAGCCCCGGGCGAGCCGGGAAGGGGTGCTGGGGGTGAAGGAGGGGGCGCTGGAGGTCAGCGTGTTGGCTCCTCCGGTGGAGGGGCAGGCCAACGAGGCGGTGCTGCGGGCGCTGGCCGCCGTCCTCGGGGTGCCTCGTCGAGAGGTCTCCCTTGTGGCCGGCGACGCCAGCAGGCAGAAGGTCGTGGAGGTCCGCGGCCTGGAGGAAACGGCGTTGCGGGCGAAGCTGAGGCTGGGATGAGCGGCGTGCGGTTCGCGAAATACGAGGGACTGGGCAACGATTTCGTGCTGGTGGAGGAGGCCGCTTGGGGCACCTCCGGGCTGGCGGCGCCCCGGGTCTGCGACCGCCACTTCGGCGTCGGCGCTGACGGGGTGCTGGTGGTGGGCCCCGGGCGCTCGGAGGGGTCCGTTGGTTCCATGGTCGTGCTCAACGCCGACGGCTCCCGCCCCGAGATGTGCGGCAACGGGCTCCGGTGCGTGGCGCTGTACCTCGCCGGTCGGCTGGGGATCCAGGGGGTCCTGGTGATCGACACCGACAGCGGGCCGAAGACCTGCGTGGTCGATGGCGGTCAGGTCTCCGTGGAGATGGGCCTCGCGCGCATGGAAGGGCCCGTGACGGTGGAGGTCGGCGGGCGATCCATCCCCCTGGAGCGGGCTTCCCTGGGGAACCCGCACGCGGTCACCTTTGACCCCCTCCCGTTCGAGGAGCTTGCGTCGAGGATCGCGGTGCACGAGGCGTTTCCGAGGGGGGCGAACGTGGAGTTTGTGCGAGACACGGGGGAGGCGCTGGAGGTGCGGGTGTGGGAGCGGGGAGCGGGGCCGACGCTGGCATGCGGGACGGGGGCCTGCGCGGTGGCGGCGGTGGCGTGCGCGGCGGGGCGGAGGCGAGCGGGGGAGGAGCAGGCGGTGAGGTTGCCCGGGGGAGAGCTGAGGGTGCTGGTGAGGGAGGACGGGAGCGTGAGGATGACAGGGCCGGCGAGGCTGGTGTTTTCCGGGGAGATGGGGCGATGAACGCGCCGCTGCCGGCGGTGCGGCTGAGGGTGCTGGTGGTGGCGGGGGATCCGGCGGTGCTGGAGCTTTGCCGGACGGTGTTCGCGGACACGGGGGACGAGCTGGTGCTCTTCGGGAGCCTGGCGTCGGGGGTGCAGGACGCGCAGGCGATCCCGCCGGATCTGGCCTTCGTGGACGTGGCGCTGGAGCAGCGAGCGGCGCTGGCGCTGGTGCACCACATCAAGGCGATCTCGCAGGAGGCGGAGGTGTACGCGGTCACCAGCGTGGAGGCGCTGGACGCCGCCTCGCAGGCGGTGTCGCTGGGGGCGACGGGGGTGATCATGAGCCCGCCGAGCGGCGACGAGCTGCTGAGCGCGGCGAACGGGGTGAAGACGAGGCGGGCAGCGGTGCGGGTGCGGACCCAGCTCCGGGTGGAGAACGACGGGTACCGGAGGGCGCTGGGGTACGTGGCCCGGATGGCGAGCCTGGCGGATCGGCCGGACGGGGACAACGTGGGGCTGGCGGTGGTGGAGCTGTTCCGGGAGGCGTCGGGGATGCCCCGGGTAGCGCTGTACCAGCCGACGCTGGAGGGAGCTGACGAGCTGAGGATGTCGGTGAGCGTGGGGGCGCTGGTGGGGGCGCCTGCGTTCTGCGACGAGATGGGGCTGATGCGCTACGCCAAGGAGGCGGCGCTGGAGGTGATCCCGCTGCTGGCCGGGCGCCTGTCGATGGGGCACGTTCTGGTGGGGGGAGCCCCGTGGCAGGAGGGGCCCATGCGCCAGGCGATGCACGTGCTGGCGGCGCAGGCGACCACCTCGCTGATGCTGGCCGCGGAGCGGGAGCGAGTGGGTCGTGGGACGATCAAGGACGGCGCCACCAGCGCGTACACCTTCGCGTATTTCGTCGACATCGCGGGGCGGGAGATCGACAAGGCGAAGCGCCATGGGCGGAGGTTCGCGCTGGCGACGATCACGATCGCCAGCGATCCCTCCCTGGAGGGGCCGCCGTCGCGGGCCGTGGACGTGGCGGACACGGTGCTGTCGATGGTGCGAGACAGCGACGTGCTGGCCCGGGTCGACGAGCGCGAGTTCTACCTCCTGCTGCCGGAGACCGGGGGGTTCGGGGCCCAGTCCTGCCGCCGCCGGGTGCTGGCGCTGGAGTCCTCGGGCAAGCTCCAGGGGGTATCGATGGGGGTGGCCACCTTCCCTCACGACGGCTCCGACCTGCTGCGCCTGCTGCGCATGGCCAAGCGCCGCGCCGACGCCTCCCGCTCCTCGGTGGTGTCGCTGCTCAAGCTCCAGCGCCAGTCGCTCCCCGAGCTGACCGACGCGCTCCTGTGGAACGCCGACATCGCCCAGGGCAAGCTGCCTGCGTCCCCCGAGGCCCCGCGGGTGCTCGAGCTTCCCCTGGTCGACGTCCTCAGCCTGGTGACCGCCGCCCTCAGCCAGGCGATCCGCGGCGGGCTCACCAGCGTCGTCGTCGCCCAGCGGGAGGAGATGGGCTTCGCCGCCGCGGTCCGCGCCTTCCCCAAGAAGAACCAGGACGACCTGCAGATCCACTACGTCGACGTTCGCCACCGGGATGGATGCGAGGACATCGAGGTCCTCGCCGTCATCGCCGAGCACGGCTCCTACGCCCTGCTGGGCCGCGTCGATCACGGCATGTTTCACGGCCTCCACGCCGCCGACCCTCTCTTCGCTGACCTGCTGGTGCAGCGCATGGGCGAGCTGCTCGGCGTGCGCCTGATGGATTGATCGCCATGCGCCAGATCCTGCTCATCGAACCGGACGTCGACCTCCTCGGGCAGCTCGCGGAGAAGCTCCGCGCCCGCGGCCTCGGTGTCTCGCTGGCCAACGACCTGGCCTCGGCCCTGCTCCGGGTCAGGTCTCACCTCCCCCACGTCCTGTTCATCGGCTCGGCCCTGGCGGAGCAGCCCGATTTCATCGATCGGCTCCTGGCGGAGCCGGGGCTGATCGGGGTGAAGCGCTTGATCCTCGTGCCGCCGGAGGGGCTCAAGCCCGACCGGGTGGACCAGGCGAGCTACGAGGACATCGACCGGCTGGTGGCGCTGGCGCTGGAGGTGACGCCGATGTCGGTCCCTCCGGAGTCGGGGCAGGGGGAGATCCGCGGGGATGTGCAGCAGATCGCCCTGGTGGATCTGCTCCAGCTGCTGGCGATGAACCGGCGGACCGGGGTGCTCACGATCTCGACGCCGCGAGGCGCGGGGGAGCTTCGGATCGCCGACGGGGAGGTGCTGGACTCGGTGTTCCGGAGGCTGGAAGGGGAGAAGGCGTTTTACCGGCTGCTGGGCGAGCGGGAGGGGTCGTTTGTCTTCAGCCCGGGGGGGCCTCCGGCGATGGCGAGGCTGACCCGCGGCACGTCGGCGCTGTTGATGGAGGGGATGCGCCAGACGGACGAGGTGGAGCGGGTGAGGGAGGAGCTGGGGAGCAAGACGACCGCGTACATCGCCGCCGCGGAGTGCCCGGAGGACGAGCCGAGGCTGGAGGGCGACGTGATGGGGGCGCTTGCGCGCTCCCGCACCCTGGACGAGCTGATCGACGAGCTTCCCCAGCTCGACCTGGATATCCTGCTGGCGCTGCGGGGGCTGGTGGAGCGGGGCCTTGTGCGCCGGGTGGAGCGCCAGAGCGAGATGGTGCCGCTGGCGTCGGCGGAGCAGCTCCCGCTGCTACGGGCGCTGGCCGCGAAGCTGGTGCGGGCGGGATTTCCCGGGGCGCTCCGGATGGTGGTGGCCTCCTCGCCCTCGCGGCTCCACGCGCTGGGGCATGCGCTGCTTCGCATCGCCGGAGCCAGCGCCTCCGCCGAGCCTCCCCCGACGGCGCCGGTGCCCCACGAGCTGGCGCGGATCCGGCTGGGTGAGGGGCCGGATCTGGCGATCCTCGGCCTGCCTGTGGTCGACGCCTTCTCGCCCCTCTGGGCGCTCTGCATCCCGGGGTCGGCGCTGGTGCTCAGCCTCGACGCGCCGCTGTCGCCGGTGCTGGCCTCGGTGTGCGACGCGCTGGAGTACCGGCCCTTCGTCGCTCCCGAGCGCCTGCCTGGCTTCGACGAGCTGGAGCCCGCCCAGGTGACGCAGCTGCTCCGCATGGCGATCGAACAAGCGGCGGCGTAGCGCTCAGCCGGCGAGAAACTTCATGGCCAGCACGGCGAGGCCGGCGCCGACGAGGAGGCAGGCGGCGGCGACGAAGACGATGAGCCTGGCGTTGGAGGCCGGCGAGGGGGCGGAGACCGGCGAGCTGGAGGGGGCGCCCTGGGGGACGATGACCGGCGCCGAGGAGGAAGGCATCGGGTAGGGCAGGGGGGCGGAGGTCGGGTTCTTCTGGGCGAAGGGTTCGAGGGCCTGGGCGAACTCGGCGGCGGTCTGGTAGCGGTCGTCCGGGTTCTTGGCGAGGGCGCGGTTGATGACCTCGCTGAGCGCAGGGGAGAAGCCCGCGGTGGGCGCCCGCTCGTGGAGGGGGATGGGCCGGGTCATCACGTGGTGCTGGATGTGCTCCATCGGCGTCTTGGCGTCGAAAGGGAGCTTGCCGGTGAGGACCTCGTAGAGGATGACCGCCAGCGAGTAGATGTCGCTCCGGGCGTCGAGCACCTTGCCCTGGGCCTGCTCGGGGGACATGAACTCGGGGGTGCCGAAGACCATGCCCTCCTGGGTGAGCACGATGCTGCCGGGGCGCATCTCCTGCTCGGTGACCTTGGCCAGCCCGAAGTCGAGCACCTTGGGGAAATCCTTGATGCCGCCCTGGGTGCTGAGGAAGATGTTCTCGGGCTTGAGGTCCCGGTGGACGATGCCCCGCTGGTGCGCCTCGTTGAGCGCCCCGCACACCTGCATCAAGATCGGCAGCGCCCGCTCCACCGGCATGGGCCCCCCGGTGCGCACGATCTGGTTGAGGTTGCGCCCCTCGAGGTACTCCATGGCGATGAAGAGGGAGTTATCCTCGAGCACCCCGTCGTCGAAGACCTTGACCGTGTTCGGGTGGGAGAGGTGGCCCAGCGCCTTCGCCTCCCGGCTGAAGCGGGACACCAGATCCTTCCGGTTCACCAGCTTCGGGTGGAGGATCTTGATGGCCACCATCCGGTCGATGTTGGGCTGCATCGCCTTGTAGACGGACCCCATGCCGCCGGACCCGATCTTCTGCAAGATGCGGTACTTTCCCCCGGCGATCTCTCGTCCAAGGTAAGGGTCGGGGGCGCGCGCCTGGGCCATCGTGGTTCCAAAAGAAAGGGGTAGAGTCAAATGGTGGAAGGCGTCAATTTGTTGCGCGTGCTCACGTCACCTTTGCTCACCTCGGAGGGCTTCGCTCACGCCTTCTTCACCCGCCATGGTGGCGTGAGCCAGGGCGCCCACGCAACCCTGAACTTCTCCGCCAGCACCGGCGACCCGGAAGAAAACGTCCGCCGTAACCTCGCCGTCGCCGCCGGGCGGCTGGGCGTCCAGCCTGGAAAATTGTACCTGCTCTCCCAGGTCCACGGCGCCCGCGTCATCACCCTCTCGGGGGAGGAGCCTCGCGAGGAGATCCTCCGGATCGAGGGGGACGCGCTGCTGTCGGGCCGCCCCGGGATCGCCTGCGGCGTGCGGGTCGCCGACTGCGTCCCGGTGCTGCTGGCGGACGCCCGCTCGGGCCTGGCGTGCGCGATCCA
>CAZSDX010000385.1:0-7208 GCA_964605685.1 uncultured Polyangiaceae bacterium
GGTCTACGCGGTGCGGGCCCTCCGCCTCGCCGACGGCGGCGACGCGGTGCCGCTGGGCGACGGCGTCGCCAACATCGGCCTGCGCCCCACGGTGGCCGCAGGCTTCGCCGTGGAGGCGCACCTGTTCGGGATCGACGCGGATCTGTACGGGGCCCGGCTGCGGCTCCGGCTGATCGCCCGGCTCCGGGAGGAGCGCGCCTTCGCCGGGCTCGACGAGCTGAAGGCCCAGATCGCCAGGGACGCCGAGGCCGCGCGGGCGGCGCTTCGCATCGCAACGGAGACACCATGAGCAAGCGGGAGGAACTCGAACGACTGGAGCGCGATGACCTGGAGGACGCCGCCCGGCAGGCCGGCGTCGCGCGCCCCGAGGTGCTGACCCGGGACGAGATCCTCGACGCCATCGAGGCCCTGGAGGAGCGCGCCTCCGGGAGCCGTGAGGGGAGCAAGGGGTTCCTGGGTCGCATGCGCCAGGTGCTCGCCGCCTTCGTCGAGCGCGGGCTCAACCTCCCGGAGGCCGCCGAGCGGATCCGCAGCGGCGGCGGGGCGGCCCCTCCCCCCGAGCCAGCGATGCTCCCCACGGTCACCCTCGCCGAGATCTACGCGGCCCAGGGGCACACGGAGCGGGCCCTCGCGGTGCTCGATCAGATCCTCCGGAGCGAGCCCGAGCACCCCGGCGCCCTGCGGCTGCGCGCAAAGCTCCGGGGACAGCCCTCTCCCCTGCCCCCCGACGACGAAGACGAAGACGACGTGGACGACGTGGACGAACCCCCCCCCGCTCCCGCCCCGCCCGCGGTCAACGCGCCCTCCAGCACGAGCCTGATCGCTCCGCCTCCGGCGACGGAGGCGCCCCCCGCCGAGGCCGCCGCGCAGGAGGCATCCCCCCCCACCGAGACCGCCACCACCAGGGAAGCGCCCCCGCCCGCCGGGCCTCCTCGCCCCGCGCCGATGCTCGACGAGGAGCCGCTCCCGGAGCGCTACGACGTCGATGAGCTGGTGCTGATGCCGGTCGATCCGACCACGCTCTACCTCTACTGGGAGCTGCGCCCCGAGACCCTGGACGAGGCCCTCCAGCTCGAACCGGAGGGGCAGCTCCTCCTGCGCCTCGACCGGATCGTCGGGGAGGACTACCAGACCTTGCGCCGGCTGCCGGTCACCTTCCTGGGAGACACCCAGATCGAGAACCTCCCGCCGGGGGCGCTCTGCGTCGCGGTCCTGGGCCTCCGGAGCGAGTCCCAGTGGATCCCGCTGCTTCGCTCCGTCCCCCGGGCCCTCCCCCCCGCGGGCGGCGTCGTCGAGGTCGCCCACCGGGTCGTACGCTGGACCGACGCGCCCACCAAGGAGCCTCCGCCCCCGCCCCCTCCGACCTTCGCCCTGGCGGTCGCGATCCGGGCCCCGGTCGATCTCCCTGCCGTACCGCCGGCTGCTGCCGGGGCTCCGGAGCCCTCCTTGCCGGACCTCTCCGGGCCGCCGGGGTTCCTGCGGCTCCCTTCCTTCCCCGGCGCCGCCCCGCCCGCCCCGCCCGCCCCTCCTCCCCTACCCCTTCAGCCGCCTCCTCTCGGCTCCTCGGAGCGCTGGGCCATGCCCCCCGGCTGGTCACCCCACGCCCCCTCCGGTCCTCCCCTCGGCGCCTCCGAGCGTCTCCTCGGCTCGCGCTGAGCGAGGCCGGGCAGGGGTCGAGAGCTCCACGGGAGACGGGCAGCGGGCCGGGGGGGAGGAGCCACGGACAAGACCGGCTGACCGGCAAGACACTCAGGGGGAAGCGAGCAGCCCCCGGATGAAGTTCCGCAGGATGAGGGGCCCGGAAGGCGCCTCGGAGACCCGCGCGATCATCGGGTCGACGACGAAGCCCTCGGCCTCCAGGATGGGGCGCCGGACCTCCAGCAGCGAGCGCATGAAGTCCGCATCCATCTCCGGATGAAACTGGAGGCATCGGGCAGAGCCCAGGGCGTAGGCAGCGGACGCGTCGAGGGCGCTGGTGGCCAGGAGCCGGGCGCCCTCCGGGAGCCGGGTCACCGTGTCCGTGTGGGTCGCGAGGGCCTCGAAGCGCGACGGCAGCCCCTCGAAGAGCGGATCCTCCTCGATGCGGTGCACCTCGATGGTCCCGATCTCCCTTCCCCTGGGGTTGCGCTCCACCACGCCGCCCCTGGCACGGGCGACGATCTGGTGGCCGAAGCAGATGCCCAGCAGCGGCGTGCCGCGATCGAGGAGCGCGGCCGTGGCCTCCTGGAGCCGGAGCATCCAGGGGGCCTCCTCGGTGACGCTGGAGGGAGATCCGGTGAGGATCACCCCTCGGGCGTCGAGCAGGCCAGGAGGCAACCCCTCGCGGGCGTCCGCGACCACGACCTCGTCGCGCCACAGATCGCGGATCGGGGCGAGGATCAGGTCAGGAAACTGGCCGCGACGGGCAGCGATGGGCGGGGCAACGTCACCGTTTCGGAGGATGAACAGGGCCAAGGCAGGCCCCCTCTAGCAGATCACCAGGGAAGCCGCTCTCCCAGGTGGAGGAACTGCCCCGAAGGCCCCTTGTCGTCGAGGGTGGCGAGGGCGACGGAGGTCCTGGCGCCGTCGACGATCTCCATCATCGCGCCCTCTCCCCCCAGCTCGGTCTTGACCCAGCCGAGGGTCTTGCGCCAGAGCTCCAGGATGGGTCACATGTGCCCTACCCGGGGGAGGGAAGGCTGCTTAACAAGGGGCGAATGCGCCAGCGTCTCCTCGGGTTCTTCCTTGTGCTTCTCGTGCTCGCCGGCTGCGCCAGCCAGAACGCCGCCGCGCCGCCTCCGGGGGTGGGGGCAGGGGCCTCGGGCCAGGGAGGAGCCCCCGCGGCGGAGGCGACGGCTCCGGCGGCAGAGAACAGCAAGAACCTGATCCAGGTGCACGAGGAGGTGGATATCGACGCCCCGGTGGAGCAGATCTGGCCGGTCTTTGACGATCCGAACGTGTACTGGACGATCTTGCCGATGGTGAAGGCGGTGCGGCCCCGGGGGAACGCGGAGGACGGGGCGCTGCTGGTGGAGCTGGAGCAGGGGATCGCCTTCGTGACGGGGGCGTACACGGCGAGGATCCACAAGCCGAGGCCGCACGATCTGGAGCTGTCGATCGACCGCCGTTTTCCGAGCGTGCTACGGGACGGGCGCGGGGTTGTGGAGATGAAGAGCGTGGGGGAGAACCGGACCCACGTGGTCTACCGGATGACGGTGGATCTGGGGGACAGCTGGGCGCTGCACCTGCTGAAGGATCGGATCCGGAGCGCGCTGACCCGGCCGCCGTACCTGCTGAAGAAGCACATGGAGAAGAAGTAGGCGCTCAGTTGTCGACGACGGAAGCGTCGTACTCCTCGTCGGATTCCATCAGCTCGTGTTCGTCCTCGTCTTCGAGGGCGAGCATGACCTCGAAGAGCTCGTCCGCGGTCTGGGATTGCCCCATGATCTGGTGAATCTTCCCCTCGGCGATCTGCTGCTGGACCTCCACGGCCACGGCGCGGATGGCCGCGACGAGCATGTCCTTGACGCCCTCGCCGGCGGCGGCCTTGGCGCCGAAGACCTGGACGCCGCTGGGGACCCGGAGCGCCAGGCCCAGCTCCTCCGGGGGGAGGGCGTCCTCCTTGTCCTGCTTGTTGGCCTGGATGAGCACGGGGATGACGCGGGGCAGGCGCTTGCGGAGGGCGGCGCGGAGCTGGGAGTACGATTTCTTGGCGATGGGGAGGTGGACGAAGGAGCTGTCGCAGACGAAGACGACGCCGTCGGCGGACTCGAGGAGCGGGCGGCGGCGGTAGGAGCGCTCGCCCTGGCCCGGGACCGTGAGGAGCTGGATACGGAGAGGGTAGGCGCCAACCTTGCCGGCCTGGATCTCCAGCCAGTCGAAGAACATGGTGCGCCCCTTGAGGGCCGCCGGGGTGAACAGCTCGGAGCGGCGCTCGACAGGGAAGAAGGCGTTGATCTGCTGGAGATTGGTGGTCTTCCCGCCGAAGGCAGGCCCATCGTAGACAACACGAGCGACGAGGCAGCGGCGGATCGGGTCAAAGACAGGCATCAGGACCTCTCGGGAGAGCCGCGAAGATAGCGCAAACCGGGCCAGGGACAGCAACCCAAGAACACGAGGAGAGCGTGATACGCCTTGTCTTCGCGGGGCGGTGCGCTAACGCTCTGCCCTCGAAGGCGGCGC
This sequence comes from uncultured Polyangiaceae bacterium, assembly GCA_964605685.1. GTDB lineage: Bacteria > Myxococcota_A > Polyangia > Polyangiales > Polyangiaceae > JANWXX01. The sequence goes on from CAZSDX010000385.1 coordinate 4,162, forward strand.
CCGGGGGCCCTCCGCGCCGCTCACCCACGGAGGAACCGATGCAAGCTGCCCACGTCTCTCGATCCCAGGACGCCACCTCGTCGCCCCGGAGCATCCCGGTGTTCTCGCCCGCCAACGGCGAGCCGGTGGGCGAGGCTCCCATCTCCGACGCGGAGGCGGTGCGGGCCGCCGTGGCCGCCGCCCGCCGCGCCCAGGAGGCCTGGGGCCTGCTGTCGGTGCAGGAGCGCTGCGAGCGCCTGCTGCGCTTCCGCGACGCGCTCGTCGACCGCGCGGAGGAGCTGGTCGACGTCCTCAACCGGGAGGCGGGGAAGCCCCGCATCGAGGCGCTCCTCCACGAGGTGACGGTGCTGGTCGACCTGACCACCTGGTACGCCCAGCGGGGGCCCGAGCTCCTGGCCCCGCGGGAGGTGCCGCTGCACCTGCTCAAGCACCGCCGCGCGGTGATCCATTACCGCCCCCGCGGCGTCATCGGGATCATCTCTCCCTGGAACTTCCCCCTGGTCATCCCCTTCGGCGACGCGGTGGCCGCGCTGGTCACCGGCTCCGCGGTGGTCATCAAGCCCAGCGAGGTCACCCCGCTCATCGCCCTCAAGGCCAAGGAGATCTGGGACGCCACCGGCCTCGCTCCGGATCTGCTCCAGGTGGTCTGCGGCTACGGCGACACCGGCGCCGCCCTCATCGACGCCGGGGTGCAGAAGGTGGTGTTCACCGGGGGCGTCGCCAGCGGCAAGCGGGTGGCGGCGGCCTGCGGGGAGCGGCTCATCCCCTGCGTCATGGAGCTGGGCGGCAAGGCCCCCCTCATCGCCTGCGCCGACGCGGACCTGGAGCGCACCGCCAACGCCATCGTCTACGGGGGCTTCGCCAACAGCGGCCAGGTGTGCATCTCCGTCGAGCGGGTCTACGCCCACCAGGCCATCTACGACCGGCTCCTGGACCGGGTGGTCGAGCTGACCAAGGCGCTGCGCCAGGGCGACCCCACCCGGAGCGAGGTGGAGGTCGGCGCCATCATCTTCGAGAAGCAGTGCGAGATCGCCGAGAAACACATCGAGGACGCGCTGGCCAAGGGGGCCGAGCTGCGCATCGGCGGCAAGCGCGCCCCGGGCCCCGGGCGCTTCTTCCAGCCCACCATCCTGGCCCACTGCGACCACGCGATGACCGTGATGACCCAGGAGATCTTCGGCCCCATCGTCCCCTTCATGAAGGTCGCCGACGAGGACGAGGCGCTTCGCCTCGCCAACGACTCGCACCTGGGCCTCAACGCCTACGTGTTCACCTCCGACCGGGAGCGCGGCGAGCGCATCGCCGAGCGGGTCGAGGCGGGCACCGTCCTGGTCAACGACGTCTTTACCAACTACCCCGCCGAGATCCCCTTCGGCGGCATCAAGCAGAGCGGCTTCGGCCGCGTCCACGGCGAGGACGCCCTGCGGGACCTGGCCGAGACCCGGACCATCACCGTCGACCGCCTCCCGGGGCCGTCGCGCGATCCGATGTGGTACCCCTACTCGGACAAGGCGTACCGCTGGTTCAGCAAGGGGGTCCGGGCGCTCTACGGCCGCGGCAGCGTCCTCCAGAAGCTCGCCGACCTGCTCTGATTCACCGCGGCCCCGGCGCGACGCCGCGGAGCACCGTGTTCAGCGGCGTCTTGTAGAAATCCACCACGATGGGGGCGCCGCCGCCCAGGTCATCGGTGACCTTGACCAGCGTGTTGCCGTTGGGGTTGGCCAGGGTGGCCAGCAGCGTCACCTTCTTGCCATCCAGGAAGCCGGCCAGGCCGCGGGCGCCCTGGCTCGCGTTGGCCGCGATGCGGGCGGGGGTGCCGGCGGTCCAGGTGGCGCCGCCATCCGCGGAGACCCACTTGTAGAGGCCGCCGTTGGCGCCGGGTCGATCGTCCGCGATGTAGAGAAGATCCGGGGAGCCGTTGCCGTCGGCGTCGAACACCACGAAGGAGTAAGCGCTGGGGCCAGCGGTGGTGGGCAGGCCGCTCAGGATCGTGGCGGTCTGGTTGGCCGCGGTGGGGATGGCGTCCCCTGTCTTGAAGACGCTCTGGTAGGGCGTCGCGCTGGCAGAGCCGAAGAACTGCCCGAGGTAGAAGTGGCAAAAACGCACGTTGTTCGGGGTGGCGACCACCCGGGTGCCGGCGTCGGTGGAGCCCAGCATCGTCGCCCAGACCCCCCCCGTGCTGCCGCCCCCGTCGCTGTGCCCGGTCACCCAGAGCTTCGTCCCGTCGTCGGTGCAGGCGCTCCGGGGATTCCCTTTCTTGAAGGCGGTGGTCAACCTGGTCGATGTGTCGAGGTTGTACCCACGATCCAGCCGGGCCACCTTGCGGTTGACCGCGGAGGCGTCCGTGTTGGGGACATCCACGGTCCCCGCGTCGGCGTCGTAGCCGCCGAGCACCAGGAACTTCCCGTCCAGCGAGCGGGACAGGTTCCCCTCGCTGGCGGCGTTCCCGGCGAGGGTGAAGCGACCAGCCCCCGACGTGGGCAGCGCCACTGGATTCCCCTCCGCCGCCAGCAGCGAGCCGTCGGACACCAGGCGCTCCTCCAGGAAGACCGCCGTCGCCTTGTTGTCCAGCGCACCAGTACCGGTACCGACACGGACGACCACGAAGGTGGCGACGCATTTGCCAGCGCCGTCGCAGGCGTTCCCGCCGTCCTCATTGCAGCCCGTGCCCGCGGGGGCCTCCTTCTTCCCCGGGACACCGCCGTCGCAGACCCCGGCGGAGCAGGCCTCCTGGCCGCCAGGAGCGTCGCTGTCGTCGTTGACGGAGACGATGTTGCCCGCGCCGTCGCAGACATTCGCCTTGCAGTCGCCGTCCACCTGCACGGCGACCGGCGTATCCTTCGCCGTGAAGGTGACCCCACAGACGCCCGCCTCGCAGGTGCGCTGCTTGCACTCGTCGTCCACGCCGGGACAATCGAAGCCGGTGGTGCACTCCCCCGGGTTCCCGGCGGATCCGCCCGCGCCGCTGTCACCGCCGGTCCCCGCGCCCGAGGCCCCGCCGTCGCCCCCCACGCCGCCTCCGCCCGTCCCGCCTCCTCCTTCTCCGG
>CAZSDX010000386.1:0-7204 GCA_964605685.1 uncultured Polyangiaceae bacterium
GTTCTTGGGTGTGGCCCCAGGTTTCCCCCCCCCCCCCCCATCTATGTCAAGTTACATTTTTCAAGGCGTCGCAAATTCTTGTCCTGCTCTGTTTGGTTACACTCCCAAGAGCGCAAGGCTCCCCCCGAACCCCAGCCCGCCTCCCACCGCAGTTGAGGCCGTTTCGCTGCGAACCTCCTCCGTGAGCTATCCCGGAGGCCGGGGAGCGGCCCTGGCGCCTGTACCCCCGGCCCTCTGGAGGGCAAGCCCGCAGCTTGCCCTGGCGCTAAGCCAACGGAGGCCCGTGCTGAAGCGCGTGGAGGCGGGCGTAGAGGCCGCCGCGCTGGAGCAGCTCGTCGTGGGTGCCCTCCTCGGCGAGCTCCCCGCGGGAGAGCACCAGGATGCGGTCGACGGAGCGGATGGTGGAGAGGCGGTGGGCGATGATGAGGGCGGTGCGGTCGCGGAGCAGCGCGTCCAGGGCCGTCTGGAGCCGGGCCTCGGTGACGCTGTCGACGCTGGCGGTGGCCTCGTCCAGGATAAGGACGGGGGCGTCGCGGTAGAGCGCGCGGGCGAAGGCGAGGAGCTGGCGCTCGCCGGCGGAGAAGTTGCTTCCGCGCTCGTCGACGGCTGCGTCGAGGCCCCCGGGCCTCCGCAGGAAGAGGTCCAGGGCGCCGATCTGATCGAGGCAGCGCTCCGCCCGGGCGCGGTCGGGGACGGCGTCGCCGAGGGCGATGTTGTCCGCGACGGTCCCCGGGAAGAGGAAGACGTCCTGGGGGACGACGGCGAAGCGGCGGCGGAGCTGGTCGCGAGGGAGGCCGCGGACGTCCTTTCCGCCCACCCGGATCACCCCCTCGGAGGCGTCGTAGAGGCGCAGCAGCAGGCTGGCGAGGGTGCTCTTGCCGGAGCCGGTGGCGCCGACCAGGGCGATGCGCTCGCCGGGGCGGGCGGCGAAGGAGATGCCGCGGAGCACCGGGGCGTCCGGTTTGTAGGCGAAGGAGACCGCGTCGAAGGCGAGGGCCAGGGAAGGGTCGCCGTCGGGGGCGGGATTTGGGTGGAGGGGGGCATCCTCCTCGGCGGTGTCGAGGAGCTGGAAGATCCGCTCGGCGCCGGTCAAGGAGGACTGGAGGACCGTGTAGCGGGCGGAGAGGTCGCGGATGGGGCCGAAGAACTGCTCGACGTAGGCGATGAAGGCGACCAGGAGGCCGAAGGAGATCCGGTCGTCGAAGACGCGGGCACCGGCGTACCAGAGGAGCGCGGCGACGCAGACGGAGGAGACCATCTCGATGGCGGCGTCCTGGGCGGCGTCGAGGGCGATGGAGCGGTTGTTGGCGTCCCGGTAGGCGCGGTTGATCTCGTCGAACTCGGCGGCGCTGGCCTCCTCGCGGGCGTAGGCCTGGACCACCGCCATGCCGCTGATCTGCTCCGCCAAAAAAGCGTTGAGCCGGGCGGTCTTGAGCCGGATCTCCCGGAAGGCGACCCGGGCCCGGCGGCGGATCCAGTCGACCAGGAGCGCCACCGGGGGGATGGCGGCGAAGGCGATGAGGGCCAGCTTCCAGTGGAGGTAGAGCATCAGGGCGACGATGCCGACGAGCCGGAGCAGGTCGCCCACGGCGTTGAGGGCGCCGGAGGCGAACATCTCGTTGAGGGCGTCGACGTCGTTGGTCACCCGGGTCACCAGCCGCCCGACCGGCTGGCTGTCGAAGAAGCCCAGGCGCCTGCCGTGGAGGAAGCGGAAGACCTCCCGACGCAGGTCGTCCATGGCCCGGGCCCCCGCGATCTGCATGGTGAAGATCTGGAGGAAGATCAGGCTCTGCTCCGCCGTCACCATCGCCAGCAAAAGGAGGCCCGCCCGGAGCAGCTTGCCGGGGGAGTCGGGGCCCGGGTGAGCCGCAGCGTCCATCCCGTACTGCATGACCAGCGGGCGCCCGAGGGAGAGGGCGGAGAGGAGGAGCAGCGCCGCCAGCGAGGCCCAGAGGAGCCCCGCGTGGGGCCGCAGGTACCCCCAGAGGCGCCGCAGGAGCGCCAGGTCGTAGGTCTTCCGGTCGTCGTCCTCCTCGTGGAAGGCCCGGAGCGCCTGGGCCCCGCGGCCCTGCTTCGCATCCTTGACCGGGGCACTCACGAGGCGGCCCTCAGCGCGTCCAGCTCCCGCTCCTTGCGCTGCTCCTCGGCCAGGGCGGCGTAGAGGCCGCCGCGCTGGAGCAGCTCGTCGTGGGTGCCTTCCTCGGCGACCTTCCCCTGCTCCAGGACGATCACCCGGTCGCAGCGGGCGGCGGCGGCGATGCGGTGGGTGACCAGCAGGACCGTGCGGCGCCGCGCCTGGCGCTCGATGGCGTCGAGGATGGCGGCCTCGGTGCGGGCGTCGACCGCCGAGAGGGGGTCATCCAGCACCAGGATCGGCGGGGCCCCGAGGAAGGCGCGGGCGAGCGCCACCCGCTGCCGCTGCCCGCCGCTGAGCTGCACGCCGCGCTCGCCGACCACCGTGTCGAGCCCCCCCGGGAGCCCCTCCAGCTCGGCGAGGATCTGCGCCTCGGCGGCGGCCTCGCGGACCCTGCGCAGCGCCTCGTCGGAGTCCGGATCGTCGAGGCAGAAGGCGATGTTGCGGGCGACGGTGGTGGAGAAGAGGAAGGCATCCTGCTGGGCGTAGCCGACGGAGCGGCGGAGGAAGCGAAGGGGGAGACGGGTGATGTCGTGGCCGTCGAGGAAGATCGTTTCGGGCGGGGTGGGGAGGAGCCGGGAGAGGAGGGAGGCGAGGGTGGATTTTCCGCTGCCGGTCCGGCCGACGATGGCCAGGCTCGTCCCGGCGGGGACCCGGAAACTCACGCCGTCGAGGACGTCCCGGTCGCCCAGGCGGAAGGAGAGGCCGCGGACGTCGAGGGCCCCCTCGACGGAGGGCGGGGCCGGCCCGTCGCCGTCCTGGATCTCCGGGACCGCATCGAAGACCTCCTGGAGCCGCAGGTAGCTGGCGCGCCCCCGCTGGACGATGGAGGCGACAAAGCCGAGGGCCATCAGCGGCCAGACCAGCCGGGCGAACCCGGTGGAGAAGGCGACGAAATCGCCGTGGGAGATCTGGCGAGAGAGCACCAGCGATCCGCCGTACCAGAAGACGATGATGGCGCCGGAGGAGGCGACCGCCCCCATGAGCGGGAACATCATGCCCCGGAGCCGGGCGAGGCCCAGACTCTTGTCGAGGTAGGCGGAGGAGACCCGGGCGAAGGCGCGCTCCTCGGAGGGCTCCAGGGAGAGGGCGCGGACCACGCGGACGCCGGCGAGGCTCGCCTGGACGCGGCCGCTGAGGGCGCCGAGGGCCTCCTGGTTGTCGCGGGTACGCAGGAACATCTGCCGGGAGAACCAGCGGGTCACGAGCATGAGGAGGGGGGCGGGGGCGAGGGCGGCCAGGGTGAGGCGCCCGCTGATGCCGACCATCAGCGAGAGGGCAGAGATCAGGGCAAAGAGGGTGTTGACCACGTTGAGGATGCCGAAGCCGAGGAGGAGCCGCACCTGGGTGAGGTCGTTGGTGGAGCGGCTCAGGACGTCGCCGGTGGAGAGGCGCTGGGCGAAGCTGGTGCCGAGCTGGTGGAGCCTGGCGAGGAGCTCGGAGCGCAGCTCGTACTCGGCGGAGCGCCCCCCGTTGAAGATCAGCACCCGGGAGAGCACCCGCGTGACCGCCGCCAGGATCACCACCCCTACCGCGATCAGGGCGGCTCGCACCGCCTCCCGGGAGCGATCGCTGACCGCAGCGTCCACGCCGAGCTTGAAGAGCCAGTCCCGGGCGAACATTAGGCCCTGCTGCCCCGCGATCAGCAGCGACCCCGCCACGTAAGGGGCCGCCTGCCGCCGGAGCTGCCCCGCCAGGGACGTGGGGTAGCGCGCTTGCATCCGGCCCTACCTAGCCGCTACGACGGCGCGCTTCCACAGGTCCGCCCGGAAAGACCCTTTCCGCCGCGGCGGCTTGACCGCAGGGCGGGGATGGCCCATCACAGGGGCTCCCCTGATTTCTGCCTCCGAGGCCCCTTGGTAAGCCGAAAAAAGTCCTCCAGCGGAGAAGGCGTCGACGACGTGAGCAAGGCCTCTCCGCGCCCTTCCCCCCCCATCCGACGCCGGATCGTCTCTGGCGGCGCCACCGGGGCCCCCCCCCCGACCTCCTCGACTTCCCGCGGAGATACCCCCCCGGAGGCCAGCACCTCGGCAGCAACCCCCGCGGAGGGTAGGCCCCAGCCCCCCGCGGAAGACACCGCCAGGAAGCCCGTGGCCAGGGCGGCGCGCCCGAAGAGCACGGGCGAGAGCGGAGCGAAGAAGAGCGGGAAGGCCGCCCGCAACGACAAGCGCCCCCGCGCCGGGGAGCAGGCGGCGCCCTCGACGATCCCTCCGCCGCCGGAGAGCAGGCCGCCGGAGAGCCTGCGGGCCGGGGAGGAAGACGAGGAGCAAGGGGACGAAGAGCTGGACGCGGTGGACGCAGCCGTCGAGCTGGTGGGGCCCGAGGAGGACGCGCTGGAGGACGGGGAGGAGGCAGACCGGGAGAGCTACCCGCTGTCGGTGAAGCTACGGAGCAGGGAGAAGGACAGCGACGACGGGAAGTTGGCGCTGAGCCGGAACGACCCGATGCAGGCATACCTGCGGGAAGTGCAGCGCCACCCGCTGCTTTCGCCGGAGGAGGAGCAAGAGCTGGCGCAGCGGTACGCGGCGACGCAGGACGTGGATGCGGCGGCGCGGCTGGTGACGGCGAACCTGCGCCTCGTGGTGAAGATCGCCTACGAGTACCGGCGGGCCTACAAGAACATCATGGATCTCATCCAGGAGGGCAACATCGGGCTGATGCAGGCGGTGAAGAAGTACGACCCGAACCGCGGCGTGAAGCTCAGCTCCTACTCGGCCTGGTGGATCCGGGCGTACATCCTCCGGTACATCATCAACAACTGGCGGCTGGTCAAGCTGGGGACGACCCAGGCGCAGCGCAAGCTGTTCTTCAACCTCAACAAGGAGAAGGCCAAGCTGTCCGCCATGGGGATCGACCCGACCCCGGAGACGATCGCCAAGAACCTCGGGGTGGAGGAGCAGGAAGCGGCGGAGATGGAGCGGCGGCTCTCCTCCGGGGAGATGAGCCTGGATGCGCCCGTCGGCGACAACGAGGGCCGCCCCGTCTCCCGGATCGAGCTGATGGCGTCCGGCCTGGCTGGCCCCGACAGCGCCGTCGCCACCGAGGAGCTCAACGACATCGTGCGCACCAAGCTGGAGGAGTTCCGCACCGGGCTGAAGGGCAAGGACCTCGACATCTTCGACAAGCGGCTGCTGGCCGACGAGCCGCTCACCCTCCAGGAGCTAGGGGACCAGTTCGGGATCTCCCGCGAGCGCGTGCGGCAGATCGAGGCTCGGTTGACGATGAACCTGCGCCAGTTCCTCGTGCAAGCGCTGGGCGACGCCGTCGAGGCCTGATGCCCCCTCTCAGCCCGGGGACCCTCTTCCTCGTCGCCACCCCCATCGGCAACCTCGACGACCTCTCCCGCAGGGCCGAAGCCTCCCTGCGAAACGCCGACCGGGTGCTGGCCGAAGACACCCGCCGCACCCGGGCACTGCTGACGCATCTCGGCATCGAGAAGAAGCCCGTGGAGCGCTTCGACGCCCACGCGGGCCCCGGGGCCATCCGGCAGGCGCTGGAGGCGCTCGGGCGAGGCGAGGCCCTGGCCCTGGTGACCGACGCGGGGACGCCGTCGGTCAGCGACCCCGGCGCCGCCCTGGCCCGTGCCGCTGCGGAGGCTGGCGTCCGGGTGGTCCCTGTCCCCGGCCCCTCGGCGGTGCTGGCGGCGCTGGCGGGGGCGGCGCTGGGGGACGGGGCCTTCCGGTTTCTCGCCTTCCTGCCCAGGGACGGCGCAGAGCGGGACAGCGCCCTGGAGCGGGTGACGCAAACCCCGGAGGTGGTGGTGCTGTTCGAGTCACCCCACCGGGTGAGCGCCACCCTGAAGGATCTGGCCGCCCTCCAGCCCGAGCGACCGGCCGTGGTGGCCCGCGAGCTGACGAAAATACACGAAGAATTCACCAGGGGGAGCCTCGCGCAGCTCGCCCTCCTTGATCGGGAGTGGCTGGGCGAGGTGGTGCTGGTGCTGGGCCCCCACGAACCGCCCGCGCAGGGCGCTTCCGACGAGGAGGTCGACCGCTGGATCGACGAGGCCCTGGGGCGAGGCGCCTCGGCAAAGGATGCGGCGCAGCGGGTGGCCGCTCGCTCCGGTCGCCCGCGTCGTGAAGTGTACGCCAGGGTGCTTGCCCGCCGCGCACAGGGATAGGCGAGGCACGCTCGCTTTTTTGTGTATGTTAAGCGGACCGTAGCATGGACCGTGGTGCCACCTCCCCCAAGAGCAACGAGCAAGATCCCAGGCTGGGGACGGTGATCCGGAACAAGTGGCGGATCGACAAGGTGCTCGGGACCGGAGGGATGGCGACCGTCTACGCCGCCACACACCAGAGCAACGGCCGCCGGGTGGCGATCAAGATCCTGCACACCGAGCTGGCGCGGGACGCCGGGGTGCGCGAGCGTTTCTTGCGGGAAGGGTACGTCGGAAACAAGATCCCCCACCGGGGTCGGGTCGAGGTGCTCGACGACGACGAGGCGGAGGATGGGGCCCCGTTCCTGCTCATGGAGCTGCTGGAAGGGCAGACCATCAGCGAACTCCAGAAGCGCTCCGGGAGGAAGCTGCCGCTGGTGCAGACCCTGGAGCTGGCCGAGCAGCTCCTCGACGTCCTGGCGGCCTGCCACGGCCAGGGCATCGTCCACCGGGACCTCAAGCCCGCCAACGTCTTTGTGACCAACGAGGGCGTGGTCAAAGTGCTCGACTTCGGCGTGGCGCAACTCCGGGAGGGGCAGCAAGACCACACCCGGGCCGGCATGGCGCTCGGCACCCCCTCCTTCATGTCGCCGGAGCAGGCCCGCGGCCTGGGGGATCAGCTCGACGGCCGCTCGGACATCTTCTCCGTCGGCGCGATGCTCTACTACATGCTGTCCGGCCAGCGGCTCCACAAGGGCCGCAGCAACGACGAGGCGCTGGTCATGGCGGCGACGCAGCCGGCGCCGTCGCTGGCCAGGGTCGCCCCGGACCTCCCCGTGGAGGTGATCGCCCTCGTGGACAAGGCCCTCGCCTGGGACCGCCGCAACCGCTTCTCCGACGCGGCGGAGATGAAGGCGGCGGTCACCGCGCTGCTCGCGGCCCACCGCCCCCGGGAGGGCGCGGCGGCCACC
>CAZSDX010000387.1:0-7190 GCA_964605685.1 uncultured Polyangiaceae bacterium
ATCACGCGTGGCGGGTGCGGCAGGCGGCGGCGGAGGCGCTGGGCAAGGGGAGGCCGGGCGCGGGGGTCACCGAGGCGCTGGTGCAGCAGCTCGGGGAGGACGGGGACAGCGACGTGCGGAGGGCATGCGCCGAGGCGCTGGAGGCCCACGGGCGCCGGGGAGAGGGGGCTTACGAGGGCGCCCCCGCGGTGGGGGAGCTGAGGGCGGCGCTGGAGGGGCTGGAGGGGCTAGGCAAGAGGAATTACCGGCTGACGGCCCGGTGGCTGGAGGGGCTGCTGGCGACCTCCGTGGACCTGGAGAAGCTCCGGGGGTTCGGGCGGCTGCTGTCGTCGCCGGACGAGCTGAAGAAGCTACCGAGGGCCTACGGCGTGGAGCCGGCGGTGGACACGGTGGTTCGGCTGCTCACCGGGGACGCGCCCCGGGCGGTGGCGGTGCTGGGCGAGGTCGGCGTGGGCAAGACCGCGGTGATCCACGAGGCGATCCGGCGCCTGGCGGGGCAGGGGTGGCACACGCTGGCGCTCTCTCCGAGCGACTTCCTCGCTGGCACCCGCTACCTGGGCGAGTGGGAGTCCCGCCTCGACGACATCGTCAAGTCGATCAAGGCGCCGCGCCGGGTGCTGCTCTACATCACCGGGCTCGCCCAGCTCTCCCAGGTGGGCACCACCGGCAAGAGCGACGCCAACATCGCCCAGATGCTCGCCCCCTCCATCGAGCGCGGCGACGTCACGGTGCTGGGGGAGAGCACCGTGGAGGAGTTCCGCGGCGGGCTCGGCGCGGCGGGCTCCCTGCGGCGCCTGTTCACCGCCGTGGAGATCCAGCCGATGACCCAGGCGCAGACCCGGGACGTGCTCCGGCTCATCAGCGAGGAGCACGGCGTCGAGCCCTCCGAGGGGCTCCTGGAGCGGCTGATGGAGCTGGTCGGCTTCTACATCACCCGCGCCAGCGAGCCCGGGCGGAGCGCGGGCCTGCTCCGCCGCATGCTCGGGGAAGGGAAGCCCGGGGCCGCTGCCGCGGGGCCGCTGAGCGAGCACGAGATCCTGGCGCAGCTCTCCGGGCTGACCGGCATCCCTGCCGCCATCCTCGACGACGCCATCCCGCTGGATCGGCAGAAGACCCGCGATTTCTTCGAGTCCCGGGTCATGGGGCAGCCGGAGGCGGTCCGCGCCCTGGTCGACGTGGTGACGCTGGTGAAGGCGGGGCTCAACGACCCGGACAAACCCCTCGGGGTGCTGCTGTTCGTGGGGCCGACGGGCGTGGGCAAGACCGAGCTGGCCCGCGCCCTGGCGGAGCTGCTTTTTGGCGACCGGGATCGGTTGATCCGCATCGACATGAGCGAGTTCGCCACCTTCGACGCCTTCGAGCGGCTGATCGGGCGCAACGGGGCGCCGGGCAGGCTCACCGAGGCGGTGCGCGAGCGCCCCTTCTCCGTGGTGCTGCTCGACGAGATCGAGAAGGGGCACCTCAACGTCTTCGACCTCTGCCTCCAGATCTTCGACGCCGGGCGCCTCACCGACGCCAGCGGCCGGACGAGCGACTTCCGCCGCTGCATCATCATCCTGACCTCCAACGTCGGCTCCCGCGTGGAGCGGGAGGGGCCCGTGGGCTTCGGCCGAGGCGCCCAGGGGGGCCCCCAGATCCCGGAGCGGGAGCGGGTCCAGCGGGAGCTGGAGCGGGTCTTCCGCCCCGAGTTCCTCAACCGCATCGACCGCACGGTGATCTTCCGGCCCCTGGACGCGGAGATCGCCGCCCGCATCGCCCGCCGGGAGGTCACCCAGGTGCTCGCCCGGGGCGGCATCCTCCGCCGTCGCCTCGCCGTCGACGTGGACGAGTCGGTCTTCGCCCTGCTGCTCCGGGAGGGTTACTCGGTCGCCTTCGGGGCGCGCCCCCTCAAGCGCACCGTCGAGCGCCTGGTGCTGGTGCCGCTCGCGGAGGAGATCGCCGCGGGCAAGGTTCCTCCCGGCTCCCTGCTCCGGCTCCGGGCCGCGCAGGGACGTATCGTGACCGAGGTCACCCCGCCGGAGTCGGGGGCAGACGTGTTCAGCCTCCGCCACCCCGCCGCTGCCGCCCCTCTGGCGCCGCTGCCGCCTTCTCCTCGTGCCTCGGACGCGCTCCGATCTTCCCTGCTGGAGCGCCTCGCCGCCCTGCGCAAGGAGGCGGAGCCCCTCGCCGCCCGCAAGGAGGATCTCCTCCGCCTCTCCAAGCTCGGCACCTTCTGGCGCGACGCGGACGAGGCCCGCAGGATCCTCGACGACATCTACCGCCTCGACGGCCTCTTCGCACGCTTCGACGCCCTGGAGCAGTCCCTCTCGGCGCCTCCTCCCGAGGACGGCGTCCCGACCTCCGAGGAGTCCGCGCTCCGTCAGCTCGCCCTGCTGGAGGGGCTGGTCCGCTCCACCGACCCGCGGGCGCTCGCGGACGCGGTGCTCACCCTCACCCTGGTCTCCACCCAGGGGGAGGCCCTCGACGGCCTCGGCCTCCTGACCCGCATGTACCTCGCCTTCGCCCGCCGCGAGCACCTGGACGTGGAGGTCCTCGACGAGCGCACCGAGGGCGAGCGCGGCGTCTCCGTGCTGCTGAGCGGCGCCGGAGCCTGGACCCTCCTCGAAAAAGAGGGTGGGTTGCACCTGCTCCTCAAGGGCAAGATCGCCTCCGCACGCCGCAAGGAGCGGGGCGACCGGGGCGACCGGGGCGACCGGGGCGAAGGCCGCAAGCACGAGGCCAGGGTGCTGCAAGGGCGGGAGGTGGTACGGGTCACGGTGGCGCCGGTGACGCCTCGCCGGCCGGCCCCCGCGCGGGACGAGATCCGGCTGGAGCTCAAGCCCCTCGACGCCCGCAAGGGCAGGTTCTTGCCGGACCCCTGCTGGGACGTCCAGGCGGTCCACCTCCCGACGATGCGCTCGCTCCATGCCTGGTTGGGGGGCTCCCGCTCCCAGGCCACGGAGCGTGCCCTCCTGCTGCTCCGTACTCACCTCGGGGCCGGCGAGGAGAGCCAGGGCTCCCTGGTGCGCCGCTACCTGCTGGGCCCGACCGAGCGCGTCCACGACCTGCGGAGCGGCAAGATCATCCCGCGCCTCGACCGCATCTGCGCCGGGGAGCTGGAGCGCGTCGGGCGGTGAGCGCCATGCCGGGTCGTCACCCCTCGCCGGGGGAGCTGCCGCGGCGAGCCCGCTCCAGCGCTTCCTCCGGCACGCCGAGGAGCCGCTGCGCCTCCGCCAGCGCTCGCCGCTCCTTCGGGGCCACCTGCCCGTTGGCCATCGCCGCCAGGTGCCCCAGCGCCAGCAGCCTCGCCCGCTCCTCTTCCGCCGCGCCCTGGTAGGGGGAGAGCACGCTCGCCAAGGGCACCCGGTGCAGCTCCTGGCTCAGCGACTCCAGCTCGCCGGGAGAGACGTGCTCCCCTCGCTCCCGCAGGCTGGCCTGGATGAACGACCGCTCCTGGTCGTCGAAGCGTCCGTCGCTCTGGCCGACCTTGACCAGGAATTTCACCAGAGCCAGGGACGCCTCCGACAGCGGGGGGAGGTCCGGGCGGTGCCCCAGAAAATCTCGCGTCGACCCGCCTCCGTCCAGCAGCGCCCTCAGCCGGGCCCGGGAGGTCTCCGCAGGGAGCACCCGGTAGAGCAGGTTCCGGAACGCCACCGCCGCCCCGCTGGACCACTGGTTCACCCTCCCCGCGTCGGACGACGCCTCGTGCACGGCCCTCACACGCCCCTTGCGGATCGCCTCGAAGGCGATCAGCGCGTCGCCCACGTCCTCGGCCTGATCCAGGCAATACTGGAGCGCCTTGGCGTCCTCCAGCGCCATCGCCGCCCCCTGCGCCAGGCTCGGGTTCATCGCATGCGCCGCGTCTCCGAGCAGGACGATCCTCCCCTTGTGCCAGGGGTCCGCCCACAGCTCCCGGATCTCCTCGAAGTGCACCGCGCCGAGCCCCGCCAGCAGCGCCGGCGCCGGACCTCCCAGCCCTGCAAACCGCTCCAGGCACCCCTCTCGCGTCCCCTCCCACGGCCTGTTCGCCAGAAAATAAGCGTAGATCTCACCACCTCCAATGGGCACCCAGCCCATCCTCACCCCGGCGCCGAGCTGCTCCCCGCAGAGGTCATCTTTGACCACATCCGGTCTCGGAAGGACCGCTCGCCAGCAACCGATCCCGGTCTCCCGGGGGGGGATCGGGCCGAGGATCAGCTCCCTGACGCGGGAGCGGAGTCCGTCGGCCCCCACCACCAGGGAGAACCGACCATGGCTCCCGTCGGAGAAGAAGGCGTCCGCGTGATCCGGGGCGAGGTTGATGTTGAACAGGGACACGCCCCGGCGGATCTCCACCCCGGTGAGCTTGCTCCCCAGAACCTCCTTCAGCGCCTGCGAGGGGATCCCGGCGGTGCGGATCCCCCGGTCCAGCTCCTCCTGGAAGGAGACCTCGCTGAGCGCCTTGCCGCTCGCGTCCAGCAGCCGGGCGCCCCGGAGCACCACGCCGCGGGCCAGCACTGGGGCCTCCAGCTCCAGGGAGGCCAGCACCCGCAGCGCGTTGGCGTGGAGCAGCAACCCGGGCATCGCGAGCCTCGCCTCGCCCCCGCGCTCCACCAGGACCACCGAGCGCCCGGACTGGGCGAAGCAGGCGGCCGCCGCCAGCCCCGCGAACCCAGCCCCGATGATCAGGATCTTTTCCCCGCGCTGTTTCGCCGATGTCACGGGGTCTACGCTACCCCGAGGCGTCCTCCGGGCTCAACGACGGCGGAGCCCGGCGCGATCCCGGCGCGCCGCTGATGTTCAGGGGGCGGTTCGTGGTAGAGCGGTCGGGCGTTGACCTCCGCACCTTCCTCTCCCTTCCTCCTCGTCCCCGTCGTCCAGCGCTACGCCTGGGGAGATCCCGCCTTCTTGCCTCGCCTCCTCGGGGCGCCCGCCGACGGGGCTCCCTGGGCCGAAGCCTGGTACGGCGCCCACCCTTACGCCCCCTCCGTGGCACGGGAGGGCGGCCAGGAGCGGCCCCTCGACGCGCTCCTCGCCGCCCGCCCCGGGCTCCTGGGGGAGCGCGTGCTGCGGCGCTTCGGCGGCCTGCCGTACCTGATGAAGATCATCGCCGCCCGCAAGCCGCTCTCGATCCAGGTGCACCCCAGCGAGGCCCAGGCCGCCGAGGGGTTCTCCCGGGAGCAGCGCCTGCAGATCCCCTTCGACGCCCCCCACCGCAGCTACCGCGACCCGCACCACAAGCCGGAGGTGCTGGTGGCGCTCACCGAGGTCCGGGCGCTCTGCGGCTTCCGCCCTCCGGAGGAGATCGCCGCGGCCCTCGACGCGCTCCCCGAGGTCCGGGGGCTGCTCCCCCCGTTCTCCCCGGACGACGCGGGGGTCCGGGCGCTCCTCGACGCCTACTTCGCGCTGCCGGTCGGGCCCCTCGCGGACGCCTGGTCCCGCGCCCTCGCCCGGCTCTCCGCGTCGCCCCTCGGCGACCACGAGCCGGCGTTCTGGGCGCTGGAGGCCCACCGGGAGCTGTCCGGCGGACGCCCCCCTGACCGCGGCCTGCTCTTCGTGTTCCTGCTGGCGCTGGTCCGGCTCGCCCCGGGGCAGGGCATCTTCCTGCCGGCGGGGGTGCCTCACGCCTACCTGCGGGGCTCCGGGGTCGAGCTGATGGCCAGCTCGGACAACGTGCTCCGGGCCGGGTTGACCTCCAAGCACATCGCCCCGGAGGAGCTGCTCCGCGTGGTGCGCTTCGACGCCCGCGCCCCGGTGATCCTGGAGGCCGCCTGGGGAGAGGACCGGCAGGAGGGCGTCTTCTCCACGCCCGCCGCCGAATTCGAGCTGAGCCGGATCAGGGTCTCTTATGACACCACCCGGGAGCGGAGCGCCTGCGGCCCCGAGCTGCTGCTTCCCTTGCCCGACGGCGACGGGGTGGCGGTGCGGATCCTCCACGACGGCGGCGCCCTGGAGCTGCGCCGGGGGCAGGCGGCCTTTGTCCCCGACGGAACGCGTTACCGGGTGGAGGCCAGCGGGGAGGCGCAGGTCTTCCGCGCGGTGGTGCCGGGCGGGGAGGCGGCCAGGGAGTTCCGCGGGCGTCGCCCGACCCGGCTCGCCTTCGGTACCAGCGGTCTCCGGGGGCTGGTCACTGACATCACCGATCTGGAGGCCTACATCAACACCCGGGGGTTCCTTGATTTCCTGGTGGCCGAGGGGGACGCCGCCCCGGGCACCACCGTCGCCCTGGCGGGGGACCTGCGGCCCAGCACCGACGGCCCGGACCGGAGCATCCTGAGGGCGGTGGCGCGGGCGGTGGAGGACAGCGGGATGATCCCGCTGGATCTGGGGAAGATCCCCACGCCCGCGCTGACCTTTCACGGGCTGGAGCGGCGGTGCCCCAGCGTGATGGTCACCGGGAGCCACATCCCCTTCGACCGGAACGGAATCAAGTTCAACAAGAGCAACGGCGAGGTGCTCAAGGGGGACGAGGGGCCGATCCTGGAGGCGGTGGATCGGGTGCGGCGCCGGGAGTACGCCCGGTCCCGGGAGGACTCTCGCTTCGACGACGGAGGGTGGTTCCGGCAAGGGCAGGGGCCTTCTCCGGTGGCCGCCAGCAGTGCGGGGCGAGAGGGGTACCTGCGGCGCTACCTCGGGGCGTTCCCTCCGGGGGCGCTGGCGGGGCTGCGGGTGGCGTTCTACGAGCACTCGGCGGTGGGCCGGGAGGTGGTGCCGGAGATCCTGGAGGGGCTAGGCGCGCAGGTGGTCCGGGCGGGGCGCTCGGAGCGCTTCGTGGCCATCGACACGGAGGCGATCTCGACGGAGGTGCTGGCGCAGCTCCAGGCGCTGGCGGACGAGCTCCGGGGCCGCTCGGGCCCCTTCGACGCCATCGTCTCCACCGACGGGGACAGCGACCGCCCGATGCTGCTGGGGATCGATCCGGACGGCCAGGTGCGCTTCTTCGGGGGGGACGTGCTGGGGACGCTGGTCGCCTCCTGCCTCGGGGTGGACGCGGTGGCGGTGCCGGTCAGCGCCAGCGATCTGATCGAGATGCACCTCGTTCCCCGGGGGGTCAAGGTGGTCCGGACCCGGATCGGCTCCCCCTGGGTCATCGCCGCGATGGAGGCCCTCGGCGGCGAGCGGCGGGCGGGCTGGGAGGCCAACGGCGGCTTCCTCACCGGGTCGCCCCTGCCGCTGCCGGGCGGTGTCCTGGCGCCGTTGCCCACCCGGGACGCGGTGCTCCCGCTGGTCAC
>CAZSDX010000388.1:0-7178 GCA_964605685.1 uncultured Polyangiaceae bacterium
GTGCGTGCTCGATGGCCTCGGCGGCGGCGGCGGCGGCGCGGGCGGCGGCGGCGAGGTCGCGGTGGTGGGGGGCGAAGAGGAAGGGGAGGTCGTCGGTGGAGAGCTGGGGGCCGCGGCGGGCCACGGTCCGGTCGGGGGTCACGGCGCCCCCTTGAACTTCGGCGTCTCCTTGCGGATGGCGGCCTCGTAGGCGGCCTTGAAGTCCGGGTGAAGCATGCAGATCGCCTGGGCCTGGGCCTCGGCCTCGATGGCGTCGTCGAGGCCCATGCGGTGCTCGTCCTCGATCATCTGCTTGGTCATCGCGTGGGCGAAGGCAGGGCCGCGGGCCAGCTTTGCCGCGTAGTCGGTCGCCTCCGCGAGTACCTTGTCGTCGTCGACCACCCGGTTGGCCAGGCCGATGCGCAGCGCCTCGTCAGCGCCGATCAGCTCGCCGGTGAACAGCAGGTGGCTGGCGTTGCCGAGGCCCACGACCCGGGGCAGCAGGTAGGCTGCCCCCATGTCCGCGCCGCAGAGGCCCACCTGGGGGAAGACGAAGCCGAAGCGCGCCCCGCGGCCGACGATCCGCACGTCGCAGGCCAGCGCGATCACCGCCCCGGCGCCCACCGCGACCCCGTGGACCGCCGCCACCACCGGGCGCCGTAGCCTCCGGAGGTTTCGGATGAGAGCGCCGGTCATTCGGGTGAATTCCAGGAGACCCTGGGCGTCCCTTGCGAACAGCTCGGCGATGATCGCGTGGCGGTCGCCGCCGCTGCAAAACCCGCGGCCCTCCCCCGCCAGGACCACCGCCCGGACTTCCTGCGCCTCACCCAGCGTCGGCAGGAAATCCCGCAGCTCGGCGTACACCTCGAAGGTGAGCGAGTTCAGGGTCGCGGGCCGGGAGAACGTCACCGTGGCGACGCCCTCGTGGAGGGAGAACTGGAACGAGCGTGGCGTGGGGATCATGGCGCGTCTTCCTGCCGGGTGGCGTGGTGCTCGATGGCCTCTCGGAGCTGCCGCAGCAGCCGCCGGAGCGCCTCTTGATCTTTCTGGTTGAGGGGGGAGACCAGCTCGTCGGCGAGGCGGTGGTGCCGGGCCATGGCGCGGCGTGCCAGGCGCGAACCCCGGGGCGTCAGGTGGACCCTCGTCTGCCGCCGGTCGTGCGGGTCCCGGCGGCGCTCCACCAGCCCGTCCCGCTCGGCGCGATCCACCAGGCCCGTCAGGTTCCCCGCGGTGACCAGCATGCGCCGCGATAGCTCGGCGGAGGTCTGCCCATCCTCCCGCAGGAGCTGCATCAGCAGATCGAAGCGCGCAAGGGTCAGATCGGACCCCAGCCCGCGGCGCAGCTCGGCCAGGAGCAGGTTGCTGGCGGCCAGCATCCTCACCACGATGGAAGGCCCCAGCGACCCGCTCATGGCCGGGGGAGCACCGCGGTCGCCTCGATCTCCACCCGGGCCCGGGGCTCGACCAGGCCCGCGACCCCGAGGAGCGCCATCGCCGGGAAATGCTTCCCCATGCGCGCGCGCCACAGCTCGCCCACCCGCCGAAGCGAGCCCCGGTAGGCGTCCAGGTCGGTGACGTAGACCGTCATCCGGGCGATGGATCCGGCGTCACCCCCCGCCGCCCTGACCACCGCCAGCACGTTGTCCAGCGCCAGGCCGAGCTGCTCCGCCAGATCGTCGGTGGTGAACTGGCCGTCGACCCAGCCGATCTGCCCCGCGACGAACAGGATGCGCTCGCCCTCCCCCGCGGTCAGGAGCCCGTTGGCGTAGCCCCGGGGCCGGGGCCATCCGGGGGGGTTCACGTCGGTCAGGCTCTCACGCTCCAAAGGCGCCTCCGTTGATGGCGATGGCCTGCCCGTGGATGCCGCGGGCCTCGTGGGGGAGCAGCGCGGCCACCGCATGCGCCACCTCCTCCGGGGTCATGAGCCGCTGCTGGGGCGACATGCGTTCCAGCGCCGCCCGGGCGCCCTCCTCGGTCCCCCGGGTCTTCTCGGCGATGTTCCGCACCGCCCGCCCGGCCATCGCGGTGTCGACGAAGCCAGGACACACCGCGTTGATGGTGACCGGCGACCGCGCCAGCTCGGCGGCCAGCGCCCGGACCAGGCCCACCACCGCATGCTTGCTGGCGCAGTAGGCCGCCGAGTACGCGTAGCCCGCGAGCCCCGCCGTCGACGCCACCACCACCACCCGCCCCCAGCCGCGCTCCACCATCGAGGGGATCGCCCCCCGGCAGAGCTGGAACACGCTGGTCGCGTTCAGCCGCATCACGCCCTCCCAGACCTCGTCCGTCGTGGCGCTGAACTTGTGCGGCGCGTCGACCCCCGCGTTGGCCACCAGCACGTCGACCTCCCCGACCCGCCGCCGCACCTCCGCCAGCAGCCCCTCGGCCCCGCCGGCCTCCCCCAGATCGGCCACCACCGCGTCGCCGCCCACCTCCCCGGCGACCGCCTCCAGCGCCCCGCGATCCCGCCCGGACACCACCACCCGCAGCCCCAGCGCCGCCAGGCGCCTCGCCGCCGCGGCCCCGATGCCCCTCGACCCCCCCGTCACCAGCGCGATCTTGCCTCTCAGCTCGCTCACGGGGCAATCCTTTATACCTAAAGCATCTCGCCCGCAACGCCCCGCGTCGTCCTCCGGTCCGTCGCCGGGAGGTGGCCGCGTCGCGTCAGGATTTCCCCGGAGATCACCGGGGATCTGACGCCTCGCGTCGGGTACGAGAAACTTGCATCGTCGGATCGAGGGCGTACCCTCCGAGGAGGTCCCTAGGATAGCCACGAGGGGAACACGCCATGGTGCTCACGACACGCCGGCTCGATCTTGTCCCGATCACGCTGCCGATGGTCGAGGCGATCTTC
Organism: uncultured Polyangiaceae bacterium; assembly: GCA_964605685.1. Lineage (GTDB taxonomy): Bacteria > Myxococcota_A > Polyangia > Polyangiales > Polyangiaceae > JANWXX01. The sequence continues at coordinate 2,834 of CAZSDX010000388.1, forward strand.
GCCAACGACCGCCGCACGGCCGAGCAGCTCGCCGGGGCGAGGCTCCCCGCCGCCTGGCCTGGTCGCGCGCTGATCGAGCGGGCGTTCACCGCCGACCTCGGCGCCATCCGCAACGACCCCGCGCGGCGCCTCTGGGGCGACCGGCTGATGCTCACCCGCGAGCCCGAGCCCCGGGTGGTCGGCAGCGTGATCTTCCACGGGCACCCGGACGACGGGGTGGCGGAGGTGGGCTACGGCGTCGAGTCCGACTCCCAGGGGCAGGGGCTGGCCACCGAGGCCACCGCCGCCTGCGTCGACTGGGCGCTGGCCCAGCCGGGGGTGCAGGCGGTCACCGCCTCCACCTTCCCCTGGCACCACGCCTCGCTGCGGGTCATCGCCCGCGTCGGCATGCGCCGCGCCGGCTCCCGCGAGCATGACCTCCTCGGCGAGATCTGGGTCTTCGAGCGCCGCTCCTCCAGGCCCACCCCCGAGGCGCGCCTGGTGGCCTCTCCTTAGAGGGAAAAAAAGCCTTGATGCCCGGATTTTTCTGGTGTTATTGAAGAACCTACATGTCTCACCTCTTCCGTCGCCTTGCGCTCCTCCCGCTTCTCGCGCTCCCCCTGCTGCCTGCTTGCGGAGGGGAAGACCCTCCTGGCGCGACCACCGGCGACGACAACGAGGTGGTCGACATCCCCAACACGGCGGTGAAGAACCAGGCCATCGGCAACTGCTGGATCTACGCCACCACCGGCTGGGCGGAGTCGCTGCGCCTCGGCTACTCCGGCGAGGAGCTGAACATCTCCGAGTCGTACCTGAGCTACCTCGACTGGTTCCACGGCATCCAGGACGGGGACTTCAGCGAGAAGGATGGGATCGAGACCGGGGGTTGGTTCGGCGAGGCGGCCGAGTACCTGCGGCGCTACGGGGTGATGGACGAGGGGACGTTCATCCCGGAGGAGGCCAACAGCGAGAAATCGCTCCGGCAGAAGCAGGCCCTCGACGCCATCAACGCCTCCCTCAAGAGCGGCGTGCTGGCGGACGCGAACAACCGCCGCGACCCTGCCAAGGTCCGCGACGAGCTGGACAAGGCCTTCAAGCTCTCCCCCGAGGTCATCGCCCTGCTGGACGAGGCCTTCGGGCATGACCTCTCCCGCACCCTCGTCAAGGGCGCCACCCTCCCCGAGGGCAAGGGGCTCCGGGCGCCTTCTTCCATCGAGGTTGGCTTCTACAAGCCCAAGGTCGGCGGCTCCCAGGTCATCTCCCTCGCGGACGCCATCGGAACGCCGTCCTCCGAGTTCAGCACCTACGGCTGGAAGACCCGCAAGGGAAACTTCGCCTGGAACGAGTCCAGCTACCCTTCCTCCGTCAGCAACCGCCGCACCTTCCAGATCCGTGCCCAGAAGGCCATGCACGCCCGGCGCCCGGTCATCCTCGTGTGGTTCGTCGACTTCAACGCCATGGAGCGCCCCGCCGGGATCTTCCGCGATATCCCGACCTCCATCGGGCGCCAGGGCGGCCACATGAGCGTGCTGGAGGATTACCAGGTCTCCAACGTCCCCGGCTTCGGCACCCTCGAAGCGGGCGTCGTGGTCACCGATCCCGCCGCCCTCGACGCGGCCCTCTCCCCCGGTGCCACCATCGACTTCTTCCGCATCAAGAATTCCTGGGGCGGCGGCTTCGAACCCCCCCAGGGGACCGACCTCAAGGGGTACCACGACCTGTACATGGCCTACCTCGATGGCCAGATCCCCACCTGCAACAACAAGGACGCCTCCGGCAACTGCACCAGCCCGGGCTCCCAGCGGGGCCTCACCTCCATGGTCCTGCCCCCCGCCACCTGGGACGACGTCACCGTCGCCCCTGCCCCTGCGCCCGAGCCCGAGCCCGCCAACACCTGCACCCACGGGCTGTGCTCCACCGGCAACAAGCTCGTCTCCGACTGCGACCCCTGCGCCCAGCAGATCTGCAAGGTCGACCCCTACTGCTGCAACACCGCCTGGGATGGCATCTGCGTCAAGCAGGTCAGCTCCGTCTGCAAGAGCACCTGCCCCTGAGCCACAGGGGAGGCGCCCGGCCCCCCGGCGTAAGACACCCCGATGCGCTCCCTCGCCGCTCTCCTCGGGGCAATCCTCTTCACCGGCTGCCAGACACCCTCCGGGACTTCCCTACCCCCCACGGAGCAGCCCGCCGGGTCCGCTCCCCCGGCGAGCGCTGCCCTCCTGGGGGAACGTCCTCCGGTCCATGTCGACCCGCCCCTCGCGGGGGATGCGCCAACCCCCGCGCGCTCCGAGGTCTGCTCGACCGACGGGGAGGCGCCAGCGGTCCGGGGGAGGCCCCGGGGGGTGATCGCGGTGGAGCCCGCCGAGGGGCTCCTGGAGAGGGATTTGCGGGTGCTTCGCCGGGCGCATGGCCGCCTGGTGCGGTGCTACGCCCGGCTCCTGCGGGAGCGACCCGAGCTGGGCGGCGGGCTGGGGTTTCGCCTGCGCATCAACGAAAACGGCCGCGTGGAGGCGGCCGAGGTGAGCCCGGAGGGCGACGTGCCTGGGGCTCTGGTGCGCTGTCTGGAGGGGGTGATGGAGGGGCTACGGTTCGAGCCGGGCCCCGGGGCGAGGCGCCTGGAAGGGCGCCTGCGGCTCACCCCCTGATGCGAACCTCAGGAGCGGGCGAGCTGCATCCCCTCGCCGAGGAGCTGCATGTAGCGGTTGCCCGGGTAGCCGATGCCCACGGCGTTGGCGATGTACTGGAGGACGACGCCCTCCTTGGCGCCGATCCCGCCGGCCTTGGCGGCGACGGCGCTGGCGATGACGAGGCAAGCGTCGCCGATGGACTCGTCTCCGACGTACTCGGAGGCCCAGTCGACGACCTCGTTGGGGCCCATCCCGTCCACCTGGTCCATCACCGAGCTGATGATCTCGGAGCTGGCGCCGCGGTCGCAGCCGACGCTGCGGAGGCACTGGGCGAGCTCCTGCTTCTCGCCGGCGTCCATGCGGCCGTCGGCCTTCCCCACGGCGATGGCACAGGCCACGACCGCCCACAAACCATTCTCATCCATGCTCTCGATGGCATCACGAAGAGTCGACATGATTCCTCCTAGGGGACAAGGGGTATCAGCCAGGGATGAGCCTGTCACCACGAAAAACGACGACCCGGACGAATCCTGCAAAAGTCCGGAGATTCCCTAGGGCACCGCGATTGCAGGGAGGCAACGCCGAGGTGAACGCCGGATGAATCAGGTGAAGAGGCGGGGGAAGGCGCCCTGGAGGCCGTCGAGGATGAACTGGACGGCGACGGCGGCGAGGATGAGGCCCATGATGCGGCCGATGAGGTTCATGCCGGTGGTGCCGAAGAAGCGGGCGACGCGGCCGGCGAAGCGGAGGAGCACCCAGGCGATGGAGGCCACCAGGAAGATCGCGGAGAAGAGGGCCGCCCGCTCGGAGGTGCTGCTGGCGCTGCCGGCCAGCATCATCACGCTGGCGATGGCGCCCGGCCCCGAGAGGAGGGGGATACCTACCGGGATCAACCCGACGTCGTCCTTTCCGGCGGCGTCCTCCTTCTCCGCCTCGGTCGTCTTGGTCTCGGAGATCTTCGCATGCATCATCTCCATGGAGACGCCGAAGAGGAGGAGGCCTCCGGCGATGCGGAAGGCCGGGATGGTGATGCCGAAGAAGCGGAAGAGGGCGGGGCCAACGAGGGCGAAGGTGCAGAGCACCAGCAGGCAGGTGAGGGCAGCGCGGGCGGCGATGCGCCGGCGGCTGGCCTCGGTCTCCCGGCCCGTGAGCGCCAGGTAGACCGGGAGCGCCGCGAAGGGGTCGACGATCGAGAAGATCGAGCCGAACGCCGCGAGCCCGAAGGTCAACGAGGATGGCATGGTGGCGCCCCTGCTAGCAGGTCACCTCCCCGCTGTCGAACCGCCCCGGTGTCGAGGGCTAAAGCTCGCGGCACTCCGGCTTCAGCCGCTTCTTCCCGTCGACGCCGGTGGTGTAGGGGGGCTGGCAGGCGGAGGGGGGAGGTTCCTCCAGGTTGACCCGGAGGTTGGTCGTCTGGCCCCGCTGGATGGTGAAGCTGATCGTCCGGGGGGCGAGCCCCTTGCGGAGCAGCCGGGCCGTGTACGAGCCCGGGGCGAGCGGGCTCCGGAGCAGGGGGGTCGGCCCGAGATCACGGCCTCGGACCTGCACCGCCTCGCAGTAAGGCCGGCAGACCACCGAGAGAAACCCCTGGCCTTCCTCGGTCTGCACCGGACGATCCTGGGGGGGAGCTGCGGCGGGGGCACGGGGGGGAGGCGCACGCTCCGCCACCCGGGCGGCAGCGGCCCGCACGCCCACGGCCCAGCGCCTCGGTGGCCTGGTCAACGGCGTGCTGGCCGCTT
>CAZSDX010000389.1:0-7172 GCA_964605685.1 uncultured Polyangiaceae bacterium
CGACGCGCCGCTGCTCGACGAGGCCCGCGCCGTGCTGGGCAAGGTGGTGGGGCGCGCGGTCCTGGCGGGCGAGCTGGTGGCCGAGGGGCAACCGCTGGAGGCGATCCTGGGAGCTGGGGAGCGCGCCCGCCTCGACGCGCTCTCCTTCGTGGGACTCGACCTCCTGGCCGGCGGCGACGCCCGGGCGCGCATGCCGCTGGGAGCCTTCGACGAGCGGCTCGGGGTGGTGCAGCGGCTCCTCGACGGGGGCAAGCGGCTGCGCTGCGCCCAGGTCTCCCGGGTGGCCAGCCCGGACGCGGTGGCGTCCTTCTACCGGGAGGTCGTCGACGGCCACCAGGCCCGCGGCGTGCTGCTCCGTTCTCCCCAGGACCGGCTGCTCAAGATCCTGCCCGCGGTCACCCTCTTCGCCAGCGTCGTCGGCTTCACCGAGCGGACCGGCGGGGTGGAGGCGGGCTCGCTGCTGCTCGCGCTCCGGAGGCCCGACGGGACCTTCCAGCTCCTCGGCCTCTGCTCCCACCTGGGCGACGCTGACGCCCGCCGCGCGCTCCGCGGGGCCTTCGCTCCGCTGGCGGCGCCCTCGTCGTTCCAGCACCCGGGGCCCCACGGCGAGCTAGTGCGCTTCGTCCGCCCCGAGATCGCCGTGGAGCTCCGCGCCAACGACGCGGTCACCGACGACGCCTCCGGCGGCCTGCTCTCCTCCATGGCCCTCGCCTTCGACGGCTCCTGGAGCGCGGTCGCCCTGGCCCCCACGGCGCACCTGATCGCCCCCCGCGTGGCCCGGGTACTCCCCCCTCACGAGGCGATGAAGGCGCTGATGGGCCTGGCCCAGCTCGCCGACCGCTGCTGGATCGAGGGGCTGGACCGGCCGCTTCCTCGTCCGGCGGCGGGTGCGAGCCGGGTGCTCCGCCGCGAGGTATGGGTCAAGGAGACCAAGGGAAAGAAGGCGGTCCGCAAGCTGGTCGCCTGGAAGACCAACAAGGAGCAAGACCCCCTCTACCCACCCTACGTGGTCCACTGGACCGACTACAGCGCCCAGCGCCGGGAGCCCCTGGCCCGGGAGGTCCACCCGGCCCCCTGCGAGGCGTCGATGAACGCCATCGCGGACAGGCTCCTGGGAGAGCAGATCAAGAAGGGCTGGCAGCGGGTGCGCTGAGCTCCCTCAGGGCAGGCAGGAGACCTGGCCCTGCTTGCCGCCGCACCTGGAGAACCCGAGCGCCTTGCAGAAGAAGGTGCGGGTCTTCCCGCCGATGCAGTACTCGATGGAGTTCCCGTTGCACTTGGCCGCGGTCTTCGGGTTGCACGTCCCCCCGTCGGAGGCCGGCGCCGCGCAGGAACCGACCGTCGTCTTGTCCGGAGACGACGCGCACTTCAGCCCCGCCTTGCCGCACTGCACCTTGACCTCGTGACCGCTGACGCAGGAGACGTGATCGTCGCCGCTGCACCTGGGAGCGGCCTTGGCGTCGCAGGTGGGGGCATCGCCGGCGGCGCAGGTGGGCTTGCCGTCGAACTTGACGCAGCTCAGCCCGAAGGCAGAGCAGTCCATGCTCAGCAGCTTGCCGCGGTCGCAGGAGAAGATCTTCTGCTTGTTGCCGGAGCAGACCGGAGTCCCGTCGGGGGGGACGTCGGAGGGGCAATCGCCCAGGGTGCAGGTGGACTGCCCCTGGCGCGCCGAGCACTGCTCGCCGAAGCGCGGGCAGTCGCGGAGCTGCACCAGCTTCTCGTTGTAGCAGGTCACCGCGCGCCCCTCGTCGTCGCACAGCCCCACCGCCTTGCCCTTGCCGCGGCCCTTGCAGATGTCAGGGGATGCCCCCCGAAGCGCGCACTCCCGGAGCTCCTTGCAGGAATCGGACTGCATGCCGCACTCCCGCAAGGGGACAGAGAACTTCAACCCGTCGGGGCTGGACAGGGTGGTCTGGATGGCGTTGACGCACTCCCCGAAATCGCTCTTCGGCGCCACCAGGGGGACGTCCGGACAGCCGAGCAGCAGCGCGCACATCTCCTCGATGTCCTCGATGGCCGGGGGCACCAGCAGGCCCTTGTTCGCCATCGCCACCGCCGGAGCGACGCCGCCCTCTACCGCCGGGATGATCGTGGGTTGCGCGAGCCCATGCGCGTCGGCGAACCCGGCGCCGTGGGCGACGAGCCCGCCCGCCAGAAGAAGCCCCAGGATGCCCGCGAGTAGGTTTCGCATGGATGTACCTTGAGTCATTCGACGTCCCCGCCGTGGAGTTTATTCTCCCAGTGTGACCCCGGAGGGCCTCGACCGCCATGGGAGCGCACCCGCATCGCCCTGTCAAAAGCCGTGACCTCCCCGGTTGCTCGTGAACCCGGCGGCCCGGTCTGCTAGGCAGGACCAGCTCGCCCCGCGAGCCCGCGATCCTCATGGCCGTCTCTCGCCTGATCCCCTCGCTACTCACGGTCATCCTCCTCGGCTGCGGCAAGAAGAACCCAAGCCCACCCCAGCGCGCCGTCCCCACCTCCAGCGCGTCGCTCCTGCCCCCCGACGAGGTGGATGCAGGCCCCACACGCAAGGCCGAGAAGACCGCCGGCGCCGGCGAGCGGATCAAGATCCCCGCCGGCTCCATGATCGCAGGCAGCACCCCCGGCGACGAAGGACGTGACCCGCTCCTCGAACCGACCCTCCTCCCCGTCGACCTTGGCCCCTTCGAGATCGATCGCCTCCCCTTCCCCAACGACCCCGCCCTGCCCCCTCGCACCGGCCTCGGCCGGGACGAGGCCCGCGCCCTCTGCCAGCAGCGCGGCGCCCGCCTCTGCACCGAGCTGGAGTGGGAGCGCGCTTGCAAGGGCCCCGGCGGCGACCTCTACGGCGCCGGCAACCGCTGGGACCCCACCTGTGCCCAGAACCCATCCTCCTGCGCCTCCGGCTTCAACGTGCTCGCCCTCGGCGCCGCCCTGCGTGAGTGGACCGACAGCGACACCCCTCCCCCCGGCGGCGGTGACCGGCGCCTCGCAGTCGCTCGCGGCGCCTCCGCCTCCGAGGAGGATACCCACCACCGCTGCGCCCACCGCACCCCCCTCGAAGCCTCCTCCAAGGGTCAGGAGCTCGGCTTCCGCTGCTGCTGGGGCCCCCCCAACGCCGCCGCCATCCCGCCGCCCAAGACCGGCGAGCCTTCCTTCGGCAAGGTCGAAATTGACCTGAAAGCGGTCAGCAAGCTCCTCGCCGCCTCCCCTCGCCTCGCCCCCTTCGCCAGGGATCTCGCCTTCTTCAAGGAGGACGAGGCCATCAAGGTCGTCCTCCAGCGCGGCGACGCCGGCGCGGCGAAGCCGGGCCCTGTGATCACCACCGCCCCGGTGCTCTGGTCCCCGGTCCCCACCGAGGAGGTCGTCGTGCTCGCGCTCAAGGCGAAGAATGCCTCCCTCATCGTCGCCCTCTACCGCCTCACGGAGGACCACTACCGCCTCGCCTCCAGCCTGGTCCTCAAGGACGAACCCGGCCCGGTCGTGCTCTCCTACACCTCCTTCAACAAGAAGCGCGTCCTCTGGTCCACCTGCTGGGAGTGCCCCGGCGAGCAAGGCGCCGTCGAGTACCGGGACGGACGGCGCCTGGTGGTCGTCCATCACTGAGCCACGCTCGCCTCCAGCCACGTCGCCAGCGCCCGGCGCCGCACCCCCACCTCCCGCAGCGCCCTCTGGTGCACCAGCCACCGCTCGTACTCCCCTGCTCTCATCCTCCGATCCAGCTCCCCGGCGTCCAGCCTCCTCAGCGCCTCCCTCAGCCCCGCAGGCCACCGGCGGCAGCGCTTGAGGCGCCCGAGAAGCTGGGCCACCGCGTGGGCCTCCGGCCGTTCCAGGAAGGTCTCCCGGTTGTCCACCAGCCACAGCCTCCCCGCCTCGTCCTGCTCGACGCTCCGCCGCAGGATCGCCCCCGAGAGGTAGTCGAGCACCAGCACCGACACCCAGTCCTCCGCCAGCACCTGCTCCTGCGGCGTCAGCTCGCCCGCGGACTCCACCAGCCGGGTCCACTGTTGCTCCTCGTTGCTCCAGCGGGTTGCCTTGTTCTGCGTTGCCTCCGGAAGCTCCACCACCGCCCCGTCCACGACCCCTCCCGGCTGCACCGCCACCTCCGCCGTGAGCCACCTCCTCGCCCTGTCGTCCTCGGCGCCGTCCAGCAGTTCCCGCAGCGTGAACGACCGCGCCTCGGTCCGGGGCACGACCCGGAGCCCGAGGGCTCCTGAGAGCCGGAACAGCGCCACCGAGGAACGGTACCGCTGCGGATCTTCCTGCGTCGCCAGCAGCAGCAGCACATCCTTCCCGCCGCATCGCGCCGCGGCGTACCCCGGCCACCGCGCATCGCTCCGGATCGACGTGCAGACCTCCCCCCCCCATCCCCCCTCTCCCTGACGGGCAGAGGGGGGAGGCGTCGGGGGCCCCCCCTGTCCTGCCCCTGCTACTCGCCCCCACGGATCGCCTCTGCTGGGGATCTCCCCCTCTCCGGGAGAGACGGAGAGGGGGCCGGGGGGTGAGGTCCCCTCTCCGCGAGAGACGGACAGCGGGCCGGGGGGTGAGGAAATCACGGACGCCACCGGGGAGGGCGAAGAATCCTGGCAGCCGAACAGCACCACCAGCCAGGCTACCCACCGGGCCCGCCGCATCTCAGGAGGCGAGGACGACGCGCTCGCGGAGGAAACGGAAGATCGCCTGATGAACCACGTCACGTTGCTCCAGGGGGGCGACGTGGGTCGCCCCGGGGAGGAGGAGCAGCTCGGCGTCGGGGAGCAGGCTGGCCATCTCCTCGGCGAGGTACGCGGGGGTGAATTGATCCTTCTCTCCGGCCACGACGAGGGTGGGGCACCTGACCTCGCCCAGCCGCTCCCGGACCGAGTGCTCGCCGGCGGCGCGGAGCATGCGGAGGAACATCGGGAGGTCGATGTGGGTCATGTGCTGGAGGTAAGGGAGGAGATCCTCGGGCTTGAGGGTGCGGGGGTCGACCTCCCCGGAGAGGAGCGCGATGCGCAGCGCGACGTCGTGGGGGATGCGGCTCCAGAGGGCGCGGGCCAGCTCCGGGGCGCGCTCGACGCGATCCAGAATTTTGGGGAGCACCTGGGCCAGCAGGTTGGTCCCTCGGAAGGTCTCGGTGACGCGGCCGTGGCTGCCGCAGAGAAGTACCAGGCCCCGAACGCCGGACGGATCCTGGAGGTAATTCTCCAGGATGACCTGGCAGCCCATGCTGTGGCCGAAGAGGATCACCGGCGGGGAGCCGAGGTGCCCCCGGATGGTGGAGAGATCCCGGCCCAGGGTGGGGATGTCGATGGCGCGCTCGTCGACCGGAGCGCCGGAGCGTCCGTGGCCGCGGTAGTGCCAGTGCGCCACCGGGAGCAGCTCGGCGAGCAGCTCCCAGAGGTACTTCCAGACGAAGCCGTCGCAGGCGATACCGTCGCAGAGGATGGCCGTGGTGAGGCCAGACCGGGGCGTGAGTTCCTGGCGGCTGGACGCAGAAGCGCGGACCGAGACCGGGGCGCTCTCGGGTTGCCAGAGGCGCCCGCGGTCCCGGTAACGGAGGTAGAGCTTGGTGTCGTCCGGGGCCCGGACGAACTGCTCCGGCGGGAACGCGAGCTCGCCGGTCATTCCCCCGCGTCGTCGTCCTCGCCACCCTCCACGTCGTTGACGCTGGGGAGCTTCTTGATCTCGGTCCGGGCGATCTTCCAGGCGCGCTGCACGATCCAGGAAAGCGATCGGTCCAGGCGCGCCGCTTCCTCCTTGATCTCCTGGAGCATCGACTCGGGGAAATAGAGGCTCTGCTTGCGCTTGTCGGTCTTGTTGTCGATGGGCAACTTCGATGCGCTTTCTTTGTCGGACACTGAGGCCCCTCCGTGGGTGAGGTGGTTGGACGTAGAATGATGGGAGACTGCTCAAGAAGAGGAAGGAGTCGTATGTACCGAACTGGACCCCACCATACGCAATTCAGCCAGGATCGACCACAGGGAAAACACCCGAGGAGGATGGTTCTCCTCGGGGCCCTCGCCCTGGCCTCCGTGTCGTTCGCGGCGGGGGTATTCTTCGCGGGGACAGCCCGGGCTCGCCCCGGCGACCAGAGCCCCTACGCGGTCGTGGAGCAGATGGCCCGGGTGCTGGCGCTGGTCGAGAACGAGTACGTGGATCCGGTGGAGCGCGACCGGCTGCTCACCGGCGCCATCAAGGGGATGGTCGCCGAGCTGGACCCCCACTCCGCCTACCTCCCCCCCGACGAGAACGCCCTCTTCCAGAGCGAAACCGAGGGAAAATTCGCCGGCGTCGGCGTCGAGGTCGAGCTGCGCGAGGAGCAGGTGATCGTCGTCGCCCCCATCGAGGGCGGCCCCGCCGAGCGCGCAGGCATCCGCCCCGGCGAGCGCATCGTCGCCATCGAGGGCGAGTCGGTCCGCGGCCTGACCATGGATCGGCTCGTCAAGAAGATGCGCGGAGACCCCGGGACCAGGGTGCGCCTGTCCCTCCTGGGGCCCGCCGAGAGCCACCCCCGGGAGGTGACCCTCACCCGCGAGATCATCCGCGTGGCTAGTGTGGTCGGTCGTCGTTTGTTGGGGGATGTCGCCTACCTCCGGATCAAACAGTTCCAGGGTACCACCTCGACCGAATTCCTTCGGACCCTCGCCCACCTTCGTTCACAAAACCCCCGACCGCTGGCCGGTGTCCTCCTGGATCTCCGCTCCAACCCCGGCGGCCTCGTCGACCAGGCCACCGCCATCGCCGACGAATTCCTCGACGCCGGCGTGATCTACGCCACCCGCCACCGGGGCAAGATCGTCGAGGAGGTCTCTGCCTCCCGCGGGGGCTCCCTCGCCAACCTCCCCGTCGTCGTCCTGGTCAACGAATTCAGCGCCAGCGCCAGCGAGCTGGTCGCCGGCGCCCTCCAGGACCACCAGCGTGCCGTCGTCGTCGGAGCCCCCACCTTCGGCAAGGGCAGCGTCCAGACCATCCTCGACCTCGGCGGCGGCAACGGCATGAAGCTCACCACCCAGCGCTACACCACCCCCAAGGGCCGCGTCATCCAGGCCGCCGGCATCACCCCCGACGTGCTCGTCCAGGCCCCCCTCGGCCCCCCGGGAACCCGCATCTTCCGGGAAAAAGACCTAGACAACCACCTCCCTCCCCACGACCACGAGGCCCCCTCCCCCCCCCCCCCCCCCCCCCCCCCCCCCCCCCCCCCCCCCCCCCCC
>CAZSDX010000390.1:0-7118 GCA_964605685.1 uncultured Polyangiaceae bacterium
GTGCCCCGCGATCTTGCGCAGGGGTGCGCGCACCGGCGTGCCGCCGCCGACCCCCAGCGTTTCGCAGGGGAGGGCGGGCAGGCCGGGAACAGTTCTGCGGGGGGGGCAGCGGGCGAAGGCGGCGCGGGGCAAGGCGGCGCAGGCAGCGGCGGAGCGGCAGGCAGCCCCCCCGAACCCGGCCAGCTTGGCGAAGCCTGCGGCGAGTCGATCCCCTGCGAGGCGGGGTTGCTCTGCCTGGCGCTGGAGAAGATGGGCGTCAACAAGCCAGGTTCATTCTGCACCCGACCCTGCTGTGACTCGGAAGATTGTGGAGAATTCGAGCAGGGTATGGTGTGCATGCCCACGAGCTATGCAGGGGGGATGTGCTTGCTGGCATCGAAGGTGGGTCGGGGTTCCCCTGGCGCCAAGGCGAAGGGGCTTTTGTGTAGCAAGGATGAGGATTGCCGCTCGGCTTGGTGCGACGGCACTGTTTGCGGGGATCTTTGCTGCACGGAGAAGGGGTGTTCCGGGGGGAAGGAATGCACCGTGCGCTCGGTGCCCGGCGGGGTGGCAGACACCTTTGCCTGCGGGATCACCGGCGGGACGTTGGACGCGGGCAAAAATGGAGGGATCTGCGGGGTGGAGGAGATCTCGATCCCCCCCAAGTCGGAGCGAAACCACAAGGCCTGCAAGAGCGGGGTATGCCTGCTGGATTTCCCGGACACCAGCCTCACCAAGGACGACATCAACTGCACCAAGCCCTGCCGCTCGTCGGAGGATTGCTTCTCCCTGGATACGGACCTGAGCTTCAGCGCGTCGCACTGCACCTACGTCAAGGGAGGAGACAGCACCAGCACGGTGAGGGCCTGCAACACCAGCGACATCCTCCAGGGAGATTTCAACAAGGCCACCGGCACGGGTTGCAGCTCCCACAACCAGTGCAAGAGCAACTTTTGTGCGAATGGGTACTGCTCGGACGCCTGTGCCACGGACAAGGACTGCCCAGCCCCGCTGCGGTGCCTACCGGTGATGACCAACGGCGGGGCCAGCTACCTGTTGCGCTGCTTCAAGGATTGACGGATTCTTAGGTGTCCCGTGGTTGTACCTGCCCCTGTTGACTCATCCGGTCCCTGGTCTGACAAGACGACCCCATCGCTGCGTGGGGTCGAGGGGCGGATCTGCACCATCTGCCGGCGGCTCTTCGGGCCGGCGGCGCCCGGGCAGCTTCACCTCGACCGGTGCCCGGACGACCGGGCGGTGCTGGTCGACGTGCGGGCGTTCACCGACGCGGGGGACGACGGGCTGCTCGGGCTCACGGTGTCGGGGCGCTTCACGGTGCTGGCGAAGCTGGGGGCCGGCTCCATGGGGACGGTGTACCGGGCGCGCCAGGAGGGCACCCACCGGGACGTGGCGCTGAAGATCCTCCGGGGGGAGCGGGCCTACGACGCCAGCGCCAAGGCGCGCTTCGAGCGAGAGGCGCGGGCCAACTCGCTGCTGACGTCGCCGTACACGGTCACGGTCTTCGACTTCGGCGTCGCGGAGGACGGCTCCCCCTTCATCGCGATGGAGCTTCTGGAGGGCGAGTCCCTCGGCCACCGCCTCCGTCGCGAGGCGTACCTGCCCTACCAGGAGGCGGTGCGCTTTGCCCGCGAGGCGTTGATGTCGCTGGCCGAGGCGCACACCAAGGGGATCATCCACCGGGACATCAAGCCCGATAACCTCTTCCTCGCCCGGATCGCCTCGCAGGACGGCAGCACCAGCGCCGAGCTGTGCAAGGTGCTCGACTTCGGCATCGCCAAGGTGGTCCGCGAGGACGGCGGGATCGACGCGCTCCAGACGCAGGCGGGGACGGTCTTCGGGACGCCCCGCTACATGTCGCCGGAGCAGGCTCAGGGCAAGACCCTCGACGCGCGGAGCGACCTCTACTCGCTGGCGATCATCCTCTACCAGATGCTGGTGGGTCGCCCTCCCTTCGAGGACGAGGACGCGGTGCTGGTGATGGCGCGGCACATCAAATCGCCGCCGCCCTCGTTCCAGGAGATCGCCCCGCACATCCCTATCCCTCCGGCCCTGGAGGCCGTCGTGATGCGGGCGCTGGCCAAGAACCCGGACGAGCGCCCCGCCTCCGCCGAGCAATTCATCCAGCAGCTCGAGGAGGCCGTCGCCGGCGGCGGGAACGCCAGCGGGGTGAGGCGGGTCGTCGGGTTCCACCGCTGGCGGATGCCGCTCCTGGCCGGCGCCGCCGGGGGGCTGGCGCTGCTGCTGCTCGGGGTGGTCTTCGCCTACTGGCGAGCCCCCGCCGAGCCCAAGGGCGTGGCCCTGGAGATGTCCGCAACCCCCTCGTCCCAGGCGGCTCCCCTCCCTGCTCCCTCGGCGAGCCTCCAGGAAAAGCCAGCGGATTTTTCCACCTCTAGCCTGCCCCCCGCGGACGACACGGCGCAGAAAAAACCCGAGAAAAAAGGCTCCAGCGGCGGGAAGCCCAGGCAGGATCCCCCGAAGCCAGCCCCCTCGTCCACCAAGCCAAGCAAATACGGTCGCTTCGATTGATCCGCGGCGGCGCGTTGCCCCATTGATTCTCCGCGTGTTAGCGTCCGCCTCGACATGGATCCGCGGCACATGGATGTCCTGGTGCAACGCCTCGTGGCCAACCCTCACGACCAGGAGGCGCTGGCCTACGCCCACCAGGCGGGGGCCAGCGACCCTCAGGCTTACGCCGAACTGCTGGAGCGGGTGGGCCAGAACACCCAGGACCCAGCCTTCGCGAGCCACTGGCTGAGCGAGGCGGCCAACGTGTGGGCGCTCGCGCTCAACGACGTGCCCCGCGCCGCGCAGCTGCTGATGGCGGCGGTGGAGCGGGATCCCACCTCCGAGGTCGCCTCCTCGCGCCTCGAGGAGATGTACCGGGAGCGCGGCGAGGTGAAGAGCCTCGTCGCCCTCCTGGAGCGCCGCGTGAAGGCCCTCGAACCCTACGCCGGCCAGAGCCCCGAGATCGCGGTGTCCGTGTCCTCGCTCTGCGCCAAGCTCGGCGACCTCTGGGCGCAGCAGTTCTCCCAGCCCCGCAAGGGCATCGAGAACTTCCAGAAGGCCATCGCCCTCGATCCCTCCAACGTCTACGCGATCTACGGCGCCCGGGAGCTTTACAAGCAGGCCCAGCAGTACGCCGACGCCATCCAGCTCTTCGACATGGAGCAGGCGCTGGTCAACGACCCGGAGCGCAAGATCGCCCTCTACCGCGACGAGGCGCTGGTGCGGGCCGAGGCCGGCGACCGCGCCAACGCCACCCAGGTGCTCCGCAACGCCCGGATGTTCGCCCCCGAAGACCCGGGGCTCATCCAGGAGATCGGCGCGATGATCCTCGACCGGATCAAGACCGGCGAACCGGTGCCCCAGGCCGAGCGCGAGGAGGCCGCGGCCCTCTTCGTCGCCCTGGCCGAGATGTACAGCGGCGAGCACGGCCTCGCCTACAGCCTCGCCGCCCTCGACGCGGACCCGGGGAACGACCGAGCCGTGCAGCTTGCCACCTACTTCGGCAAGGAGAGCGGCCAGGCCGACCTCCTCCCCGATCGCTGGACCGCTTACCTGGCCACCAACCCCTCCGGCCTCATGGCCCAGGAGATCCGCCAGGAGCTCTCCGCCATCGTCCCCAGCGCCGCCGCCAAGGCCGGCATCCCGGCGCCCCCGCCCCTCCGCGGCGAGCGAACCTCCGCCCGTCCCCCGGCGCGCCCAGCCGCCGAGGAGGAGGCCGAGGAAGCTGCCGAAGAAGAGGCCCCCGCCCCTCGCCCCGGCAAGGTCCGCGGCGAGGCCATGCTCGAGGACCTCGAGGCCCTCAGCCGCGCCGACGCCGCCAGCCCGGAGAAGCTCGCCAAGATCCTCCAGGCCGCCTCCGACGCCGCCTCCAAGGGAAACAAGGCCGGAGCCTTCGGCAAGTACAAGGAGGTCCTCGCCCTCGACCCGGGGAACAGCGAGGCCCTCGCCTGGGTCAAGGATCACCTCCGCCAGAAGCGCCTCTACTCCGAGCTGCGCGACGTGCTCGTGGCGGCCACCCGCGCCGCCGCCCTCAGCAACGAGGACAAGCGCCAGGTGCTCCGCGAGCTGGCGGGGCTCTGTGAGCAGCAGCTCCGCGACCCGGAGGGGGCCATCCAGGCGCTCAAGCAGCTCGTGGTCCTCGACCGGAACGATCCGTCCGCGGGCGAATCGCTGCGCCGCCTCCTGGAGAAGGCCGGCCGGTGGGACGAGCTGGCGAGCGCCATCGAGGAGCAGGCGATGGCGGCCTCCGATACCGAGGAGAAGCTGGCGCTGGAGCGCAAGCTGGCCCAGCTCCACGAGCAGAAGCGCAAGGACGTGATCGCCGCCGCCGAGGCCTGGGCTCGCATCGCCAACCTGACGCCGGACGACGACCAGGCGGTGTGGACCGCCGTCAAGCTCTTCGAGAAGGGGGAGCGCCCCGACCTGGCCGCGCAGACCATCAGCGACATCGCGGGTCAGCTCGAGGATCCGATGACCCGCAGCACCCTGCTGATGAAGCTCGGCGAGCTCCACGAGCAGGGGGGCGAGCACGCCGCGGCCGGCGAGGCCTACGCCGAGGCGGCCAGCGTCTCCGAGAACCTCAAGGCGTGGGAGGCCGCCGAGCGCGCCTTCCTCGCGGTGGAGCGCTGGACCGACGTGGCGCAGGCCATCGACGCCCAGGCCGAGCTGACCGGCGACCCCAGGGAGCAGGCCGCCCTCTACGCCCGCTCCGCCGAGATGCTCTTCAAGGCCGAGGACGAGCCCTCCGCCCTCGCCCGGCTGGAGCAGGCCCTGGAGCTCGACCCTTCCAGCGACGACATCTCCGCCATCCTCGAGCGGCGCTACACCGAGGCCGAGCGCTTCGTCGAGCTGACCGAGCTCTTCATCAAGCGCTCCGACAGCGTGCAGGACAGGGACAAGCGGGTGATGCTCCGGGTCCGCGCCGCCGAGATCCAGCGGGATAACCTCGACAACATGGAGGCCGCCCGCGAGACCCTCCTCCGCGTGCTGGAGGACGGCGATCACGAGGGGGCCCTCGCCCTCCTCATCGACGACGCCGAGGCCCGGGAGGATTTCAACGAGGCCGCCGCCCTCCTCACCCGCATGGCCAACGTCGCCGTCGAGCCCGCCCAGAAGCTCAGCGTCAAGCTCCGCGAGGCCCGCTTCCTCGCCGAGCGCCTGGAGGACCTGGACGCCGCCGCCGCCGTCTACGAATCGATCCTCGCCGACCTCGACGACAGGAACAAAGAGGCCCTCGCCGCCCTCGCCGACCTGGAAGAGCGCCGCGAGAACCCCGGCGCCGCCGCCGCCGCCCTCGCCCGCCTCGTCGAGCTGGCCGCCCCCGAGGAGAAGAGCGAGCTGGCGCGCCGCCTCGCCGACCTCTACGAGGGCCCCCTCGACGACCTCGCCGGCGCCATCCGCGCCCTGGAGATCGTCGTCGCCCAGGACGAGGAGGACTTCGAGGCCATGCAGCGCCTCTGCTCCCTCTGCGAGCGCGCCGAGGACTGGGAGCGCAACGCCACCCTGCTGCGCAAGCTGATCGAGGTCGAGGGCGACGAGGACGAGATCTCCAGCCTCAGCCGCAAGCTCGCCGCGCTCCTCATCGACAAGCTCGACCGGGGCGCCGAGGCCCTCGACGCCCTCTCCACCCCCGCCGACGACGGCGACGAGCCCTGCCGCGACATGTTCGTCGAGGTGGGCGACCGCCTCGGCAAGGGCGAGCTGGTCGCCAGCAAGCTCGTCTCCTGGTACGAGAGCCGCGGCCCCTCCATCGACCGCAACGCGGCGCTGCGCGGCGCCTTTGACCGCTTCGTCGCCGCAGGCCGCGACGAGGACGCCGCCAAGGTCGCCATGGAGCTCGCCCGCTCTCGCTACCAGGACGCCGAGTTGGCCCAGTCCCTCGAGGCCATCGCGCTGCGCATCCGGAACCTCGATGCGCTCCAGACCGCCCACGACCTGCTCCTCAAGGACCTCACCGGCTTCCAGCGCGCCGAGGAGCTGGTCCGCCAGGCCGCGGTGCTCATCCAGCTCGACGTCGACCCCCTCGAGGCCATCCAGCACGGAGAGGGAAGCCTCGCCAGCGTCCCCCTCTCGGACGTCGAGCCCCTCCTGCAAAAACTCGCCGCCATCGCCCCATCCCCCGCCGGCGCCATCGACGTCTACGAGCGCCACGTCAGCCGCATCAAGCTCCCCGCCGATCGCCTCAAGGCCCTCGCCCGCGCCGCCCAGGTCGCCGCCGAGAAGGGCGCCCTCGACCGCGCCAAGGGCTTCTTCGAGCTCGCCCTCAGCGGCTCCGTCAACGAGGAGACCCTCTCCTCCCTCGAAGAGGCCGCCCGCTCCGCCGACGGCGACCAGGGCACCAGCGTCCGCCTGCTGCTGGCCGAGTCCCTCACCTCCGGCGGCCACGGATCCCGCGATGGCGGCCGCACCCGCGCCGCCCTCCTCCGCCGCGCTGCCCAGATCGCCCACCGGGACCTCAACGACACCGACCGCGCCTTTGGCTGGCTCGGCGATGCCCTCTCCGCCTACGTCGACGCGGCCTCCCTCGACGCCCTCGAGGCCCTCGGCAACGAGCTCCAGGACCTCCCCCGCGTCGAGGCCACCCTCACCCGCGTCCTCGGCGAGGTCTTCGACGGCCCCCTCGTCCGCCAGCTCCTCGCCCGCCGCGCCGTCCTCCGCAAGAACGTCCTCGGCGACAAGCAGGGCGCCGCCCAGGATTACAAGAAGCTCCACGACCTCTCCCCCAGCGACCAGGCCATCATGGAGGAGCTCAGCACCCTCCTCGACGAGCTGGGCGACTACCGCGGCAAGGTCCAGGTCCTCGAGGATCAGATCCTCCGCGGCAAGGATCCAGCGGTCCGCGCCGAGCTGGCTCGCAAGGTCGCCGTCCTCTGGGAGGAGCGCATCGGCGAGGCCCGCGAGGCCGCCGACGCCTGGCGCCGCGTGCTCCGCATGAAGCCCGGCGACGCCGACGCTCAGGCCGGCCTCGAGCGCGCCAAGAGCAACATGCTCCGCAAGGCCCCCGAAGGCGCCCCCGCGCCCGCCGCCAGCAAGCCCGCGGAGCCCGCTCGCTCGCCTTCCCAGAGCCCCCCCCCCCCCCCGGCGCCCCCCCCCCCCCCCCGCCGCCCCCCCCC
>CAZSDX010000391.1:0-7117 GCA_964605685.1 uncultured Polyangiaceae bacterium
CGGGGCCCGCCGGCGAGGCGCTGGTGCGCGCTGGCGTCGGGGCCCGGGGCGCTCCGGGCGCTCTCCTGGGGGGCGCTCTGGCCGATGCTCCCCTGGGTCGTCTACATGCAGGTGCGCACCCGGGCGCTGGACGACGCGCTGCTGAGCTTCGTCGAGGAGGGCGGCAGGCAGGTGGTGATCCTGGGGGCGGGCTTCGACGCCCGGGCGCACCGGCTCCGGGAGCGGCTGGGCGAGACCGTCGTCTTCGAGGTCGATCACCCGGCGACCCAGGCCCGCAAGCGGGAGCTGTTCGGGGAGCCCGGCAACGTGCGGGCGCTCGCCTGGGACTTCGAGCAGGATCCGATGAGCGAGTTCCCCAGGCGGCTGGCGGCGCTGGGGCACGACCGGACGAGACCCACCTTCACCCTCTGGGAAGGCGTCACCATGTACCTGACCCGGGAGGCCATCGACGCTACCCTGGCGGCGGTGCGCGACAGCAGCGCCCCCGGCTCGCGGCTGGCGTTCAACTACGTGGAGCGGAGGCTGCTGGAGAGCTCCAGCCCGGCGGCGGCGCTGGTGACGGGCTTCGTGGCGGCGGTGGGCGAGCCTTTCCGCTCCGGCTTCTCGGAGCAGGAGCTGGCGGCGCTGCTCCGGGAACACGGCTTCGTCGTGCAGGAGGACCGCAGCTTCGAGGAGCTCTCCCGGCGGCTCCTCGGGGCCCCCTGGTCCTGGGCCGTGCGCGAAGGGAAGCGGCTGGCGCTGGTGGAGCGCACCGCCACGGCGATCGCCTCCTGAGCCGGCGCGGGGTCACCGGAGCTTGAGGGAGGAGAGGGCAAAGAGGGCGAGCAGGATGGAGATGATCCAGAACCGGACAACCACCTTGGGCTCGGGCCAGCCCTTCTTCTCGAAATGGTGGTGGATGGGGGCCATGGCAAAGATGCGCTTGCCGGTGAGCTTGAAGCTGGCCACCTGGGTGATGACGCTGAGCGCCTCCATGACGAAGATGCCGCCGAGGATGACGCTGAGCAGCTCATTCTTCGTGTAGACGGCGAGCATGCCGAGACCGCCGCCGAGGGCGAGAGCGCCCACGTCCCCCATGAAGACCTGCGCCGGGTAGCTATTGTACCAGAGGAAGCCGATGCCGGCGCCGAGGAAGGCCCCGCAGTAGACCGCCAGCTCGCCGCCGGTGGCGTTGGGGAAGATGTCGAGGTACTGGGGCAGCGTCTCGAGCTGACCCCGCACCTGGAAGAGGAAGGTCGCGCCGGCGATGTAGGCCCAGATCAGGTAGGTCCCCGCGGCGATCATCGAGGGGCCGATGGCAAGGCCGTCGAGGCCGTCGGTCAGGTTCACCGCGTTGCTGGTGCCGATCACCACCAGCACGGCGAAGGGAAGGTAAAACCAGAGCGGGAGCACGATCGGGTGCTTGGCGTAGGCCAGGAAGGGCACCGAGAGGTGGAGCCGGTGGGCCACCCAGTCGGCGGGCATGTGGGAGGTGTTGAGGAAGGAGAAGCCCAGGGCGGTCCCCGCGATGAGGAGCTGGCCGAGGAGCTTGTAGCGGCCCGCGAGCCCCCTGGGGTTCCGGTGCTTGATCTTCAGGAAATCGTCGATGAACCCGATGACGCCGTAGCCCGCGGTCACCGCCGTGGTCGACAGCACGAAGGGGTTCTTCAGATCGGCCCACAGGATCGTCGGCACCAACAGCGACAGCAGGATCAACGCGCCGCCCATGGTGGGCGTCCCCGCCTTGATCTTGTGCCCCTCCGGGTTATCTTCCCGCACCACCTGGCCGATCTGCTTCTTCTGGAGCTCCCGGATGAACCAGGGGGAAATCAGGAAGCTGATCAGCATCGCCGTCATCGTCGCCGCGATGACCCGGAACGGGATGTACCGCAGGACGTTCAGGAAGCTGAGCCATCCGGCGGCGTTGCGGTAAGGAAACAACAGCTCGTAGATCATCGAATCAGGACCCAGGAGGAGACTTCAGAGCGCGGACCAGAAGATCGAGGCCAACCCCCCGCGACCCCTTCACCAGCAGCAGATCCCCCGGCCGCAACTGCCCCCGGATCGCCTCCAGCGCCGCCGGTGCGTCCGGGACGAAGCAGGCGTCGATCCCCCCCGCCGCCGCCGCTCGCGCGATCTCCGCGGCGTCCCCCTGCACCGCCACCAGCGCCGCGGCCCCCTGGGCGGCGACCTCCTGCCCCACGATCCGGTGCTCGTCCGCCGAAAGCGCCCCCAGCTCCAGCATCTCCCCCAGCACCGCCACCAGCCGCCTGCCCTCGGCCCGCGCCAGCTCCGCCGCCGCGCGCAGGCTCGCCACCGTCGAGGCCCGGTTGGCGTTGTAGCAGTCATCCACGAGCACCGTGTCGTCCGCGCCCCGCACCGCCCGCAGCCGTCCGTCCTCCCCCTCGATCACGCCCAGCGCGCCGGCGATCTTCTCCATGCGCTCGTCCAGGAAGGTCACCTGGGACGCCACCGCAGCGAAGGCGGCTGCACAAGCGTAGGCCCCCGCTATCCCCAGCAGCGGCGTCTCGAACTCGACCTCGCTGACAACCCCCTCGTGGCGTACCTTGCTCGACACCCGCTTGCTGAACGACAACCTGAGCCGCGAGCTCGCCAGCCCGCCCGGCCTCCGTCCGAGGATGCGCACGTCGGCGTCGGCGGCCTCGCCGTAGGTGATCCACCGCTCCACCGGCGTACGGAAGAGCTGGGCCCGCACCCGCAGGTCATCCGCGTTCCCGATCGCGGTGCCGCCGCGAGGGAGCGTCGCGAACATGAACCCCTTCTCGTGGGCCACGTCGTCGATCGTACCGATGTTCTCGGTGTGCGCGGCCCCGACCAGGGTCACGATCCCCGTGTGCTGCTCGATCAGCGAGCAGCCGTAGGCGATCTCCCCGCGGGATGAGGTGCCGACCTCCACCACGGCCACCTCGTGCTCGTCGGTCAGCCCAAGCAGCACCATCGGGATGCCGACGGCGTTGTTCAGGTTCCCCCGGGAGGCATGCGCGGAGATCCCCGCCGCGCGGAGCGCCGCCGCGACGGCCACCCGCGTCGTCGTCTTGCCCGCCGAGCCCGTGATCCCGATCACCGTGCGTCCGGTCGGCGTGGAGGCCTCCCACCGCCGCCGGTGCGCCCTCCCCAGCGCACCCAGGGCCCGCAGCGTATCCTCGACAAGAAGCACCGAGACGCCCGCCGGAGCCTCCACCGGGCGCGACACCAGCAGCGCGACCGCGCCCCTCTCCGCCGCCATCGCGACGTGGTCGTGACCGTCGTGGCGGGCGCCGACCAGGGCCACGAACAGGTTCCCCGCGGCGATCGAGCGCGTGTCCGTCGAGACGCCGACGACCTCCTCGGCGCCACGCGCGAGCAGTCGGCCCCCCGTGATGACCAGCAGGTCGTGCAGGGTGAAGGAGGCGAGGTTGGTGGGGATCGCGGTGGCCATTCAACGTCTCCTCTGCCCGAGCGCCCGGCGCGCCTCGGCCCGGTCATCGAAGGGGCGGGTCAGCTCGCCCAGGATCTGGTACGTCTCGTGGCCCTTCCCCGCGATCAGCACCACGTCGCCGGAGGCCGCAGCGCCCACCGCAAGGTCGATGGCGCGAGCCCTGTCCAGCTCGACCTCGCAGGCCCCCCCGGCGGCCCGGACGCCCTCCACCACCGCCTCAGCGATCCGCGCAGGATCCTCGGAGCGAGGGTTGTCGCTGGTCACCACCAACCGGTCCGCGCCCCGCGCCGCGGCCTCCCCCATCGGCCCCCGCTTGTGCGGGTCCCGATCCCCCCCGCAGCCGAAGACGCACCACAGCGCGCCGGAGCACAGCGGCCGCAGCGCCGCCAGCACCCGGGCCAGCGCGTCCGGCGTGTGCGCGTAGTCGACCAGAACCAGCAGGTCGTCCCCGTCCTCGCTGCAGCGCTCCAGGCGCCCCGGCACCGGCGGGAGCGACGGCACGGCCTCCACCGCCGCCCCCAGATCGGCACCGTGGTGCAGCACCAGCCCCAGAGCCACCAGCAGGTTCTCCAGGTTGTGAGCCCCCACCAGCGGCGAGCGGAGCAGGAAGCGTCGGTCCCCCAGCAGCAGCTCCGCCCGGACTCCCCCCGCGCCGGAGGCCACGCCGACCGCCTGCAACCGGGCCCTGCGATCCCCCAGCCGGGAGACCCCGAGGACGTCGCCCCCGGAGCGATGGAAAAGCCGGGACCCAAAGGAGTCGTCCACGTTGATCACCGTTGATCGAGGATGCAGCTCGGTGAAGAGGCGGGCCTTGGCTTCGCCGTAGGCCTCCATGGTGCCGTGGAAGTCCAGGTGGTCGTGGCTGAGGTTGGTGAAGCCGGCGACCTGGAAGGGGATATCCTCGACGCGATCGAGGACGAGGGCGTGGCTGGAGACCTCCATGAGGAGGCAGGTGGCGCCGAGGTCGAGGAGGCGGGCGGCGAAGCGGGCGATATCGTCGGCCGCAGGGGTGGTGTGGGAGCCCCCGAGGTCGTAGCCCTCGAAGAGGCAGCCGAGGGTGCCGAGGAGCGCCGGGCGGGCGCCCTGGGCGCGGAGCAGGGAGGCGGCGAGGCTGGTGGTGGTGGTCTTGCCGTTGGTGCCGGTGACGCCCAGGACCGAGAGGCGCTCGAAGGGGCGCCCGTGGACGATCTGCGCGGCGCGGCCCAGCGCCCGGTGGACCCCGGGCACGACGACGCCGTGGGCGCCCAGGGAGCGGAGCAGATCCGCATCCTCGACGAGGAGGGCGGCGGCACCGCGGGCGAGGGCGTCGGGGGCGAAGGCATGGCCGTCGGCGCGGCGGCCCCGGCGGGCGGCATAGAGGGCACCCGGAACCACCTTCTGGGCCTCCTGGACGACATCGACGACGACCACGGAGGAGGATCCGACCACCACGCCGCCGACGGCCACGGCGATCTCCCCGAGGGAGACGGGGGGCCGGGGTGAGGCGAGATCAGGGAGGGACATGGAGCTCAACCGGGCGGTTCGAGGAAGAGACGGACGACGGTGCCGCGGGGGACCACGGTGCCCGGGGAGGGCTCCTGGCGAGCGACGACGCCGGAGCCGAGGAGCGACGGGGCGACCCCCAGCGCGTAGGCCGTGCGGAGCGCGTCGCGGGCGGGCATACCGACGAAGACAGGCAGGGAGGCCGAGGGGCCGTCGTTGACCGGGATGACCGGAAGATCCGGGGAGATCGGGGGGGCGACGGTGCGCCAGGGGGCGGCGGAGCTGGCAGGCACGGCAGAACCGGCGGCAGCGGCAACAGCGTCCCGGCCGACGTTGGCCAGGGAGACGTCGCCGGAGCCCTCGGGCTTCACCCCCAGATAGCGCAGGGAGAACTCGGCGATGCGGCGGAAGACCGGGGCCGCGACGGTGCCGCCAGCGTGGGAGAGCATCGGCTCGTCGAGGACCACCACGATGGCCACCCGGGGCCGATCCGCAGGGACAAACCCCACAAAGGAGGAGGTGAAGCGGTCCTGCGTGTAGCGACCGGTCTGCGGATCCGCCTTCTGCGCGGTGGCGGTCTTCCCCGCAACCTTGAAGCCCTGGAAGGCCGCCTCGATACCGGTCCCTTCCCCCTCGGTGACCGCCACCAGCATCTCCGCCACGGTGCGAGCCACATGGGGCGGGACCGCCTCCCGGCGCACCCTCGGCGTGTGTTCTCGCACGAGGTTCCCCTGGCCATCGACCACCCGCTTCACCAGGATGGGCTCCATCAGCTTGCCTCCGTTGGCGATGGCACTGACGGCCATGCCAAGCTGGAGCGTGGTGGTGCTCACGCCCTGACCGAAGCTGGCCGCCGCAGTCTCCACCTGGACCCAGGGCCGCCCCCGGGACCGGAGCACGCCGCCTGCCTCCCCCGGGAGCGGCAGCCCCGTGGGTTCCCCGAAGCCGAAGCGGCGGAAGGCCTCGTAGAGCTTGGACTCCCCCAGCTCGATGCCGACCTTGGCGGCGCCGATGTTGGAGGACACCGCCAGCAGCTGCGTCGGCGTCAACCACTCGCTGACGTGTGTGTCGTGGATGATGACGTTGTCGATCGCCATGCTGCCCTTCTCGCAGTAGATCTGCTGGGTCGGGGTCAGCGTCCGAGCGGCGAGCGCCGCGGCGACGGTGAAGATCTTGATCGTCGAGCCCGGCTCGAAGCGATCGTGGATGGCCCGGTTGCGGCGGGCCTCGGGGGGGCTCTGCCCGTAGTCGTTCGGGTTGAAATGCGGGCTGGACGCCATCGCCAGCAGCTCGCCGGTGGCCGGATCGATCACCACCACGCTGCCGCCCGCCGCCTCGTAGGTCCGCACCGCCGAGGAGAGCTCCTGCTCGGCGATGTACTGGATCCCCTGGTCGATGGATAGGTACACCGAGTGCCCCGCAAGCGCCTTCTCGTTGCTCACCCCCTCGGCGAACAGCAGCCGACCGCTCCGGTCGCGGAGCCCCTTCACCTCCTCGACGTGCCCCCGCAGCTCGTCCTCCAGCTGCAGCTCCAGGCCGTCCTTCCCCTCGCCGTCCGGCGCCACGAACCCCAGCAGCGGGCCCGCCAGATCACGGTTCGGATAGTAACGACGCCCCTCTCCCTCGATCTGTAGCCCCCGGATCGGGTTCGCCGTCTTCTTCGGGTCGCCCAGCGCCCGGATCGCCTCCACCTCCTCGGCAGAGACACGCCTCTTGAGCCAGACGAACCGCCGCTTCTGCCGGATCTTGTTCGCTACCTCGCTCGCGTCCAGCCCCAGGGCCTTGGCGATCTGACCCGAGATCCTTCGCACCGCGTCCGGCAGCGCCTTGGCGTCGTAGAGCCGCAGCATCTCGAAGGCGTCGGCGCTGATGCTCGGCACCTCCACGCTCACCGCCAGCGACACCCCGTTCCGGTCCAGCACCGTCCCGCGCTTCGGTGCCACGTGCATGCGCCTCTGCCGCTGCGCCTCCGCCATCTCGCGCCACGCCGCCCCGTCCTCCACCTGGAGCTTGTGCGCGCTCGACACCAGCAGCCCGCACCCGAGCCCCATCAGCCCGCACAGCACCCCCATCCTCACCCGGATCCACCGGGCCCGCTCCGGATCCAGGTTCCTCACGGCTCCTCCTGCGGCGTCTGCGCCAGCGGCTTCGGCGGCGTGATCCTCGGCGCGAGCAGCTCCGTCGCCGCGGGGGCCGCGGGGGCCGCGGGCGCGGACG
>CAZSDX010000392.1:0-7108 GCA_964605685.1 uncultured Polyangiaceae bacterium
GAGGCGGGGGCCGCGGGCGAAGGCGGCGCGGCGGGGGAAGGCTCCGGTGGCGAGGCCGGGGCGAGCGGCGAAGCCGGAGCCGGCGGCGAGGGCTGAAACGCAAAAACCCCGCCGAGCGCAGCGCCGGGCGGGGTTCGGGGGTGGGGGGAGGTCGCTCAGTCCGCGTAGTCAGAGGAGTCGCAGTCGTTGGCCTCGACGGCCTCGAGGTCATCGACCTCTTCGCTGGGCTCCTCGTGCTCGTCGAACTCCTCGCCGTCCTCGGCGGAGGCGTTGAGGACCGGGAGGCGGCGCTTGCCCACGGGGCCCTCGTCGACGAAGTCCCGCAGGGCCTCCATCTCGTTGAGGGACTTGACCTTGGCCATGGCCCGCACCTCGAGCTGCCGGATGCGCTCGCGGGTGAGGTTCATGATGGCGCCGACCTCCTCGAGGGTGGTGCCTCCGCGGTCGGCGATGTCGAGGGCGCAGCTCTCGTTCATGTCTTCCACCTCGATATCGGGGAAGTTGAGCTTGATGGCGCCGGTACGATTCTGTACGTCGAGGTAAAGATGATACTTACACGAGACGTAAGGGCAGGGGCGGGGGCCGTCGGCGCACTCGGCGCGGGTGCGGGGCTTGGGGTAGTCGGTTTCCGGGTAGAGGACGCGGCCCAGCTCGATCTCGCGCTTGGTCATGCGCTTGACGCTGATGGTGCGGGCGCGGACGGCCCGCTTGCGGCGGGAACGGCGCTGCTCGCGGGTGACCGGCTGGGCGGCGGAGAGGGCGAGGGGCCCCTCGACGGCGCCAGGCGCCGGGTGGCCCTCGGTGGCCTTGGCCGCGGCGGCGCCGGGCTCGGTCTTGCTCTCGTCCAACTTCATCGTGCTCATTGCGCTCCTCCAAAAACCTCTGGCTTGTGTCGCAGCGGGGGCGACGGCCCGGCCAAGCACCCCGGGTTGGCCGGCTTGGGTACCCCTCTGGGGGGGTTCGCCGCTAAGTTTTCGTTTCGAAAGAGGGTGTGCGAAGCTAATCGGTACCGGTGGCCCGGTGGGGTCGTCGAGGTGGTGCCTGTTTTGCATGGCAGCGGGGGTCCATCGTTGACCGCATCCTCTGACTCTCTGGACCGTAAGCGATGCGTCGCTTCGCCGTCAACCAAGCGCCCAACGAATTTTACTGCTTGATCCTCGTGATCGGTTGTTCCCCGGCCTCTGACCCGATGATCGGACAATTTCTGTCCTCCCTTGGAAGCCAGGCGGGAGACGTGTTCGGGGTCCTTGGAGCGCGGCGAAGAGGACAAATTCCTTGCATTCCGTGGGCCAAGGGATCACGAGGGACCCACAGCCGAGCGCGGCCCTGGATTGTCCACAGGCGCCGAGCAGGTTATCCACAGGCTATCCACAGCCCCCCCTGATCCCAGGGGAATCTCCAGGAACGGCGAACGAGAGGCGATGGGAGCGACAGCGGAGCAGATACACGACGTGAGCGCGAGAGGGGTGAGGCTGCGCGTGGCGGAGAGGGGCGGGGGGCCGGCGCTGCTTTTGCTCCATGATTTCTTGATGAGCCGGCAGGGTTGGGGGGGGGTGAGCCCGGTGCTAGCGGAGAGGTACCGGGTGGTGACGCCGGATCTTCCGGGGTTTGGGGAGAGCGAGAAGCCCTCGCCGAACCGCTTTGATTACGGGGTGGAGGCCTTCGCGGAGTGCGTGGCGGATCTGATCGCGGCGATGGGTCTGGGGAGGGCGAGCGTGGTGGGGCACGGGCTGAGCGGGGCCATCGCGCTGGCGCTGGCGACGAAGCACCCGGAATTCGTCGACCGGCTGACGCTGGTGGACCCGCTGGTGTACGCTCCGCCGCAGAAGAGTGGCATCTTCGAGATGCCGGTGCTCGGGGCGTTCTTCTTCAAGCAGCTCTACGGGCGCGGCCTGTTCCGGGGGTATTTCCGGGACCGTGTGTTCTCCCCGGGGTTCGAGCTCCCGCTGGCGCAGATCGACCAGCTCTACGACGCCTTCAACTCGCCCTCCGCCAGGGAGAGCGCCTTCGCCGTGATGCATGCGTTCCTCGACACTCGCTCGACGGTGGCCAGGCTGGGGCGTGTGCAGGCGCCGTCCTTCGTGGTGTGGGGGCGCTACGACAGCCTCTACCCGAGCCAGTTCGGTCAGCGCCTCGCCCGGGAGCTGAACGGAGCCCGCCTCGAGGTGATGGAGACCGGCCACGCTCCGCACATCGAGCAGCCGGAGCGCTTCGCCGAGGTGTTGCTTGACTTCCTCGCGTCGGGGAGGGCCCTGTGACGGGGGCGTGGCGTCGCCTGCTGCAGGGGCGTGGCGCCCGGGTGGGGTTGGGCCTGGTGGCGGCGCTGGTGCTGTTCGCGGCGCTGGGGCCGGCGCTGGCGGGGCACGACCCGAACGCGAGCGACTTCGTCTCCGGCGTCGACCCGCGGGGGCTGCCTGCGGGGCCGAGCCTGCGGCACCCTCTGGGGACCGACGCGCTCTTGCGGGACGAGCTGGCGAGGCTGGCCCACGGTGCCCGGCTCTCGCTCCTCATCGCCCTGGCCTCCACGGCGCTCTCGGCGGCCATCGGCGGCTCCGTGGGGGTGGTCGCCGGGTACCTCCAGGGAGGGCGCTGGAGCTGGGTCGACGCGGCGCTGATGCGGCTGGTGGACGTGTTCCTCTCGTTCCCTTACCTGCTGCTGGTGATGGCGGTGGGGGCGGTGCTCGACGGCACGAGCGCCACCACGGTCTTGCTGGTGCTCGGGTTGACGAGCTGGCTCGGGACGGCCCGGCTGATCCGGGCCAAGACCCTGGTGATCCGCGAGCAGGGCTTCGTCGAGGCCGCCCGGGCGCTTGGCCAGCGCCCGCTGCCGCTCCTGCTCCGCCACGTCGTCCCTGGCATCGCGGGGACCCTGGTCGTGGTATCGACGGTGGGCATGGCTTCGATGATCCTGGCCGAGAGCGTGCTCTCTTACCTCCGGATCGGGGTGCAGCCCCCGACGGCTACCTGGGGGCGCATGCTCCAGGAGGGTCAGCACGGGATGACGCTCCAGCCGCGGCTCGTGATCGTCCCGGGGGTGGCGATCCTGGCCAGCGTGCTCGGCTTTAACCTGCTGGGCGAGGGGCTCCGCGATGCGCTCGACCCCCGCGAGGTTCGTTGATTCCCGGGCGCTGGTTGGTGGCGCTCTCCCTGGCGCTGGCGGCGCTCGCGGGCTGCGATACCCCGGTGGCCGGGCCCCTGGGCTCCGCAGGGGATCCGGCGGCCCCGCCGCGGCGAGGAGGCTGGCTCCGGGTGGCCAGCTACACCAACGTGCGCACCCTCGATCCGGCGGTTGCCTTCGACGAGGTGGCCAACGCCATCGAGCACTTCCTCTTCGCCAAGCTCCTCGACTTCTCTCCCACCGGACAGGGCTTCGTCCCCGACCTGGCGGAGCGCTGGGAGGTGAGCGACGACCAGCTCCGGGTGGTCTTCCACCTGCGCCGCGGCGCTCGCTTCCACGACGGCCAGGAGGTGCTCGCCTCCGACGTCAAGCGGTCCATCGAGCGGGCGCTCCACCCGGATACGCCTTGCCCGGTCAGCTCCTTCTACGAGCGGATCACTGGCTACCACGCCTTCACCCGGCGCCGCGCCTCCGCCCTCGACGGGGTCAAGGTCGAGGGCGACTACACCCTGGCCATCGAGCTGAGCGAGCCGGATTCCACCCTCCTGTCGGTGCTGGCGCTGCCCACCGTGGCCCCGGTGTGCCGCTCGGCGGGGGCTCGTTACACTCCTGATTTTTCCTCCAACCCCTGCGGCGCGGGGCCCTTCCGCTTTCGCTCCTGGGAGCCGGGGCGGCATGTGCGGGTCGAGCGCTTCGAGGGCTACTACCAGCCGGGGCGCCCCTACCTCGACGGCATCGACTACGCCCTGGGCGTGCCCACCTTCACCCAGCGCTTCAAGTTCGAGGACGGGCAGCTCGACTACCTCCGGGAGCTGGGCGAGGCGGACCTGGCCCGTTACCTCGCCAGCCCCGCCTGGCGCGGCCTCGGCGCCTGGGAGCCTTCCCGGGCCGTCCAGTCGCTGTTCATGAACACGGAGATCCCGCCCTTCGACAGCCGCCCCTTTCGCCGGGCGATCTCCGCGGCCATCGACCGGGAGCAGATCGCCATGGTGCGCCCTGGCTCCGTCCGCCCGGCCACCCGTATCCTTCCCTCGGCCATCCCGGGACACGACCCCTCGCCGGGGCAGCGCTTTGACCTCGCCCGTGCCCTGGACCTGATGCGGGAGGCGGGCTTCCCTTACGACCCGGCCACCGGCCGCGGCGGCTACCCCCGGGAGCTGACCTACGTCGCCATCAGCGACAGCTTCGACGTGGAGGCGGCGCAGATCCTCCAGCAGCACCTGGCCCGCATCGGCGTGCGCTTCCGCATCCGGGCGCAGGGCTGGCCTGCCTACCTGGCGGAGACCTCCCGCCGCCGCGCTGTCGCCTTCGGCTCGGACGGTTGGGCCGCCGATTTCCCTGACCCCAGCGACTTCTTCGAGCCTCTCTTCTCGTCAAAGGCCATCAGCGAGGAGGAATCCCAGAACCGCGCCTTCTACAGCAACCCTCGTCTCGATGATCTCCTCGATCAGGCCCGCCGCGAGCCTTCCCCTGAGCGTCGCCTCGCTCTCTACCACCAGGCCGAGGACGTGGTGCTCGACGACGCTCCCTGGGCGGTCCTCTACAGCAAGCGCTGGTTCGAGCTATGGCACCCGTACCTGCGTGGTTACCGTATCCACCCGGCCCGCTCCGAGGACCTCGCCTTCGTCTGGATCGACCCGGACGCGCGGGCTTCGGTCCGCGCCGGGCGCTGGGCTCCGCCGCTGTCGCGGGGGCAGATTGCCTGCTGGGTGCGCCCCGGAGGGCGGCGCTGATGCTGGGCCGAGCCCTCCGACGCCTCGGGGCCTCGCTACTGGTGCTCTGGGGGGTCGTCACCCTTGCCTTTGTCATCAACTTTGTCCTCCCCGGCGATGCCGCCCGGATCATCGCTGGTCCCCAGGCTCGCCCCGCCGACGTCGCCCGCATCCGGGAAAAACTCGGCCTCGATCGCCCCTTGCTCGTCCAGTACCGGCGCTTCCTCGGGCGGCTCCTCCACGCTGGCCCTGCCGCCGTTGATCCCCGGGACGAGGGCCACGGATCCTGCTCGGCGCTGGGCCCTCTCCACGTTGACCTCGGCCTCAGCTACCAGCAGCGCAAGCCGGTACTCGCGCTCCTCGCCGCGCGGCTCCCGGCCTCCCTGCTCCTGGCCTCGGCGGCGCTCTTGGTGCAGCTCCTCCTCGGCGTCTTCACCGGGACGCTGGCCGCGGTGCGCAAGGGCACGGCCCTTGACCACGGCGTGGTCTCCCTCACGCTGCTGGGCGTCAGCGCGCCCACGTTCCTCCTGGGCCTCGGCCTCCAGTACCTGCTGGCCTACCGGCTCCGCTGGCTCCCGTTCGACGGCTACGGGGCCACCTGGCCCGAGCGCCTTCGCTCGGTGGTCCTCCCGGCGCTGACCCTCGGCCTCTTCGGCGCCGCCTACTACACGCGCCTGGTCCGCGACGAGGTGCTCGGTCAGCTCGGCCAGGACTACGCGCGCACCGCGCTGGCCAAGGGCGCCAGCAGGCTCCGGGTGCTGCTGGTCCACGTGCTACGCAACACGGTGCTGCCGCTCTTGACGGTGGTGGGCCTCGACTTCGGCGCGCTGCTCGGCGGCGCCATCGTCACGGAAAAACTCTTCCGCTGGCCCGGGCTCGGGCAGCTCTCCGTCGACGCGGTGGTCGAGCGCGACGGCCCGGTCATCCTAGGCACCGTCCTGGTCGCCTCCTCCGCGGTCATCCTGGCCAACCTGCTCGTCGACCTCTCCTACGCCCTCCTCGACCCCCGCAGCCGCTCCCGCCCGGGGTGACACCGGGGGCTACTGCGGGCAAGCCCCGTCGGTGGTGCAGCGGACCACGACGCCCGCGGCGCTCTTGCCGGAGAGCAGCACCCCGTCGGCGCTCGACGCGCTGATCCCGAAGAACGCCCGGGCCGCCGGGATGACCCGGGACCAGTCCGGGGGCGACGACGAGGAGAACCCCAGCGGCAGCGCCACCACGGCCGCCTGCGCGCTGGAGAGATCCTCCTCGCCCTTCCACCCTCGGCCTCCCGCCAGGAAGAGCCGCGACCCGTCGGTGGCCACATCCAGGAACACGTCCACGTCGGCGGTGGGGTTCCAGCGGTAGATGCCCTCCACGGCCAGGGTCCCCGGCGATACCCGGGCCACGAAGCCGAAGATGTCGGCTCCGTCGCTGGCGAAGCCAGCGGCGTAGAGCGTCCCTTTCCAGGCCAGGAGGCCCCGGATCTCCGAGAACGCCTCCCCGGCCTTCACCTGGATCGTGTCGCCGACCTGGCAGCCGCAGGGCTCCTCCGCCCCGCAGGAGGCGTCGGCGAAGCGCCCCAGGTATCCTTGCCCCCCGGACGCCCCGCCGATCCACACCGCGGCGCCGTCCACCGCGACCGCGCGCCCCACGCTGTCCGCCCCGGCTCCCCCGGGGAAGCCGCAGTACTTCTGCCCCCCCGCGGGCCCCTTCACCATCCAGGTGCCGTTGGTCCCGGGGGTGTCGCTCTGGTTGGCGGTCCCGGCCATCCAGAGGTTGCCCGAGGGGCCCAGCGCCGACGCCCAGAGCTCGTCCTTGACCGTGGTCCCGAAGAGCGGCGTCCCGAAGAGCACGTTCAGCGACTTGTCCAGGTTCAGGTACAGCCCCTCGCCCCCGTCGCCGCCGGTCATCGCGATGGTCCCCACCGCGTGGAGCGTGCCCCCGGCGATGGTGATCCCCACCAGCGACGACGCGTCCGACCCAGGGATCGGCGCCGAAGCCTGGTGCACCAGCGCCCCCGAGCACACCGACAGGCCGCCCACCCACGGCACCCCGCTCTTGTGCCCCACCGTGTACGCCTTCCCGTCCGCTGTCCGGATCTGCCCTACCCCCGTCAACCCCTGGATCGTCGTGCTCCAGGTCTCCGAGCAGGTCTCCTGGCAGAGCCCCTGGGCCGTGCACTGGTTCCCTGGCGCGCAGGCGCCGCAGGACTTCCCGCACGCCGGATCCGGCCCGCACTGGCGCCCCGCGCAGTTCGGCACGCAGGCCCCACCGCCGCTGCCGCCGGAGCCTCCCG
>CAZSDX010000393.1:0-7093 GCA_964605685.1 uncultured Polyangiaceae bacterium
CTTGGAGGCGCCCTGCGCCAGCACGGCCACCCGGCGCGCGGCGGCGATCACCGGGCGGGACAGCGTCAGGCGCGCCTCGCGCCCCTCCGCCGCGGGCACCGGGATCACCCAGCGATCCTCGACGTCGACGAAGGGATCGCCGGGGAACAGGGAGGCGGTGTGGCCGTCGTCGCCGACGCCGAGGAGCAGCAGGTCAAAGACCGGGAGCACGCCGGGCGCAGGCCCCGGGAGGCCGAAACCAGCCGCGAGGGTGGCCTCGTAGGCGGCGGCGCTCGCGTCAAGGGAAGGGCCGTGGGGCATCCCGTGGACCGCCCGGGGCGGCGCCGATAGCCGGTCGAACAGGTCCGCGCGGGCCGCGCCCAGGTTGCTCCGGGGGTTCTCCTGCGGGACGAAGCGGTCATCGACCCAGTACCACTCGGTGGAGGCCCAGGGGAGATCCATCGCGGCGAGGTGCCGGTTCATCGCCCGTGGTGTGGAACCTCCGGACAGGGCGACGCGGGCCACCCCCCGGGCGGCGGCGGCCTCGCTGACCCAGGCGCGGACCAGGTGGGCGGCGATAAGAGCGAGGGCGTCGCCGTCCGCGGCGACGAGGGTCTGTCCTTGGTTCATGGGGTAGCTCCCGGGAGAAGCGCGGTGGCAGCCTGGAGCGCCTGGCGCAGGGCGAGGTCGGAGGTGGCGTCGTCGAGGGCACGATCAAGCAGGGCCGGGAGCGAGGGCTCCGCGAGGGTGACGTGCTCGACGGAGGCGCCCAGGCCCTCGACGGTCCGGGCGACCTGGAGGGTGGAGCCGTGGGGCTCGCGGGCGAGGTCAAGGAGCATGTAGGCGTCCCCGAGGAGGGCGCCGATCTCGACGCAGAGCAGGCGGCCCGGCGGGGCGTCGACGGCGGCGCGCCCCTGGAGGTCAAGGAGGATACGCTGGTGCTGGGCGTCGACGGCGGCGGAGGGATCCTGGAGGGTCCAGCCGAGGCGAGAGGCGAGCCAGCCGACGAGCAGGCGTGCGACCGGGGGGAGCGGGTGGGAGCCGCTGACCGCGATCGCGAGGCGCCGGACGGCGGAGACCGCCGGTCGGACCCGCGGGTCGTCGAAGGCGCCAGCGATCTGGTTGCGCCAGGGGTAGAGGCGCATCCAGGCGAGATCGGCGAGGTGAGCGCCGGTGGCGCGGGCCAGGCCGGCGGCGGCCTCGATGCCGGTGGCCTCGCTGTCGATGACCAGGCGGGAGGCGCTGCGGGTGAGGGCCGCCACCAGCATGGGGGGCGCCGGCTCGAGAAGCACGAGGGTGGAGGGAACCTCGGGCATCAGCAGCGAGGTGACGACCGAGGAGGCCCGGCCGACGGCGCCGGCGCCGAGGGTCAGGTCGATGCGCTCCGAGCAGAGGAGCTGCTCCCCCTCGCGCTGACACCGGGCGGAGACGTCGGTGTCGAGGGCCCAGAGGGGCAGCCTCGGGTCGATGGTGATGAGGAAGGTGCGGGAGGTTTCGGCGGCACGCAGGGCGTCGAGCAGCTCGACGGCGCGGTCACGCCCGGCGGCGCCGGCGAGCAGGATCAGGTTGCCCATGCAGACCCGGGCCTTGGGGAGCGCTCCCTCCTCCGGGGCCCAGATGGCCGACAGCGAGCGCTCCAGGTGGTTGAGCGCGTCGCTCATCTTGCCCGAGTCGAGGCGGTTCACGGGCGCCTCCAGGCGAAGCCGCTCTGGGCCAGGAGCGTGTCGGCCTCGGGGGGGCCCATGGAGCCGGCCTCGTAGAGGGCGACCGGGGCGTTGTGGTCGCGCCAGGCAGCCAGGATGGGGTCGATGAAGCCCCACTGGGCCTCCACCTCGTCGGCGCGGGTGAAGAGGGTGGGGTCGCCGCGCAGGGCGTCGAGGATGAGGCGCTCGTAGGCCTCGGGGGAGCTTCCGCCGAAGGTGGTACCGTAGCGGAAGTCCATGGCAACCTCGCGCATGGACATGCCGCCGCCGGGGATCTTGGTGTCGAAACGGAGGGCGACCCCCTCGTCGGGCTGGACCCGGAGGACGAGGCTGTTGGGACTGCGACCAGTACCGCCAGCGCCGAAGAGGGCGAGGGGAGGGGAGCGGAAGTGGACGGCGATCTCGGCGACGCGCTTGCTGAGACGCTTGCCGGCGCGGAGGAAGAAGGGGACACCGGCCCAGCGCCAGTTGTCGACGAAGAGGCGCATGGCGACGTAGGTGTCGGTGACCGACTCGGGGAGGACGTCGGGCTCCTCGCGGTAGCCCGGCACGGCGTCGCCGCGGACGACGCCGCGGGCGTACTGCCCACGGACGACGGAGGAGAGGACCTCGTGGCCACGGATGGGACGGAGGGAGCGGAGCACCTTGACCTTCTCGTCGCGGACGGCGTTGGCGTCGAGGGAAGCGGGGGGCTCCATGGCGGTGATGGTGAGGAGCTGGAGGAGGTGGTTCTGGACGATGTCGCGGGTGATCCCGACCTGCTCGTAGAACTTCCCGCGGCCCTCGACGCCGATGTCCTCGGCGACGGTGATCTCGACGTGGCTGATGTGGTTGCGGCTCCAGAGGGCCTCGAAGATGGCGTTGCCGAAGCGCAGCACGATGAGGTTCTGGACCGTCTCCTTGCCGAGGTAGTGATCGATCCG
The DNA here is from genome assembly GCA_964605685.1 of uncultured Polyangiaceae bacterium. Taxonomy (GTDB): domain Bacteria; phylum Myxococcota_A; class Polyangia; order Polyangiales; family Polyangiaceae; genus JANWXX01. The sequence goes on from CAZSDX010000393.1 coordinate 2,606, forward strand.
GTAGAGCTGCTGCTCGTCGAGGTAGCGGTAGAGCTCGCGGTTGAGCGCCTGGGAGGAGGGGAGATCCTCGCCGAAGGGCTTCTCGACGACGACGCGGGCGAAGGGGGCGCCGGGCTCGGGGCTGGGGCGGGGCAGGAGGCCGACCTCGTGGAGACCGCGGACAATGCCGAGGACATCCGCCGGGGCGACCGCGAGGTAGAACACCCGACTCTGGGCCGTGCCGCGCTCGGCGTCCGAGCGCTGCAGCCGCGCCTTGAGGTCGTGGTAGGTCTTGGCCTGGTCGAAGGAGCCCTGCACGTAGCCGATGCCCTGCTCCAGCGGGGTCCAGGCGTTGAGGTCCAGGGGCTTGCGGCGGGAGAACTTGCCCACCGCCTCACGCATCTCCTCGCCGAAGCTGGCGTCGGTCTTGGGGCGGCGCGCGACCCCGAGCACCGAGAAGGCGTGGGGCAGCGACCGGGAGAGCGCCAGGTTGTAGAGCGCCGGGAGCAGCTTGCGCCGGGTCAGATCCCCGGAGGCGCCGAAGATGACGAAGGAACAGGGCGGAGCCCCGTGCTCGTCGGGTGTCCCTTCACGCAGCGGATTCGGAGGCACATGGTTCATGATCACCTCAGGGTCCCCTCCCACCGGGGCAGGCCCCCACTATGCCACGACCTCGCGCCGCGCCTGAAGTGCTTCTCAGACCTGACCGCACGGGTTACGGTGAGCGCCAACGAAAGGGGATCTGAGATGGCCGAGTTTGCAGTTGGCATGGTGGGCCTGGGCGTCATGGGTCGAAACCTCTCCTACAACATGGCCGAGAAGGGGTTCCCGGTGGCGGCCTGGGATGCGTGGCCCGACCCGGTGGATCGCTTCATCAACGAGGCCCACGGGCTCCCGGTGGGGGGCTACAAGGACATCAAGGAAATGCTCGGCTCGCTCCAGCGGCCGCGGCGAGTCGTGCTGCTGGTCAAGGCCGGGGCGGTCACCGACAAGGCCATCGAGACCCTCCTGCCCCACCTGGAGCCGGGCGACATCCTGGTGGACGGAGGCAACGAGCACTTCACCAACACCGAGCGCCGCGCCGCCGAGCTCGGCGGCAAGGGGATCCGGTACTTCGGCATGGGGGTCTCCGGGGGCGAGGAGGGGGCTCGCAACGGGCCTTCCATGATGCCCGGTGGCGACCGCGAGGCCTACCGCGAGCTGGAGCCCGTCTTCACCAGGATCGCCGCCCAGGTCCCGGACGGAGCCTGCGTGACCTACATCGGTCCCGGCGGGTCGGGCCACTACGTGAAGATGATCCACAACGGCATCGAGTACGGCGACATGCAGCTCATCGCCGAGGCCTACTCGGTGCTCAAGCACATCGGTGGCCTGAGCAACGCCGAGATCGCCGACGTGTTCGCCGAGTGGAACGCCGCCGAACTCCAGTCCTTCCTGGTCGAGATCACCGCCGACATCTTCCGCACCAAGGACCCGGAGGGGCCCGGCGACCTCATCGACGCCGTGCTCGACGCCGCCTCGATGAAGGGCACCGGCAAATGGACCGTCCAGGACGCCGCGGACGTGGGCGTCGCCATCCCCACCATCGCCACCAGCGTGGACGCCCGCGTCCTCTCCGCGGACAAGGCCAACCGGGTGGCCTTCTCCAAGGTGCTCCCTGGCCCCTGCCCCGCCCCTCGCCCCGCCGAGGAACGCGCACGCATCGTCGCCGGCGTCCGGGCGGCGCTCTACGCCTCCAAGGCCTGCAGCTACGCCCAGGGGATGCAGCTTCTCCGCGCCGCCAGCGACCAGCGCTCCTGGGGGCTGCGCCTGGGCGAACTCGCACGCATCTGGCAGGGCGGCTGCATCATCCGGGCCCAGTTCCTCACCCGGATCAAGAACGCCTACGAGCGGGACGCGAGCCTGCCCAACCTGCTCCTGGACCCGGGCTTCGTCGAGGAGCTGGCCGCCCGCCAGGAGGGCTGGCGCTCCACCGTGGCCCTCGCGATCCAGGCGGGCCTCCCACTGCTGACCATGGGCGCCTCGCTGGCCTACTACGACACGATCCGTACCGCCCGGCTGCCGGCGAACGTCATCCAAGCCCAGCGCGACCTCTTCGGGGCTCACACCTACAAGCGCGTCGATCGGGACGGCGACTTCCACTCTCGCTGGCGCTTAGCGCGAAGATGGCCGGGATCCCCGGGTCCGGAGCCCTCCCTCACCGAATGGCCAAACGCGAGTGTCAGGAAGATGGGTGGGGATTCGTGGGTGATCCTGCTCTCGTACCGAACGGACGGTACCCTGCCTTCGAAGCAGGCTTTTGTGGGTTCGAATCCCTCCGGGGGCGCCAGCATGAGCGGGGGGTGTGGTATCGTCGCTCGTGATGATCGAGGAGATCCGCCCGGATGCGCACACCAGGGTGCTCGCGTTCGGACAGACCGATCCAGGGAGGGTGCGGACCAACAACGAGGACGCCTTCCTGATCACGCCGCTCAGCGGCGTGGAGGCGAGCACCACGCCCTTCAAGGCCAGCTCCTTCGACGCCTCCCAGGGGGCGGTGCTGCTGGCGGTCTCCGATGGAATGGGCGGCGCCGCCGCCGGCGAGGTCGCCAGCGCGCTGGCCATCGAGACGCTTCGCCGCGCCATGGCAGAGGCACGAGGCATATCCTGGGATGAGGCCACCCTGGAGGCCGTCAAGAGTGCCAACCGCGAGGTGTGGAACGCCGCGCACGAGCCCGGACGGCGGGGGATGGGGGCCACGCTCACCGCGGTCTGCATCCACGAGCAGCAGGCCTACATCGCCGCGGTCGGAGACAGCCGCGCGTACCTGCTCCGGGGGGGGCGCATCCGGCAGATGACTCGGGATCAGAGCTTCGTCCAGTTCATGATCGACAGCGGCGCCCTCAAGCCGGAGGCCGCGGCGAAGTTCCCCATGAAGAACATCGTGCTCCAGGCGATGGGGCAGCGCCCCGAGGTGGAGGTCGCCCTCGGGCGCCTCGATCTCCGCAACGGCGACGTGCTGCTGCTCTGCTCCGACGGCCTCTCCAACAAGCTCGAGGCCGACGAGATGCGGGTGCTCATCGAGACCGCCCCCACCCTGGCCGCCGCCTGCAGCGAGATGATCGCCCTGGCCAATTCCCGGGGGGGCGACGACAACGTGACGGTGGTCCTGGCTCGCCTGGAGGGGGAACGGCTCCAGATGCCGCTGGAGGGGGAGTCCATGACCACCACCTTCCGCGTGCTGGCCGAGTACCACGCCGACGCGGCCGCCGGCGGCCTCTTCGCGCCGGATACCACCGGGGCCGACGAGGACGACGCGGACGCTCCCCCGCTCCCCTCACCTCCCTCTGCCTCGACACCCCCTCCCGCCTCCTCGCCGCCTCCCCCGGCGGTCGCTCCCGCCTCCCCCGCTCCTTCTCCCCTCGTCCGCTGGCCCATCCTCGCCGGGATCGTCCTCCTGGTCGCGCTCCTCACCGCGGCGCTGCTCTCCAGGCGGTTACAGCCCGGTCGTCTCCAGCGGATAAAAGCTGGCCTGCGGCGTATCGAGATCCAGCACCACGTAGCAGGGCTCGTGCTCGCGGTAGAGCGTCCCGGCGTTGATGATCCGGGCGCTCCCGCCTCGCACCCCGCGGACCACCCGATCCATCGGCTTGTGGGTGTGCCCGTTGACGATCAGATCAAATTCACGCCGGAGCAGCAGCTCCTGCAGCACGTCGTTCTGCTCCAGCTCCCTCGCGACGTCGTCCGGCTTCACCCCCACCATGTCGTTGCCGCCCAGACCATGGCAGAGCAGCAGCACCCCCGCCGCGGTGGCGATGGTGCGCGTGGCGGGCAAACCCCGCAGGTAGGTCCGCGACGCCGGGGAGAGGTCGTCGAGCCGGTGCGCGTGGGGCAAGGTCCGGGCGCTGTCGTTGAGGATCCACCGCTCGTGGTTGCCCCGCACGCAGAGCACCCCGTGGCGCTCCAGCAGCTCGATGCAGCGGTTCACGTCGCCCTGGCCATCCACCACGTCCCCCACCGCCAAGATCTGCTCGACGCCGTGGCCCAGGAGCGCCTCGATGGCGCGCTCCAGCAGCAGGTCTTCCGCGTGAATATCTCCGATGAGCCCGAGCTTTCGTGGCGAGGGCATGTTTCAGTTTCCGTGGACGTGGCGAGGGGCCAGAGGATAACACTCGCCCCCGCCGCAATCGAGCGGCCAGCCGTGCTCCTGCGTCTCGGCGGGCCCCTCCGAGCCGGCGCAGTCCCGCCGGGTTTCGCACCGGAGCAGGCACCGTCCATCCCGGCACCGGTAGGGGTAACAATTGACCTCGCCCAGGGAAGTATGGAGGATCGCGCGCCCGGAGCAGAAGCCCCGGGCGTGTTGCCGGGTCAACCCCGGAGGGGTCCGAGGGAAGGCGTCCTCGTCGTGAGGCTCGGGGGGGAGGTCGGAGAAGGGCAAGGGGGCCGCGGACGAGGGCGGTTGGGGGGCTGGCTCCGGCTCGGGAGCGAGGCGGGGACGGGCGGCAGGGGATGCGGTGGGGGGCGTGGGGG
>CAZSDX010000394.1:0-7092 GCA_964605685.1 uncultured Polyangiaceae bacterium
GCAGCGGCAGCGGCGGTGCGGGCGGGCGAAGGAGGCGCTGGCGCGGGTCCGTGCGGAGGGGGACCGGCGCTGCCTCCCGCAGCTCGACGAGCTGGAGCGGCAGGATGGGTGCGGCGGCGATGGCCGCGAGGACTGCTATCCGTGCCTGCGCGGTGGGGACGAGCTGAAGGAGGCGCGGCAGGCGGCTCGCCAGCGCGAGGCACCGGCCCCCTGGGTGCTGCCGAGGCGGTAGGTCAGGCGCAATTGTCGCGGTCAGAGGCGCGGAGCCGGGGGTGCAAGGGGGGGAGGTTCGGGGTATAAGAGGCACCGTCGAGCGCCCGGGAGGCGCCCGGCTCACCTGGAGCTCACCGACGATGACGCAAGCAACGAACGGCGCACCTATCCCTGGCAGCCAGCCCCCCTCTTACGTCGACAACCCCAGGCTGGTGGCCTGGGTGAACGAGATCATCGCCCTGTGCAAGCCGGACCGGGTTCACTGGTGCGACGGCTCCGAGGCGGAGTACGAGGAGCTGTGCGCCCAGATGGTCAAGAGCGGGACTTTTCGCAAGCTCAACCCGGAGAAGCGCCCCGGCTGTTACCTGGCCCTCTCCGACCCCTCGGACGTTGCGCGTGTGGAGGATCGAACCTACATCTGCAGCCGCCGCCGCGAGGACGCGGGCCCCACCAACAACTGGGTCGACCCCCGGGAGATGAAGGCCACCCTCACCAGGCTCTACGACGGCGCGATGCGGGGCCGGACGATGTACGTGATCCCGTTCAGCATGGGCCCGGTGGGCTCGCCGCTCTCCCACATCGGCGTGGAGATCAGCGACTCCCCCTACGTCGTCGTCAACATGCGGATCATGACCCGCATGGGCCGCCGTGTGCTGGAGGCCCTCGGGAGCGGGGATTTCGTCCCCTGTCTCCACTCCATCGGCGCCCCCCTGGAGCCTGGCCAGCAGGACGTCCCCTGGCCTTGCAACAAGGAGACGAAGTACATCGTCCACTTCCCCGAGGAGCGGACCATCTGGTCCTACGGCTCGGGCTACGGCGGCAACGCGCTCCTCGGCAAGAAGTGCTTTGCGCTCCGCATCGCCTCCAACATGGCCCGTGACGACGGGTGGCTCGCCGAGCACATGCTCATCCTCGGCGTCACCAACCCGAAGGGCGAGAAGACCTACGTCTGCGCCGCCTTCCCGTCCGCCTGCGGCAAGACCAACTTCGCCATGCTGATCCCCCCAACGTCCTACAAGGGCTGGAAGATCACCACCGTCGGCGACGATATCGCCTGGATCCGCCCCGGCAAGGACGGCAAGCTCCACGCGATCAACCCGGAGGCTGGCTTCTTCGGCGTCGCCCCCGGGACCTCCGAAAAAACCAACCCCAACGCCATCGCCTCCATCCGGGCCAACACCATCTTCACCAACGTCGCCCTCACCCCCGACGGGGACGTGTGGTGGGAGGGCCTCACCGACGAGCCTCCCCCGGAGCTGATCGACTGGCAGGGCCAGAAGTGGACCCCCGACTGCGGTCGCAAGGCCGCCCACCCCAACGCCCGCTTCACCGCCCCCGCCAGCCAATGCCCTGTCATCGACGAGAACTGGGAGGCCCCGGAGGGCGTCCCCGTCAGCGCCTTCATCTTCGGCGGCCGCCGCGGCTCCACCGTCCCCCTCATTTACCAGGCCGCCAACTGGTACTTCGGCGTCTACCTCGCCGCCACCATGGGCTCCGAGACCACCGCCGCCGCCTTCGGCCAGCAGGGGGTCGTCCGCCGCGACCCCCTCGCCATGCTCCCCTTCTGCGGCTACCACATGGGCGACTACTTCAACCACTGGCTCCAGTTCGGCCGCAACCTCTCCAACCCCCCCCGGATCTTCGGCGTCAACTGGTTCCGTCGGGACAAGGACGGCTCGTTCATGTGGCCCGGGTTCGGCGAGAACATGCGGGTCCTCGAGTGGATCGTCGACCGGGTCCACGGCCGCGCCGCCGCCATCGAGAGCCCCCTGGGCTGGATGCCCCGCTACGAGGACATGAACTGGGAAGGCATCGACTTCTCCAAGGAGCAGTTCCGCGCGCTGATGAAGATCGACCGGGAGGCCTGGAAGACCGAGGTGCTCTCCCACGAGGAGCTGTTCGAGAAGCTCTACGACAAGCTCCCCAAGGAGTTCTTCCACATGCGCCAGCTTCTCCTCTCCTCGCTCTGGCGCTCCCCCACCCACTGGGAGCTCGCCTCCGAGCGCTACGGCGAGGGCCACTGACCGGAGCTCAGTGGTACACGAGCCGGTAGATCATCAGCTTGTGGAAGCCGTTTCGATCCAGGATCACGGTCACCTGGGCGGTGCGGCGGGCGGAGGCCCGGATGGGCCCCAGCGCCTCGGGCCCCCGGAGGCGCTCGCCGTTGATCAGCTCGATCCGGTCGTCTTCCACCAGGCCCAGCCGGTCGAGGAGACCCCCCGGGGTGACGCCGCCGAGGCGATAGCCCACCACCTCACCGTCCCTGGTCTCCGGCTCCAGCCAGGCCCGGGGAGCCAGCCTCCCCGGGTCATCCAGCAGGGCCTCGAAGAGCCCCGCCTCGACCTCGTAGATCCCGGTGGATACCCGGCGGATCCTCGGGTCCGGAGGGCGAGGCGAGGAGCGCGCCGACGACGAGGCCGCAGGCGCGATGTCCACGGCCGCGGGCGGGGGAGGGGAGGCCCCCCCGCAGGCCCCCAGCAGCAGCAGAGCGACCCGGAGGCGCGTCACCCGTCGAGGAGCAGCCGCTTGCGGTTGCAGGCGTTGACCACCGGGAGCAGCCGGGGGTCGGCGGCGCCCCGCTCCAGCAGGGTGGTCATGGCCTCCTTGTAGCGAACGGCGTCGAGGACGCCCCGGACAAGCTGAAGCCGCAGGAAGACGGCGGCGGTCTGGAACACATCTCCCAGGCAGTAAGACTGGACCTCGGCAAGCTTGCCCGCGTGGACCAGGGGGCCGACGTCCTTGCCGTCGACGCCGATCTTGCCGGGGAGGCCAATGAGGCGGGAGGCAGTGTCGAGGCGGGCGGGGCGGGCGGCGCCGAAGTCGGCGAGGTAATCCATGACATCAAAGTGGCCGTCGGGGGAGAAGCGGAAGCGGGCGTCGCGGGTGGCGTAGTAGTGCGAGAAGCGGATCCCGTGGCGGAGGCAGCGGGCGGCCATCACCGGGAGGTCAAAGCCGCGGCCATTCCAGCTCACGATGTCGGGGCGGCGCTCCTCCAGGAAGCGGGCGATGTCGGCGAGGATCCCGGCCTCGCTCTTCCCCTCGCCGAGGATGCCGAAGCGCTGGGCGGCGTAGTGCTGGTCCATCCAGCAGACGCCGACGACGACGATCTGGTGGAAGGGAGCAGGGGGCAGGGCCGACCCCTCGGTGAGAGGCTGCGGGAGGGGGAGCTCGGGGTCGAGGATGGTCTCGATGTCGAGCACGAGGAAGGAGCGCTCCGCTCTGGTCATGGGGGGCCGCCGACGATTGTTGTTCACCAGGAAGCCACAGAGCAAACGGTTCGGCGAGGCACCCTGGCCGGTTTGTGCCACCATGGGGCCATGACCGCGCACCCGCTGGCAGGAAAATTTCCCACCCCCGACCGCCGGATCGACCCCGCTGAGCTTGTGACGAAGTATTACACGGAGGCCCCCGACCCGGCCGAGCCGGCCCACCGGGTGAGCTTCGGTACCTCGGGGCACCGCGGGTCGGCGGCGCGGCGCTCGTTCAACGAGGCGCACTTGCTGGCGATCGTCCAGGCGGTGTGCGAGCTGCGGGGGGAAGAGGGGGCCACCGGGCCGCTCTTCCTCGGGATGGACAGCCACGCGCTGGCGCTCCCCGGGCTGCGGACCGCGGTGGAGGTGCTGGCGGCCAACGGGGTCGAGACGCTGGTGGCGCCGGGGCGGACGCTGACGGCCACACCGCTGGCGTCGAGGGCGGTGCTCCGGCACAACGCGGGCAGGCGCGAGGGCCTGGCGGACGCGCTGCTGTTGACCCCCTCCCACAACCCGCCGGAGGACGGCGGCATCAAGTACAACCCCCCCCACGGTGGCCCCGCAGACACCGGGATCACCCGGAAGATCGAGGAGAGGGCCAACGCGCTGCTGCGGGAGGAGAACCGGGGGGTGCGGCGCGTCCCCTACGAGCGGGCTCGGCGGGCGGCGACGGTGAGGGAGTACGACTACGTGGGGCCCTACGTGGAGGAACTCCCCGGGGCCATCGACGTGGAGGCGATCCGGAGGGCAGGGGTGAAGATCGGGGTGAACCCGCTGGGGGGGGCGAGCCTGGAGGTGTGGGGGCCCGTGGCCGAGCGGCTGGGCCTCGACGTGACCGTGGTCGAGCCCCACCGCGACCCGACGTTCTCCTTCGTCCCCCAGGACCACGACGGGAAGATCCGCATGGACTGCTCATCCCCCTGGGCGATGAGCGCGTTGGTGGAGCTGCGGTACTCCTACGCGGTGGCCTTCGGCAACGACACCGACGCCGACCGCCATGGGATCGTCACGCCGTCCGGCGGGCTGATGAACCCGAACCACTACCTCGCGGTGGCCATCGACTACCTGTTCTCCCATCGCCCCGGGTGGCCGGCGGAGGCCGCGGTGGGCAAGACCCTCGTGAGCAGCGGGCTGATCGACCGGGTGGTCACGGGGCTGGGCCGCAGGCTCGTGGAGGTCCCGGTGGGGTTCAAGTGGTTCGTGGACGGGCTGCGGAGCGGGGGGCTAGGCTTCGGCGGGGAGGAGAGCGCCGGCGCCTCGTTCCTCCGGCGGGACGGCGGCGTCTGGACCACCGACAAGGATGGAATCCTGCTCGGGCTGCTGGCCGCGGAGATCCTCGCGGTGACCGGCGCAGATCCCTACCAGCACTACGAGCGGCTCGCCGGGGCGCTCGGGAGGCCCTTCTACCGGCGGGTCGACGCCCCGGCGACCCCGGAGCAAAAGGCCCGCCTCAAGCGGCTCACCCCGGAGACGCTGGGCAGGGATCACCTGGGAGGCGAGCCGATCCGCGCCTGCTTGACGAGGGCCCCCGGCAACGACGCGGAGATCGGCGGCGTCAAGGTGACCGCCGACAGCGGCTGGATCGCGGTACGTCCCTCCGGCACGGAAGATATTTCCAAGATCTACGCCGAGAGTTTCCAGGGCGAGGCGCACCTGGCCCGGCTGATCGAGGAGGGGCAGGAGATTGTTGCGCTCACATCAAGGCCAAGCTGAGCTATGCTGCGGTCCCCGGGCGGGCTGCGGTGCTCCCCGGATCTGTCTCGCTTACGAAGGTGACCTCTCGGATGTCGGGCAACTCCGGCAAACACGACGATTCGACCTCTTCCACGGCAAAGAACCTCGCGGCTGGTTTCGATGCTGGTCAGGAGACCTTCGTCGCCAAGGTGCAGGTGCGGGATACCCCCCGCAAGGGGATCTTCACCGTGATGGGTGGCGAGGAGGCGGGCCTGGTGCTCACCATCCCCAACCAGAACGTGGTGACCCTGGGCCGCTCGCCGGAGTGCAACATCCGCTTCGACGACGGCAACCTCTCCCGGCTCCATGCGCACCTGATGCGGGTGGGGGGCGAGTACATCTTCAGCGACGCCCGCTCCAAGAACGGCAGCTACGTCAACGACGCCCGCATCGAGGAGGCGGTGGTGCTCCGCGATGGAGACCGGGTGCAGCTGGGCTCGTCGGTGCGGCTGCGCTTCGCCCTGGTCGACGACGCCGAGGAGAAGGCGCTGCGGGATCTCTACCACGCCCGGCGCCGGGGCGGCCTCCTCGCCGCCTTCGAGCGCGCCGACCAGCGGGAAGACCTCATGGAGGACCTGCTCCAGGCCCGGGAGTTCCAGCAGCGCATCCTCACCCCGCCCCCCCAGATCCCCGGGGTCTCCACCGAGGTGATCTACCGCCCCCTCGACCTCGTCGGCGGCGATCTCTACCAGGTCTTCGCCCTCCCGGACGGCACGCTGCGGGTGTTCGTGGCGGACGCCACCGGCCACGGCGTCAAGGCGTCCCTCACCACGGTGCTCATCTCCAGCGAGTACGAGCTGGTCCGGCGGGAGGCCGGCGGCCCCGCCCAGGTCCTCGCCGCCCTCAACCAGCGCATCGCCACCAACTTCACCCACCTCTCGGTCCACTTCACCGCCTTGTGCGCCGACTTTGACTTCAAGCAAGGGCTGCTTCGCTTCTCCTCCGCGGCGCACCCGGCCCCCTGCCTGGTGCGGGGCGAATCCGCCCGCGAGCTGGAGACCGGCGGCCCCTTCATCGGCCTGATGGCCGACGTCGAGTTCCCCGAGTGGACGCACCAGCTCCTCCGGGGCGACCACGTCGCCCTCTACACCGACGGCGCCGTCGAGGCCTTCAACGCCGCCAGCGAGCCCTTCGGCGAGGAACGCCTCCTCGAAGCCTTCCGCTGCGCCGTCGCCGCCCAGAAGCCCCTTGGCGTCTTCCTCGTCATGGTGCTCGAGCAGTTCCTCAACGGCCTCCCTCTCTCCGACGACCTCACCTTCGTCGACATCGGCTGGACCGGATGAACGCCGCGGCGCGGGGCTTCCTCCCCCTCGCGCTCGCCGCGCTCCTCGCCTGCGGCGACGAGCCCGCCCCCGACCCGCCCGCCCCCCAGCCCACCCCGGGTACCCAGGTCCTCCTGCGGTTCGGCGCCGGCTTCTTCGACGCCCCCTTCCCCGGGGAGCACCGCCGCCGCCCGGATGGTCGCCCGGATATCTCCGGCTTCCCCGGCGCCGGCTCCAGCAAGCTCCTCGACAAGATCCTCGCCCTCCTCGACCGCGACGCCGACGGCTTCGGCCTCACCTCCGCCGTCTTCCTCCCCCTCTCGGCTCCCCTCGACCCGGCTCGCCTCCCGTCCCTCCAGGCGAGCGTGGACGACGGCGCGGCGGTCTTCTTGATCAACGTTGATCCATCGAGTCCCGAGCGGGGGCGGCGCCACCCGGTCGAGGTCCGCTTCCTCGAGGACGGCGGCCCCTTCGGCGCGCCGAACCTGCTGGCGCTGCTGCCGCTCCAGGGGGTACCGCTGCGGCCCTCGACGGCGTACGCAGCGGTGGTGCTGCGGTCGCTGGGGGACGCGGCGGGGGCGCCGCTGGGCGTCTCCCTCCCGATGGCGGAGCTGGCGGCGGGGAGGCGCCCG